>DEJH01000077.1:1536-5347 GCA_002353275.1 Caryophanales bacterium UBA2753 | reverse complement strand
GCGGCCTTATCACATTTACCAGGAATTTATTTATTCTCTCACGATAGTATTGCTGTTGGAGAAGATGGACCTACCCATCAACCAATTGAGCAACTCGCAATGTTAAGAAGTATTCCTAATGTCAATGTTATTCGTCCTGCCGATGAAAGAGAAACTTACGCTGCTTGGAAAGTTGCTCTCAAGAGCACAACGACTCCAACTGCTTTAATTCTTTCTCGTCAAAATCTTCCATTACTTGAAAATAGTAGTGCTATAGGAGTGGAAAGAGGAGCATACGTTGTTTCTTATGAAAAGAAAAAGGCCGACATTGTGATTATCGCTACTGGTAGTGAAGTTGCCTTAGCAATCGAAGCACAACAAAAACTTCTTGAAAAGAGAATTGATGTTCGTGTTGTTTCAATGCCTTCATGGGAAATCTTTGAAAAACAAGATGTTGAATATCGTCGTTCTGTTCTCTTGTTGCCAAGTGAAAGAAGAGTGTCAGTAGAAATGTTATCAACATTCGGTTGGTATAAATGGGCAAAATATCACATGGGCATCGACACTTTTGGTGCCTCTGCTCCTGCTAAAGACGTGATTGCGAAATTTGATTTCACAAGTGATCGTTTAGTAAGACTCTGCGAAGATATATTGAAGTAATATTCGATTTCTAAATAATAAGTAACGGTTAATCCGTTGCTTTTTATTTTGCACTAACGATATATTTTATATATAATTAACGAGCGATATGGAACTATCAAGAAATCAAGAACACTTCATCATCATGACCGTTATTTATAACGAATTAACGGATTTTACTTTTGGTGAAGGAAAATTGGTTAGAAGCGCTAACGAAATTATCTCGTCAATGTGTTCTGAAGCTTCTCCATTTGTTATTGATTCAATTATGATTTCTTTACAAAAATATGGTGAAATCAAAAACGCATATATCCCTTATCTTAATAAATGGAAATGGGAAAGATTACCATTATTAACTCAAGCAATTTTATTAATGAGTTATACTCATTATAAATATTTAGGTCCTGTCGATAAAAGCATCGTTATTAACATTGCTGTTAACTTAGCAAAAAAATACATCGACGACAAACAAGCCAAATTCATCAACGGATTATTAGATTCTGGGGTTTTAGATTAAGATGTTTGAAACTTCAGTTATTTACACGGTCAGCGACATCAATAACTTCATTAAGGCCATTCTTACTAGTGAAGAAAAATTGAAGTTCATCCGTGTTAAAGGAGAAATTAGTAACTTTAAGGCCTATCCAAGTGGGCATTTTTATTTTTCTTTGAAAGATAATGACTCAGTGATTAACGCTGTCATGTTTGCGGGATACGCTAAAAAAGTAATCTTTACTCCAAAAAATGGTGATGAAGTAACTGTTTTAGCTAGTGTCGACTCTTATGTTCCTCGAGGAAGCTATAATCTTAATGTCTTTGAAATGGAAGAAGTCGGATTAGGGCAGCAACTAATCGAACTTGAAAAACTTAAAAAGCAATTGATGAGTGAAGGTTTATTTGATGAAAGTCGAAAAAGACCAATAAATATCTACCCTAATGCGATTGGAGTTATTACCGCTCCTAATGGAGCAGCAATTAGAGATATTGTTACAAACATTAAACGTCGATATCCGATTGCAGACATTTATGTCTTTCCATCTTTAGTTCAAGGGGAACAAGCTCCTAGCGAATTATTAAAAGCGTTCAATAAATCGCAAGAATATGATCTCGACACTCTCATTATTGGTCGAGGTGGTGGCGCTAGTGAAGATTTAAGCGCTTTTAATGATGAGAAACTCGTTAGAGCGATATCTAAATCAAAATTCCCAATTATCGCCGCTGTTGGTCATGAAATTGATACGACGTTAATCGATTACATCGCTGATAAAAGAGCCTCAACCCCAACTGGAGCAGCAGAGCTAGCAACTGTTGATCGTAGAGAAATCGAAAAAGAATTCAATTACGCAACCATGCAAATGGAGCAAGCAATCATCAATTTGATTAAAAATCAAAAAGAAGAACTAGAAACTCTTAAAGAAGAAATCAAAGAATCTTTAAAAGAGAAAATTGAATCAGAAAAAGATGAACTTAATCATCTAAAAAAACAACTTGAAATATTGAATCCAAAATCTGTTTTATCACGAGGATATTCAATCTCGGTTGATGAAAAGGGACATTCAATTTCATCAATTAAACAAATTAAAAATGGTCAAAACATTAAAACCATCGTGAGTGATGGAGAAATAATCAGTAAAGTAGTGGACTTAAAAGGAGAAAAGTAATCATGGAAAAGAAAATTAATTTTGAAGAAGAACTTAATCACCTTAAACAAATTGTTAGCGACATTCAAAGTGGCAACCTTTCTATTGATGAAAGTCTTAAACTTTATGAAGAAGGACAAAAAATCATTGCTTTATTAAATGAAGAACTCAAAAAAGCAGAAGAGAAAGTTGAAAAAATCATCAAGTAAATAAATAATATTATTTATGGCAAAAAAGGAAGTTAAAAGAATCGATTTACATAACATTTCTAGTCCAGATTTCTTAAAAGATCTCTCTTATAAAGAACTAGATGTTTTAAGTGATGACATCCGTAAATATATCATTGAAATTACCTCCAAAAATGGTGGACATCTTTCAAGTAATTTATGTACGGTTGAATCAACGATTTCTTTATGCCGCAACTTTGATTTTTCAAAAGATAAAATCATCTTTGATGTTGGCCATCAATCATATACATATAAAATCTTAACCGGAAGAACGTTAGAAACACTTAGAAAAAAAGATGGAATAAGTGGATTCCAAAAAATCAATGAATCTCCTTATGATCATTTTGAAGCAGGCCACTCTTCTACCTCAATTAGTGTTGCTACTGGGATGGCCTATGCTCGAGATTTAAATAAAGAGAACTATGATGTCGTTGCTTTTATTGGTGATTCATCGATTCAAAACGGATTAGCCTTTGAAGGATTAAACGCTTTAATCCAATCAAAACATAAAGTTATTATCGTTTTAAACGATAATGAGATGTCAATTTCTAAGCCTGTAGGTGGTTTATCAAAAGTATTTAGAAATTTCTCAACCTCTGTTTTCTATCGTAAGACTAAAGGGTTTGCTAAAAAAGTGTTTAGAGGCCGATTTGGTCGATATATCCTCACTCAATTCACCAAATTCAAAAACTGGTTTAAACGTAAAGTTATTTCTATGACCATTTTTGATGTTCTTGGTTATGCGGTTATCGGACCAATTGATGGACATTATATCAAACAAATTGATAAAGCTTTGGCACGTGCTAAAAAAGTGAATAAACCTGTTGTTGTTTATTTAAAAACAATCAAAGGAAAAGGATACGAACGCGCTGAAAGTGATACGATTGGTGATTGGCATGGTGTTTCAAAATTCAATATTGAAACTGGAGAACTTAATAAAAAAGATGGAGAGGTCTCTTGGAGCGAACAATATAACCTTCTCATTAAAAATGAGATGGCAATAAATAATAAGGTTGTGACTATTGTTCCTGCTACTGGGCACGGTAGTTCGTTAGATTCTTTATTTGATGTCTATCCAGATAGAATGATTGATGTCGGGATTTCTGAAGAGCACGCCTTTACTTTTGCGGGTGGATTATCAATAAGCGGATATCATCCAATTGTTTCTATTTATTCAACTTTCTTACAAAGAAGTTATGACGAACTTTCTCATGATGTCGCGAGAATGAATCTTAACGCGACCATTTTAATTGATCGAGCAGGATTAGTCGGAAGTGACGGAGACACTCATCAAGGAATTTATGATGAAGCTTTCTTATATACAAT
>DEJH01000077.1:0-1464 GCA_002353275.1 Caryophanales bacterium UBA2753 | reverse complement strand
GGAGTGTTCGCGATTAGATATCCAAGAGAATATTTCCACGACAAAGTTGAAAATGTGAAAAAGATTCCTTATGGAAGCTGGAAAGTGGAACTCGAAGGAAAAGAAAAGGCAATCATTTCTGTTGGTCCACTAACTGTTAAATTAAAAGAAGCGTTAATTGAAAAAAATCTAAACGTCACCTTATTAAATGCGATTTATCTTAGACCATACGATAAAACTAAACTCAAAGACTTGTTACATTATAAGAAAATCATCATTTATAACGCTTATGCAACCAAAGAAGGATTCGCTAATGCGATTGAAGCAGAATTATTATCTCTTGGGTATAAAGGGGAAGTAATTGTTAAAACAGTTCCAACTGAATTTGTTAAACAAGCTACAATTGATGAACAAAGGGAACATTATCACTTAACAGTGAACGATATTATCAGTTTATTATAAATAAAAGTTAACATAATATATTAGAGGCATTATATAATAATGATATGTCAAAAGTTATTGTACATATCGATCTTAATGCCTTTTTTGTTAGAGCGGAAGAAATTAAAAACCCAGCTTTAGAAAATAAGGCCGTTGCCATCGGTCACCTTGGTCGAGGTGGTGTGGTTTCAACTTGTTCATATGAGGCTCGTAAATTTGGGGTAAGAAGCGCAATGCCGATGAATAAAGCGGTTAAGCTTTGTCCTCAATTAATCATCATCAAACCAGATTATCGATTTTATGTCATGATGTCGCATCAATTCAGAAAGTTTGTATCAAAATACACAAAACTCATTGAAATGGCGTCAATTGATGAACTATTCGCTGATTTCACTGATGTGATTAAAAAAGAAAAAGATGTCGAAGCTTTCTTTAGGCAACTTCAACTCTCTTTATATCAAGAGACTGGTCTAAAGTGTTCAATTGGTGTTGGTCCAACTCGCTTTTTAGCAAAGATGGGGAGCGATTATAAAAAACCAATGGGATTAACAATTATTAGAAGAAAAGATATTAAAAATATCTTATACCCGCTTCCAATTAAAGATATGTTTGGCGTAGGAAAGAAAACAGCGCCTAGATTAGAACATATTGGAGTAAAAACAATTGGTGATCTCGCTAATAGATTAAATAACAATGACGAAGCAACATTAAAAATATTAGGCAAATTTGCCGATGAATTAAAATTATGGATTAATGGTTATGGGTCAGATGAGATTATCACCGAATACGAAAATCCAAAATCAGTGGGTAATTCCACAACTTTAAAAAGTGATACAAACCAATTTGAAATCATCAAACAAACTTTTATGATGCTTGCTGAAGAAGTGTCAATGCGCGCCAAAAAAGATTCAATGGTCGGAAATACCATTCAAATTATGGCAAGAGACACTAATTATCAGGCACGTAATAAATCGATAACTCTAGAAAAATTAACCAATGACAGCAAAGACATTCTTAATGCCGCTTTAAAACTTTATGAACGTA
>DEJH01000040.1 GCA_002353275.1 Caryophanales bacterium UBA2753 | reverse complement strand
GAGGAATGGAAGAGATTGATAATCGTTAACTTTATATAATAAAGCGAGTTGCTCTAAAGCGATATTAAGACCTTTATAGAAGTTTTCAAGTTCACTTTCGATTAATTCGTTAAGTTCTTCGATGTCGTGTTTGATATATCCTTCAGGAGTCTCTTCTTTAGAAACAATATATTTGAATTTGATATCACGTTTATCTAAACCATATAAGATTTTGATTTTTTCAGCTTCATTTTCATTGATATTGAATTTAGAAACGATCTTATCAGTGATTTTATCTCCTCCCCAAGAGAATGAACGAGTTGCTAAGAGTTGCTTATTTCCTATTAAGGAAACAGAAGTCGAACTTGCTCCGATATCGACTAAGAAATAGGAAGTAGGAGCGTCAGGATAAGTCGCGATTAATTCACTAGCGGCGAAAGTGGATATCACTTTACGATCAATAGAAATATTGGCCCCTTTTAGAACTTCAGAAAATTCAGCATTAATTCTTTTTGGAATGGTATGAACTTTCACTAAAGCGGTTAAGACATTAGTTACTTTTCCGATTGGCGCTTGAGCGTACATATTTCCATTATCAATCGAGAAAGATTCAGGAATGATATCGATTAAGACGTTATCAACAGGAAGATTCTTATTCCTGATACCGTTATAGATATTAATGATATCAATTTCAGAAATCACTCTTTCAGCAGAGCTGACTGACATCATTTGCTTAGTCTTATATACTTCTAGTCCATAAGGAGGAAGATTTAAGATTACATTATTAATTAATTCATTAATTTGAGCGGCTTGATCAATCACTGGATTAATCTTTGATAATTCTTTGATGAGTTCTTCTTTTTCGACAATTAAACCGTTTTCAATTAAATGATCAATTGGAACTTTTTTGGTATAAGTCACAAAGATTTGTTCATTTTGAACATAACCAAAAACAACTTTGATGTATTTATGAGAAATCTCTAAAGAAACGATATTTTTGTTCATAACAACAAAAATTATATATTACTCCTTTATTATTAACAATAATTTGTTAATGAAGGAAATAAAAAAGTCTAGGCGCTAACCTAGACCCAAGACAACAAGATAAGGGGGATTCTTGTTATTCTTCAATAGTTATTGGCAATTCAGTTTCACTCGCTACTTCTTGAATGTCACTTTTAGCGACAGTAGCACTTTCTGCAGTGGTTACTTGACTGCTTTGATTTGAGGAAATGTAGGTTGGAATTGCAACAACCACAGCTATCGCGAAAATCGAAGCAAAAGTTAAAGAAAAATTACGCATCAATAAGACGAACTTATTTTTGTGATGTTTGTAAAGTTTGTTTTTCATGACCATAACTTTTCTCCTTTCTTTTAAATTTTTTCGATAATTCTGAGAGTGCTGCTCACTGAGCGGTGATTTCTCTCAATTTCTTCTTCGCTAGGCTTTATTCCTTTCTTTGTGATTAATCGATATTCTTTTTCTTTTTCATTAATCGGAAGGTCGAATCGATTTCCTTCAGTGATTGTTAATTCTTTAAATAAGTGCTTAACAATCTTATCTTCACCACTATGGAAGGTAATGACACATAATCTTCCTTGTGGATTTAATCTTTCTAAAGCTTTGTTTAATGTCTTTTTAAGAACATTAATTTCATCGTTAACTTCAATTCTGAGCGCTTGGAAGATTTGTTTAGCAGGGTGTCCCACTTTCTTTAATTCTTTAGCAGGTTTACTCCTTTTAATAATTTCCACAAGTTCGAAAGTTGTGTTAATTGGATGATTTTCTCTCTCCTTTACAATATTTTTAGCGATTGAATATGAATATTTTTCTTCTCCATATTCATTAAATATTCTCACTAATTCTTGTAATGGATATTCATTAATGATTCTTTTTGCGGTCAATTCATTTCTTCGATCCATTCTCATGTCAAGCTCGCTATCGTATCGATAGGAGAAGCCACGACTAACATCATCGAATTGAGGAGATGACACTCCAAGATCCATTAATATTCCGTCAACTTTATCGATTCCTAAATTATCTAAGATTGAATCAATGTTAACGAAGTTATCTCTCACTAATTTGAAATTAGTAGAAATCTTTTTAAGTCGGCTTTCGCTATAAGCGATTGCTTCATCGTCCTGATCAACTCCAATGAGCAGGCCATTAGTGTTTAATTTGGAGAGGATATGGCTACTATGACCTGCTCTACCTAGAGTTAAATCGAGATAAATACCATTTTCTTTAATGTTAAGACCTTCAATAGTTTCTTTTAGGAGTACAGGGGTGTGAAGATCAGACATTTTCTTTTTCTAACGATTCAGCGATTTGTTCGAATCTTTCGTTAGCCTCAGATTGGTATTCTTCATATTTGGTCTTATCCCAGATTTCAAAATGATCATAAACACCAATGATGATGACGTTTCTTGAAATTTGGAATTTATTAATTAATTGCTGTGGAAGTTGAATTCTACCAACTTTATCAATATTTAATTCAGTCACGCTTGAGAGCATTAAACGAAGATAATCACGAGAATTCTTTTTGTTGAAGGAAATGGATTCACTTTGTTTGATGAGTTTATCAAATTCGTCTTGGTTATATACCGCTAAGCAACTTTCAAAGCCTTTGAGGATGTAAAGAAAAGCGTTCTCTTTTAATCCCTCTTTAAGTTTTTTAGGAATCAACAAACGGTTTTTTTCATCAAGAGTGTGTTCGTAACTACCAAAGTACATTTACCACTTTCTCCCACTTTTTACCACGTAGCTACATTTTAATAGACTTTTTTCATATATGCAATATATAAAATAAAATTTTTTAACATTAAAAAATCCTAGGATTTGACCTAGGAAATTTATATTTTAATTATAAAATAATTAATGTTTTTCTTTATTTCTCTTGTCGCGGATTTCTTTCATCTCATTAACATCAATTAATGTCCAACCCTTATCTTTGGCGTAATTAACCATTTGAGTTAAAGCGGCTTTTAAGAAAACACGAGGAATTTTAGTGATCATTTGGCATGCTTCTTTAGTGAATTTGACTTTATCATCAATCCTATTAGCAGCGTACATGACACTTTCTACACTAGTTTCTTTCCCAGCTGGGATTGGCTCTTTTATTGGTCGAGAAGAAAATTTGGTGTACCAGAAATAAGTAGAATCACGATATCCATAATCGACTGGAACTTTTGGGAAGCTGTTAGCTTTCACTCCATTAATAATCGCGTTATAGAATTTCTCTTTCATCAAAATCTTGTCGATTTTTAAGATGAAGTGACAACCAAATTTAGAAGTGATTCCGTTAAAGGAACGATATGGGCCTTCCACTCCTTCAAGTTGCCCGATTTTTTCTTTATCTTTATATGCTTCTTCTAAAGAGTCATCCCAAGAACATTCAAATACTTGATATGCTTTTTTAATCACTAAAGGACGACTACCTTCCGCTAAACCTTGTTCAAGTTCAAAATTCGATTTCTTCATTTTTTCTTCAGGAGTTTCTCCTGGAAAACCAAGTTTCACTATAGTTGAAAAATCTTTGCGGTTATCTTCCAAAAAATTAAGCGCACATTTTCCAGTTCTTAAAATATTTTGAGCGGTATTAGAACTATTACGACACTCTAATATCATCGCGTAATATTCTTTTCCAGCGATGTAATATGGGAAACATAAGGAATAGGCTCCTAATGTGGTATTTCCTTTTTCATCTAATGTCGAAATTAAAATCGTCGGCATTGGGAAAAATGCACTTGTTTGATAAAAATTATCAACAATTCTTAAATCTTTAAATGAACTCATGTTGTTGCCTTTCTACAATTCGACATCGTCTAAAATAGACCAACGCGAATCTTTTTTATTTTCGTTTTCTTTGTTATATTCATCCTCACTCATCACTCGATATCCGTTGCCACTAGAAGGAAGTTTTGCCCCTTTTTTAACTAGAGTATATGGAACTTCAGAGATGATTAAGTCAAAGATATATGGATCTAAATCAAAGATTGCCTCTTTAATCACATAATTATCTTCGTCTTCTTCATCATAAGTGAAGGCAAGTTCAGTTGAGAAATGTAAATGAAGAGGGACATCTTCTAAAGAATATGAACACACTCCAATAACATCTGAATCGACCGTGATATTTAAAAGAAGATAATCATCATAATCAAAGCCACTCACTTTGACATGAGTGTTACTAATTTTTCGAATATGATTTGGATCGGTTTTTTGATTAGAAAAATCGATATCATCTTCAAATGAATAATCTTTATTTTTAAATAAATAACGATTGATTTTCATTTTTACATTCTTAGTTCTGCATCAAACGCTTTATTAAGTTCGTATTTGACTTTATCCATCACATCAGTGATTTCTTTATCGGTTAATGTTCCTTCTTTTCCTAGGGAAATACTAATCGCCACACTCTTAAAGTCACGACTAATATTTTCTCCTTCATAAACATCAAATACTTTTGCTTCTTTGATTAAGCCTAAACCGTTTTTCTTGATGCATTTAATGATGTCTATTACTTCAATTTCCTTTCTCACGATTAAAGCGAGATCACGATTAACGAGTGGATAGCGAGAAATTGGAGACATTTTC
Source organism: Caryophanales bacterium UBA2753 (assembly GCA_002353275.1). Taxonomy (GTDB): domain Bacteria; phylum Bacillota_I; class Bacilli_A; order RFN20; family CAG-826; genus UBA2450. Next base: position 9,880 of record DEJH01000040.1, on the reverse strand, counting down.
ACAAGTGAAACTTTCGCTTCTAAAAGTGGTTCTAAATCCATTTCTAAGACAATAACTGGAAGCTTAGCTAAACCAAATTCCTTTTTGGCATTAGGATGAAGTTCACCCATTACTCCAATGACTTTATTTTGGAAGATGACTTTCGCACTTTTTCCTGGATGAAGTTCTTCTTTATTAGATTCGTAACGATCAAATCTATATCTTGAAGATTCAATTCCTAAAAGAGTGAAAACATTTTCCACTACCCCTTTCATGTGATAAAAATCATAAGGGGTTTTATTCATGATGTCGCGATTAAGTTCATTACCAACTAATACGACACATAAATGTTCACTTCTTGATGATTTAGACATCATATTTGACGTTTCAAATAACGCTAAATCTTTATTTTGACGATTGACGTTATAGCTTGCCACCTCTAATAAAGAATATAGGATATGAGTTCTAAACACTTCTCTTTCATCGGTTAATGGATTAAGAAGGACATAATGTTCTTCTTCGTTTAGAAGATTGAACTTTGTAGAATTTTCTTTACTTAATAAGGAATATGTTAAGCATTCATCTAATCCTTTATTTAATAAAGATTCTCTAATTTTTCTAAGTCTAGATTGTCTTAAACTAAGACCTCCCACTCTAACATCTAAAGTAGGGAGAACACTTTTAACATGAGAAAATCCTAAGATACGAATCACTTCTTCAGAGATATCTGCTTCTCCAGAAATGTCGAGTCTAAAAGTAGGAACTTTAACTAAGAAAGCACCTTTTTCTTCGTCTTTGACTTCAAAATGAAGTCGAGAAAGAACATCGATAATTTCTTTTTTACTGAATTCAGTTCCTAGTCTTCCATTAATTCGAGAAACATCACATTTAACAATTTGATCTTTTTTCTCTTCACTTTGGAACGTGACAATATTCGAGAATTTATCTGCTTCGCAGTTTTCTTTAATTAAGTGAGAAGCAAAATCAATCACTTCTTCTCCTTGGAAATGATTAGTTCCTTTTACAAAGCGAGAAGAAGATTCACTGACTAAACCAAGGCGAGAAGAAGTGTGTCTCACACTTGCTCCATCAAAAGAAGCAGCTTCGATATAGATATTCTTTGTTTTTTCATCGACAGCGCATTCTAAAGAGCCCATCACTCCACCTAAACACATCGCTTTATCATTAGTGGTAATAACAATATCTCCAGGAATGACTTTATAAGTTTGTTCATCTAAAGCGACAAAGTCGATGGTTTTATCATCTTTTGCAATTAACTCCGCTTTTTCTAATTTATCAGCGTCATACATGTGAAGTGGTTGACCAGTCAAAAGCATGACATAGTTACCGATATCAACAATGTTATTAATGCTTCTTACTCCCATTGATCGGAGAGCTTCTTTCATATATTTAGGAGATTCTTTAACTTTTAAGTTACGAATTTCTCGACCTGAAAATTGTGAGCAACGTTTAGTTTCACTACCAACCTTTAGTTCGGTTTTGAAATTTTCTTTTTCGGAATAAGTTGGGATATTCACTTTTCTAGAGAAAATCGCTCCAACTTCTTTAGCGACATTATATAAAGATAATAAGTCTGGACGATTGGCTAAGATCTTAAGATTTAAGATTTGATCATCAAGTCCTAAATATCCTAAAACATCACTTTCTCCAACAGGAGCATCACTTGGTAATTCTTCGATACCAGAAGTTTGTTTTTCATTTAAATATTTAGCGTCCACTCCGAGCTCGAGAAGGGAACAGCACATTCCATGAGATTCCACTCCTCTAATAGAGGAAAGTTTAATTTCTCCACCAGGAAGTTTAGCGCCAACTTGAGCAACAATGACTTTAAGTCCTTTTCTCGCATTAGGAGCGCCACAAACGATTTGTTTGATTTCTTTTCCTAAATCAACTTTCAAAACGTGGAGATGATCACTATCAGGATGATTTTCACATTCAATAATCTGTCCAATCACTAAATGGGTTCCACTAGCTAAAGAAGAAACTTCTTCAACTTCAATACCAGCAAAAGTTAATCCTTCAGCGATCTCTTCGGCAGTTAAGCCTTCTAAATCAACGTATTTCTTTAATTCTTTTACACTGACTAACATTGTTAACTACCTCCACTTATGCTTTTTTGCGATATTGATTTAAGAAACGGACATCGTTTTGATAAAACTTACGAATATCATCGATTCCATATCTTAAAATCGCAACTCTTTCTATACCAATGCCAAAGGCAAAACCACTATATACGTCTGGATCATATCCATTCATCTTTAAAACGTTAGGGTGAACCATTCCACCACCTAAGATTTCAATATAGCCAGTTCCTTTACACATCGAACAACCCTTTCCTCCACAGGAGGCACAGGTGATATCAACTTCAACGCTTGGTTCAGTAAATGGGAAATAAGATGGACGTAAGCGAATTTCACGTTTCTCTCCAAACATCTTTTTAACGAATAGTTCTAAGGTCGCTTTTAAGTGACCAATATTAATGTTCTTATCAATTACAAGACCTTCGATTTGCGCGAATTGATGTGAATGAGTTGCGTCATCATCATCTCTTCGATATGTCTTTCCTGGACAAATGATTCTGATTGGTTTTCCGTTTGCTTCTTTCATTGTATGAGCTTGAACAGGGGAAGTGTGTGTTCTTAAAAGAAGAGAGTCAGAAATATAGAAGGTATCTTGCATATCTCTAGCTGGATGATCTTGAGGGATATTAAGAAGTTCAAAGTTAAATAAATCAGTTTCAACTTCTGGTCCGTCAGCAACTTCAAAGCCCATATTTAAGAAGATGTCAGTTATTTCATCTTTAACAACATAAAATGGGTTTTGTCCACCTAACTCCACTTTCTTAGAAGGAAGAGAAATGTCAATCGTTTCACTTTTGAGTTTCTTTTCCATTTCCGCTTTTCGAAGTTCGTTTTCTTTTTCTTCGATTGCTTTAGAAATTTCCGCTTTGACTTCGTTGAGTCTTTGCCCCATCGCTTTTCTTTCTTCAGGAGGTAAAGTTCCTAAAGTGGACAAAAGGGACATCAAGACACTTTTTTTAGCAAGGAATTTGATTTTTAATTCTTGAAGTTTTTCTGACGTACTTGAAGAAGAAATCTCATCCATCGCTTGATCATAAATTTTGTTGATGTTTTGATTTTCCATAGTTTAAATCACCTTTAAATATCGTGAAAAAGTATATCACAAAAAAAGAGAATTGAAATATAATTTCATCTCCCTTTTTATTTAAATACTAACAAGAACACTTTTGTGTTCTAATTTAATGAATTTTATTCATTAAGATTCCGCCAGCGACTGAGACATTAAGCGAATCGATGTTATTGATGAGGATTTTGACTTTTATATCGGCAAGTTTACTGATTTCAGAGGAGACTCCTCGGCTTTCATTTCCAAGCACTAAGATGAATTTTTCAGGAGCTTTGACTTCTTCTAAAGAAATAGAGTCTTTCGCTAAAGTAGAAACGATAACCTTGTGATCTTTTTGGTAATCTTGAATTTTTCCTTTTTTTATCGGCATCATGAATATTGCACCTTTAGAAGAATTAATCACTTTTTCGTTATAGATTGAGACACAATTATCTGAGAGTAAAACTAAATCATATGAGAAAGCTAAAGCGGTACGAATAATCGTTCCCATATTGCCTGGGTCCGTTATTTCTTCAAGATAGAGAATCTTATTAGGATTATTAACCTCAATTTCTTTCATTTCCGCGATGAAAACCACTCCTTCAGGATTAACGTTTGAGGAGAGTTTTTTAATCACTTCTTCACTGACCAAATATTGAGGAATATCTTCAGGAATATCTAAATATTCAAGAGTAAAAACTTCTTTAACGACTTGAGCAGAGATCGCCATTTCAAGGGATTTCTTTGTTTCTGCTAGATACATTTTATGAATTTTGCGATATTTATTTTCTTTTAAAGAAGCTGCAAATTTGATTCTTTGATTGTCTTTACTTGTGATCACTTTAATCATTGATATATTCCTTTCCTTAACTTATAACGACATTCCTTATATTCTGGGCAATATTTATACACTACATCGTAGAACTTTTTTGAGTGATTGTATACGAGGATGTGAGCGAGTTCATGAACTACTACTGAATCGATAATTGGAAGAGAATAATGCATCAGTATAGTAGCGAAATTAAGATGTTTCTTTGCTCGAGAATTACTTCCATATCTCGAAGTCATTTTTCTAATCGTCACTCGATAAGAAGGAACTTTCATAATTTTTTCATATTCCTTCACTCTACTAGTAATAACTAGTAAAAATAGTTCTCTTAATTTCTTCTCTAATTGAGTCTGACTTTTATAGGAAATGTCTCCATATTCTTCAAGATGAATAACTCCACTTTCGGATAGCTCATATTTTTTACCATATAAGTATATGTAATTAGAATCTATTGGTTTTTCTTTTTCACTACTTTTGATTAATCTAGCCGCATATTTATCTAAACCTTTGATTAAAGTTGATTTTAAGACAAAACGAGGGCAAGAAATCTCAAAATGATCATCTTTAAATCGATAATGAATACTTTTCATTTTCTTTTTAGTGACATTAACTAAATATTCAGTTTCATTTACTTTGTAAAAGAAAGATTCCATACCTGTTTCATATTCTAATATATTTATAAGCTTTTGGTTATATTTTTTGATTGATTTATTGCTCTTTTATCTTCTTGAAGTATACAATTATGGTCGATATGGAAAAGATTTTAATTAGTGCCTGTTTAGTTGGAGACAAAGTGAGATATGACGGAAAGAGTCAATATCACCCTTTAATTAAAGAACTATTAGAGAAATATAAACTCGTTCCATTTTGTCCAGAAGTTGAAGGAGGATTAAAAACTCCTAGAGTCCCTTCTGAAATCAAAAAAGACAAAGTGATTAATCAAGAAGGAAGAGATGTCACTCGTTTCTTTAAGGAAGGTGCTGAAAAAGCGCTTAATATCTGTAAATATTTAGATATCAAAATCGCAATTCTTAAAGATGGTTCCCCAAGCTGTGGAAGCACTGAAATCCATTCCGGAAACTTTGATGGAAGAATGGTTAAAGGCAAAGGAATCACCACCACTTTATTAGAGCAAAACGGAATTAAAGTATATAGCGAAAAAGAGATTGAAAAGTTGTTATAAAAACGAAGAGGTAAAACCTCTTCTTTTTTTACTGTAGATATATCTCTCTTAATCTTTCAATATTAACTTCAAGAATATCAGTGAGATAATTCATTACTGAGCCACAATTTTCTTTAATCGCATCAAGAGCAGCGTTTAAATATTCTAAATCTGCAGAAAAGACTTCGGTTAACGCTCTTTCGTATTCTTTATTGTAATATGGTTTATTTTTTAGCATTGCTTTTAATGTAGGGATTTTAATCGCCATCGCTTCATTAGAAAGAAGATAATCCTTAATTTTGTCTTCTTCGCTGACTCCTAAAGCGGTTAGTAATAAATAAGCAGCTAATCCAGCGCGATCTTTCCCTTGGGAACAGTGAAAATAAACAACACGATATTCATCTTTAATTAATAAAGAGAAGAATTCTTTTAATGATTCTCTTCCGCTTTTTGAAAACAAAACATCGACATATGTTCTTTTCATATGCCCTTTTCCATCAGTGGAACCATTTAAAAACCAGAGAAGGTTACTATCATCATATTCATTATTCTTTTTTAACTCTTCATCATTAGTCTCATCCATCGTTGGAAGATTATGAAAAGAGACACCCATGAAAGCGTAATCAGGACGGTCAGTGTATTCAGTTTTGCTTCTAAAATCGACGATATCAGTGAGTTTTAAAGAGTTAATGATTTTGATATCTTCAGAAGAAACTCTTCCTAAAAAACCACCTCGATATAAGCGAAATTCTTTAACCTTCTTACCACCATAACCAACATATCCACCAAGATCACGGATATTCTTTTGATAGCTTAAAACGATTTTTCTCATCACTTCTACTATAGCATAACTTAGCAATCTTCTTTTTATATTTCTAATTTCAATATAATTGAATTTGTGAGATAATGATTGAGATTTAAATTAAGGAGAACAAAATGGCAAAAGTATTAACAATTAACTCAGGTAGTTCAAGTTTAAAATTCAAATTATATGAAATGCCAGAAGAGAAAGTTCTTTGCTCTGGTAACTGTGAAAAAATCGGTTTAGACAAAGGAATTTTCACCATTAAATACAACGGCAAAAAAGAAGTTAGCGAACCAACCTTTAAAGACCACAAAGTAGCGGCTCAAAAGGTGGTTGACGCATTATTAGAAAAGAAGATTATTTCTAGCTATGATGAAATCAAAGCTGCTGGACACAGAATTGTTCAAGGTGGCAAATATTTCTCAAAATCCGCGATGTTTGATAAAGACACTGAAAGTAAGATTGAATCTCTTATTCCTCTTGCTCCACTTCATAACGCTGCTCACTTAACTTGTTTTAGAGCCTTTAAAGCAGTTTTACCAAATTGCCCAATGGTGGCAGTATTTGATACTGCATATCATCAAAGCATGGAACCACAAGATTATATCTTCCCAATTCCATACGAATTAACTGAAAAATATGATATCCGCCGCTATGGAGCTCATGGCACCTCCCATAACTATTTAGCGATTGAAGGAGAAAAATATCTTAAAGATACTAAAGGTAAGAGAATCATTTCTTGTCATATTGGTTCTGGCGCTTCTATTACCGCAATTAATAACGGAAAATGTGTTGCTACTTCAATGGGATTAACTCCTCTTGGAGGAATTATGATGGGAACTAGAACCGGAGACATGGATCCAAGTGTTTTCAATTATGTTGTTAAAGTAACTGGTAAATCCGCTGAAGAAGTTTATCAAATGTTTAACAAAGAAAGTGGCTTTAAAGGGATGTCCACTGTCGGACCAGATAGCCGTGATGTTTTAGCAGCAGTTGATGCTGGAAATGAGCACGCCATTCTTACTAACAAATTATTTGTTAGAAGAATCGCTGACTTTATTGGACAATATTATGTTCGTTTAGGTGGATGTGATTTAATCATCTTCTCTGCTGGTATTGGGGAAAACGAACCAAGAACTAGAAAAGAAGTTGTCGATCAAATTAAAGAAGCATTAGGAGTGGAAATTGATGAAGCTCTTAATAGCACTATCCACGGAAAAGAATGCTTAATTTCTACTCCAAATAGTAAGATCAAAGTTGCGGTCATTCCTACCGATGAAGAAGTGATGATTGCCCGTGACGCTTACAAGATGACTGTGGGTAAATAATATGCGTAAAGAAAAAGAAATATTAGAAGTTGGAAAAAAGTTCAAAAAAGAGAATGTTGAACTTGAAAAATTAATCAAGAAATACGACCGTATTGCGATATTTAGACATATCATGCCTGATTATGACGCGCTTGGAACTCAACTTGGTTTATATCACTTTATCAAAGATAACTTCCCAAATAAGGAGGTTAAAGTTTTTGGTGATAACCATGTGACATTTACTCCTCGATTATTCCAAGAAATGGATAAAGAAAGTGATTCTTGGTTTAACAAACCATTTCTTTCAATCATTGTTGATGTTGGTAATATTTCTCGTATTGCCGATCCAAGATTCCAAAAAGGTGAAAAGATTGTTGTTATCGACCACCATCCAAAAAATGAAGAATTCGCTAACATCCATATCGTTGATACAAGTAAAGCTGCTGCAAGTGAATTAGTGGTATCCTTACTCCTCAACTTTAAAGGGAAATATGTCTTCTCTAAAGAAAGCGCAAAAAATTTCTATATTGCGATGGTTGGTGATAGCGGAAGATTCCAATATTCCTCCACTAGCGCCCATACATTTAAGATTGCCTCTTTCTTAATTAGTTGTGGCATCTCTTTAAATGAAATTTATGGAGCGATGTATCTTAAACAAATCGACGATTTAAATGTCACCGCTTATATTCTTAATCACTATGAAGTCTCACCAAAAGGTGTTGCCTACTACGTATTAAGTGATGAAGTTCAACGTAAACTCAAAATCACCACTGAAAGAGGAAAGGAAAATGTTAACCTATTTTCTAACATTGAAGGAATTAACATTTGGTGTTCCATCACTCAAGATACAGATCCAAAAGAACCATGTTGGAGAATCTCCATCCGTTCACGCGATTATGTGATTAATGGAGTAGCTGCTGAATTTGGTGGAGGCGGACATAAACAAGCTAGTGGCGCAAAAATCACCACGCTTGATGAACTTCCAAAATTCATCGAAGCTTTGGATGCTTTAATATAGTAAGGCCAATTCAAATAATTAGAGTCGAGATATCGGCTCTTTTTTAATAACTCTATTTATTCCTACTTTTTATAAATAAATTTCACCAATATTGATTTTTATTTATCTGACTTTTGAATTATACTTATAGTATGTTTGTCCCATTAAGAGTCATTTCCGGATATTCGTTCTTACAAAGCGGATTAACAATTGAAAGAATTGTTCAAGCTTTGAATAAAGAAAAATTTATTGGTGCTGGTTTAGCAGATTCTTCTTTTCTTTATGGCGTCCCTTCTTTTATTGAAGAGATGGAGAAAAATAAAAAGAAATACCTTATTGGTATGGAAATGAATATCGATAATAACTTTTTAGTGGCCTATGTATTAAATGAAGAAGGATATCGTAATTTAATTCATCTATCACTCTTGATGAGCACTAATCAAATTAAATTAACCGATTTAAAAGAGCACCACTCTGGCTTAGTGTTCATTCTTGAAACAAATTATGGCAAATTCAAAGAGGAATTTTCTAAAAACAATCCAAATGAATTTGTGAGATATTTCGCTAAAATTTCTGAATATGTTAACGATCTTCTTTTAGGAATTGAAGTCACTAGTAAAGCAGAATTTGCTTTTGCTAAAGATGTTAGAGATTTTGCCGAAGAATATGCCTATAATACGATCGCTTTCCCAAGAATCAAATATAGTAAAAAAGAAGATGCGATTATCTTAAAAATTGTGGAAGCAATTGATAAAGATGAGAAGATTGAAGAAAAAGAAGAAAACGGGGAATATTATTTCCATAACATTGAATACTATTCAAAGTTATACACTAAAGATGAGCTTAATCTCACTGAAGAATTATTAAATAAATCAACATTTAATTTCCATCTTAAAAGAGGAAATATCATTCATTATCCAGTAAGTGATCCTGCTCTCTCTTTAAAAGAGAATGTTTTTAAAGGTTTAAAAGAAAAAGGAATTGATGATCAAAAACATATCGAAAGAGCAAATTCAGAATTAGAAGTCATCACCTCAATGGGCTATGCTGATTATTTTTTAATTGTCAGCGATTATGTTAATTATGCAAGAAGTCATGATATTTTAGTCGGTCCAGGTAGAGGAAGTGCGGCCGGTTCTTTAGTCTCATATGCGATTGGAATCACCGAAGTCGATCCATTAAAATACGATTTACAATTTGAACGTTTCTTAAATAAAGCAAGAAAAACAATGCCAGATATCGACGTCGACTTTATGGATACAGAAAGAGATAGAGTCGTCGATTATTTAAGAGAAAAATATGGAAATGACAGAGTCGCTAACATCGCTACTTTTCAAACTATTCAAGCCAAACAAGCTCTTAGAGATATCGGGAGAATATATAATATTCCAACTCGTCACATCGATTTACTTTCTAAATCAATCACCGACAAGATGTCATTAAGAGATGCATATAAAAAACTACCAACCTTTAAAAACCTCGTCGATAGCGATAAATATTTCTTAAGCATCGTTTCTCTTGCTTCAAAAATTGAAGGACTTCCTCGACAAGCAGGAATGCATGCAGCAGGAGTCATTCTTAACATTGATCCAATTGAAGAAGTTTTACCAGTTACTGTTGATTTAGAAGATCATTACACTTCTCAATATGAAAA
>DEJH01000026.1:2609-84134 GCA_002353275.1 Caryophanales bacterium UBA2753 | reverse complement strand
ATGTCCACACAAACCGGTTTCTATAACGAATTCAAACTCGGTGTTTATGCTTTCGATGGTCTTTTAAGTGGAGTAAACCACGAAGCAGCCGAAGATGAAAAAGAAGGCGAAACCATCAAATATAAGGCTAACGCTGAAATTTATAAAGCCTTTGGTATTGATTCCAACGCTATAGTCAACGTTGAAACAACTCAAAGTGGAAGCACCGCTCATGAACATTATCAAAAAGTTACTGATCTCGTGAGTGAAACCATGGTTGATGAAGTTGAAACTTCAATGACTGGATATAGTAAAGATAGTCAATTCACTAAATTTAACAATATTCCAACCGTCCCATGGGAAGTCTTCAAATTAATCGGTGATGAAAGCACCAACCTTGAAAAGATTGGAAATACCGAAGTTAAAGCTTCTAGCGCTGCTTACCCACGTAACGTCCTCTTTAATCAATATTTAAACTTCCGTTCACCATTCGTAATTACTAACGAAGATATCACAACTTTAGTTGATAAAGAAGGTCACGAAGTTGCAGTTGATTCAATTGCAAGTGATACCGTTGTTGCCTATAAGACAAAGGCTGGTAGTTATCATGACTTCAGTGAACCTGCAGACGCAGATAAACCAACCACAACCAGATTCTGGGTTGCTAATAATAACTTCTACAAACCAAGCGATACATTTGTTCCTGCTTTAAAAGAAGATTCTGATAGAAAAATCTTAGGAACAGGAAAAGGTGATGTTATTATCGGTGTCCGTTCAAGCGCTGGTATTCACTTCATGGTGATGAGAAAATCAGTCTTTAGAGAGACCAACTTAACAGCTTATGAAAGTGTTGTTTATAATGGCGATGGTTCTATTAACCCAACTGGTTCAGTTGCTAAACTTAATACTACCTTACAAGATTATTACACCACTGAAACTCCAAAAGTTGGTGAAGAATATCCATCACAATCTTACGTTAAAAACGTAATTACATCAGACTCTAACTATTATACAAAACGTGCTGAAACAATTAAGAGCAAGTTAAAGAACTCTGATTCTAACGATATCTACGATGCCGCTTATTCCTATCGTTTATTCGATTACTTAGTCGGTGTTGTTGGCGCTAATAACATTAAGTTCTTTGATGCTGCTACACTTGCTGAAAGCAAAATCTATCAAAACATTCAAAATACAATTAAACGCTTAAGAGAAAATAAATACTACACTAACGAAGAATCTATTCTCTCTTCTTGGGAAGAATACTTCCAACAACTCACAAACCAAAACAATATGAGAAAGCTTAGAGGTCAACTCCCAACTACATGTGCTTTCAAATTCATTAAGGCAAATAAAACCACTGATGAAGCTGAAAGAAAAGCGTACTTAAAATTATTTGAAGAAGGAGGAGAATGCTATGTCAAATAAGAAATTCTCTAAATTAGCGGTATTATCTCTTCTTGGAGTAATGTCTTTAGCAGGATGTTCCTCTAATGCTTCTTCAGATGAAATCTACGCTAAACCATCAACTTACGATAAGTCTGTTATTACCGTAAAAGAAGGCGAAGGCGAAGCCTCCATTCATAACAACTTATTAAAACTTATCTATGACTCAATGCATGAAAACATTGCTTCTCAAGTCTTAGAAGAAATTTTATACAAATATTCTGAAACTATTTACGGAGTATTTAACAAAGTTATCGCCGATAAGGAAAAGACTTCTTCTGAAGCAGAAGACGTTATCACCTTAGAAGAAGCCGCAACAGATACAAGCGCTGAACACACCAAGATCAACGCATTCATTAAAGCCCATAAAGTTTATTGGCATAGAAATGAAAAGAAAGAGCATATTACTGACGAAGGTGTGGTCATTACTGAAGGAAGTGAATGGACTCCAGGAGACACTGAAAGAGAAAACGTCAAATCAAGATACAAAGATGTCAACAAGAGAATTGCTGAAAATATGTATCGTAAATCCGTTAAAGGAAGCTACACAAGCAATTACTTCTTTGATGAATATGCTTATGTTAAATCTTTATGGAAAGACGGTAAGAAAGTTGACTTTGCCTCAGCAAAAGCTCTTCACGATACTTTCGACTCTCTTGGACAAAGAAAGCTTCCAAAAGTCTTAGTGGATTACACCATCGAAGAAGATGAAGTCTTCTCTAAAGGTTTATTACATAAATCTTTCTATCAAGCTCCAGGATTCACTTATATCGAAGATGAAATCGTTCCAGAAATCTATAAAGATTTACTCGTTGAACAATATTTATTAGATGAAGAAGTTTCTGCTGTTAGAACAAGTAACGCTAGAAAGATTAACGCGATCAAGATTGAAAAATATAGCGGTTCTTCCGTTAACGCTGACGCATTAATGAACCACTTAGTGGAAAACATCTATTCAATTGAGCCATTAGATAATGGACACTTAAGACTTAGTAGTGAAGAAATCGATGAAGAATATCAAAAATTATTCGAAAGCTACGCTAAAGTTTCTAAAGGCTTATATGATGAAATTCAAGCTGACCCAGTAGCAAAACAAATCGTCAAAGATTTACAAACTGGTTCCGCTTATGACGTTTACCATCAAAAGACATATACCTATAAAGGTGTTGATTACATCTATTATGAAGGTACAGCCTATGGTGATTTAATTAAGGACTTTGAAAGATATCATAACTACACAAGTTATGATGACTATTCAACCACCTTACATAACAAATTCACCGATAACGGCAAAATTAGTGAACTCGAAGGCTTAAGTAGAGAAACCTTAAAGATTTCTCAAGAAAGAAAAGATGTCACTGAAGGATGGTATGTTAGTAAGAGTAAACCATCATTAGATGGATCTAACAAAATCAACGATATATTATTCGCTTCTTCAGTTTATGAATATAAACATGAAGTCAGCGTCTATGACGAAGATAATCCAGATGGACGTGATGAAGCCTTAATCAATAAGAACATCGATAAACTTGAAGGATATATTAAAGTTCCAAATGATCCTTCATCATTCGTTGATGGTTCTGATAGATACCAAAAAGTAAATCCAACCGCCACAACATGGACTTGGAAATTAAGAGATAACTTTGAAAAAGGCGAAAACAAATATATGTGCTCCATTAACGGTGCTTACTTCTTAAAATTTGATAAGAAGGCCGCTGATGCTGATCCAAGAAAAGACATCGTCTTTACAGGTGATGATAGCGCATATTACGTTGTTAACGTTGTTGAAGCCACCAAAGATATCAAATTAAGAGCGGATGCAACAAATAGCTATGCTAAAACACGTGGTATCTCAGTTCTTAACGAAATTATCTCTGAAGTTACTCAAAAGACCGCTGAAACAGGAAGCTATGCTTCATTAAGCAAAGAATATTGGCTTAAGAAGATGTCACTTACCTATCACGATCAAAAGATCTACGATTACTTCAAGAGTAATTATCCAGATTTATTTGAATAATGATATTAACCAGGTAGATAATTCTATCTGGTTTTTCTTATGCTTATATTGAAAATATAAATATTGGAATTATAATTAATTTAATAAAGGAGAATATCAAAAATGGAAAAAGATGTATTTTGTAAAATCGTCGATGGAGAAATCCCTTGCTATAAGTTATATGAAGATAATGACGTGCTCGCCTTTTTAGATATCTCACAAGTGAGTAAAGGTCACACTCTTGTTATCAGTAAAAAGCATTACGATAATTTCTTATCGATTTCTCAAGAAGAGATGCATAAAGTAATGGATGTTGCCCAAAGAATTGGCCAAGTATCAGTTAAATATCTAGGCGCTAAAGGAGTTAATATCCTTACTAATTGCTACGAAGCAGCAGGCCAAACAGTAATGCATTTCCATGTTCATGTCATTCCTCGATATGATGGAAACGAAGGATTTATCTTAGAGATGAAAAATAACGCTGATGGTCTTAATCTTCCTTCGATTGCAAAACAAATCCAACAAGAACTTAAATAACTTAAAAAGGCGGATTAATTTCCGCATTTATTGTCCTTATATATCTATATAATTATCTTTTAGGATTATAGAATGTTCGATTATCTAATGGATAAATCTTTTGAGTGAATTCTCCTGGAGCGATTCCTTCATATGCTTTATCTAAAACAAGCATCTTACTATCTAAATTATCAATCATTGAGATTAATAATGCTTCTCTAGTTAATGGAAGAACAGGAGAACCATATTCATATTGTCCATGGTGAGAAAGAACAATATGTTCAAGTAATAGAGGTACTTCACTATTGATATTCAATTCTTTCGCAGCAATTCTAAGCTCTCCACACATGATTGAGATATGGCCGAGTAATTTGCCTTCAGTTGAATAATGGAAGACCGCAGGACCAACAAGTTCAATCATCTTCCCAAAATCATGAATTAAGGCACCAGTAACAGCAATATCACGATTGATATTTTCATAATAATGAGCGAAATAATCAACGTGTTCCGCTAAAGAAACGGAATGCATTAATAGACCAGAAGCAAATTCATGGTGAACAGAACTAGCGGCAGGAGATTCATAAATCTTATCTCCAAATTTGTTAATGAAATAATCTAATAAAGCTTTACAGTCTTTGTCTTCAATTGATTTAACTAATTTATCAAATCTCTTCATCAATACTTCTTTTGGAATTGGAGGAGCTTTAACAAAGCGTGAGACATCAACGGAATCAATATTCACACCTTTAGCGGAAAGGATCTTCCCTTGAAGAGAATCGTTATATTTAATCACTTCTAACATTACTTCAGCGATGTTACCAGTCACTAAAATTTCATAATCACTATCTTCTACTTCCCATTTTTTAGCAGGAAGCATCCCGCTACTATCTCTTAGTTCAACATTTAGATAAGGGGACCCACTTTTATTTGTACCTTGACTCACTTGTCCCACTAAAACTTGCATGATAAGGCGATCACCATCTAATAAATCTTTTAATAATTTCATAATTTCTTCCTTTCCATCATCTTGTAGATGTCATTAAATTTATATCCTTTAGTTAATAATGAATTTAAGATTTTTTGTTTTAATTCCTTTTTCTCATATTTCTTCGATAATCTGAGATAAACTTTTTCAAAATCTTTTTCTAATTTTTCGTTTTCATCTTTAGGAGAACTATCTTTCACTAATGAGATTACTTCTTTAGCGACTTCTTTATTAAATCCTTGCTGGATTAATGAATTAAAGATATGCATCTCTTTAGCGGTGTTATTATACGATTCGTATTTCTTTTCTAATTTAGGGAGAATCGCTTTCGCTTTTTTCTTCTCAATTGAAATAGGGAATTTAATCTTCTCTATCCTCTCTTCAAAAATCCCTTTTTTGCGTAATTTCTCTTTGATTTTATTTTCTCCATAATTCAAAGAATTATAATATGCGATAAAATCGTCAATAAAGGCCTTGTCGTCAATCAAATCAAAACTCTTGAGGGATTTTATCACTGAATCAGTAATGTGCTTAGAAGCGCCTTTTTTGTAAAGCTTTTCCCTCATCGCATATTCTGAGAATAATTTTTTACTTCTTAAATTTAATGCGTATCTTAAATAGGCAGATGAATCATTTTGATTTTTAATCTCTTTAATTTCTTTTTCAGAAAGGTCCTTTCCAACATAAAGATAAAAATTAGGATAGACATCTTTATCAAGGTCTAAGCGTTTTTTGTTAAGATAGACCACTACCTTATTCTTCAGGAATTTGATTTTCGTGATGATCATCATTTTCTCTCTTTCTTGGATGGTAGACCAAAGTATAAATACAAGCGATAAATAATGGGAAGATAAACATTAAGCTTCTCCATAATAATAAAGATGCTCTAGCGATATCTTCATTCATATAAAATGTTGGTCCATTATGTGGGAAAAATAATTTTAAGAAGAACAATTCAGAGACAACACTTCCTCCAGGAATAGGAATGACACAAGTCACCATTTGATGGAAGTTAGATAAAAGAACACTATCCCAATAGTTCGCATATGGAGACATATTCCCTAAAGAAAGTCCACAGATATATGGAACTGAATAAGAAATCGTAATATAGCAAAAGAAAGAAACCACACAAATTAATAAAATAGGTAGATTCTTAAATAAAGTTTTTAAATTATTTCTAAAATTAATCACTGCAACATCTAAAGTAGCTTGAGTCTTTTCTTTATCTTTCACTAATTTAATCTTATTTCCTAATGAAATAATTGGTCCTCTAATAAATTTAAAGAATCCATTCCAATATGAAATTAAAAGAATAAAGCCAATTGATAAGACATTAAAGGTAAAACCAATAGAAACAAATACCCATAAAGGAACATGAATTGAATCATTATTAAAAGTGATTGGGAGATAACCAATTTGCCAAATTAAATCGTGTTTAACAATAATGGTGATAACTCCATAGATGATTAAGACAATTTGATAAACAATAGAATACATCGCAATTACGCTTAAAGCGTTAGAGACTTTAATCCCTTGCTTATAGTAGGTATATGTTTCCATAACGTGACCACCAACTCCAGCTGGAGTCACCATACGATATAAAGAACCAACTTGGTCAATCGCAATTGCTCTATGGAAATAATAATTCTTATCAAAGATTCTAGTTAAAGAGAAGATGGAAATTGATCTTAAAACAATGCAACCAATAACAACTAGTAAAATCGCGATGATATACCAAATATTCGCACCTTTTAAAACTTCTAAGATGTTTGTAATCTTGTTTCCAATTGATAGATAAAAGGCTAATGCAGTTAAACCTAAAACAAAAATGATATATATAATATATCTAATTATTTGTTTTCTTATTTGAGTATTAGGCATATAGAAATATTAACATAGCGCACGCGTGAATGCATTATTTGAAAACCAAAATTTGATTTTCAAATAAAAAACCTCCCGAAAGAGGCTAACTAACTATTGGTGCGGATAGCAGGAATCGAACCTGTACGAGTTGCCTCACAAGATTCTAAGTCTTGCATGTCTACCAGTTCCATCATATCCGCATCTATTTTTAATAAAATAGCAAGCTGTGTTCAGCTTGCTCGGTCTCAAATAGTGGTGCCGTCTATCGGAATCGAACCAACAACCTACTGATTACAAATCAGTTGCTCTGCCAATTGAGCTAAGACGGCAACTCTATGGTGGACACTACAGGGATCGAACCTGTGACCTCTTCCGTGTGAAGGAAGCGTTCTCCCGCTGAACTAAGTGTCCCTATAGTGCTTAATTGAATGAAAGCCCTTTTCAGGGCAGTTTTGCGATTTTGGTGGGCCTTAATGGACTTGAACCATCGACCTCACCCTTATCAGGGGTGCGCTCTAACCAACTGAGCTAAAGGCCCAAAATACGCGCTTAAATAATATACAATAACAAAATATTTATATCAATAATTTTTATTAAAAACAAAAAGGAAGTTTTTGAAGACTTCCTTAATTTGTTCTTTCTTGTTTCTGATATCAAAGATATCAAATAAAGATTAACGCTTAGAGAATTGTGGAGCTCTTCTCGCAGCTTTAAGACCGTATTTCTTTCTTTCCTTTTTACGGGAATCTCTAGTAATTAAACCAGCAGTCTTTAAAACTTTGCGATCGCATCCTGCTTCAAGTAAAGCGCGAGTGATGCCGAGTCTGATTGCACCAGCTTGGCCGGTGAATCCACCACCTTTAACTTCACATCTGACATCATATTTGCCTTCAGTTCCAGTTAAAACAAGTGGTTGTTTAAGATCCATGACAAGGGTTGCATATGGCATATATTCATTGACATCGCGACCGTTGACAACAATCTTGCCTTTGCCAGAAGTGACATAAACTCTAGCGATGGATGATTTTCTTCTACCAGTACCGTAATATTGGAGACTTTCTTTCTTTGCCATTAGTTATATCCTCCTAGAATTTGAGCTCTAAAACTTCAGGTTTTTGAGCTTCGTGTTTGTGATCTGGTCCAGCATAGACAAATAATTTCTTTTCAATTTGTCTACCTAAGCGTCCTTTTGGCACCATACCGTGAACACTTCTCTCAATCATTTCACATGGGAATTCTTTAAGCATTGTGCCCGCGGTTCTTGTTCTAAGACCGCCATCATAACCAGAGACGTTATAATATTTTTTGTTGTGGATTTTATCTCCAGATAAGCTCACTTTTTCAGCGTTGATAATGATGACATAATCACCACAGTCAACATTTGGTGTCCATGTTGGTTTCACCTTTCCTGTTAAAACTTGAGCAACTTGGGAGACTAATCTACCTAATGGTTTGTCAGTGGCATCAACGACATACCATTTTCTTTGGATTTCATTTGCTTTTGCAATAGTAGTTTGACGTTGCATACAATTAATCCTCCTTTACCAAACTAACTTATTCCTTACCGGGGACTTCATTATTTTTGGCTTGTGCCGAGTAAAATCATACTATTAAATAAATGATGAAATCAATTTATTTTTTTAAAAATAAGAAATATAGAGCAGATTGCATAGAAAAGAACCCTTTAGGGTTCTTCTATATCAATCTTGTTAAATAATTATTTAACGTTATGGCAAACGCTTTGAACGTCTTGAAGTTCATCGAGCATTTCACATAACTCATCAAATTTTCTTCTATCTTCTGGATCGGTAATTTCAATTGGATCATTTGCTAAGAAAGTAATTTCAGCAGTTTCAAATTCAGTAACACCCATTCCAGCAAGAACTTCTCTAGCTTGAGCAAAGGCTGAAGGTTCAACAAGAACTTCAATCATTCCATCTTCTTCAGTCACTTCTCTAACATCAACATCGCTAAGAATTAATGTTTCTTCAACTTCATCACGATTAGTGCCGTTAAAGTCAAAGACACCAGTTTCAGTGAAATTGAAGATAACCGAACCTAAGTGACCACCCTTTTTGGTGACTGCAGTTCTTACTTCGACTAATGCACGATTAGTGTTATCAGTTAAAGTATCAATAATGAATAAACTTCCACCTGGGCCAAAGGCTTCATATCTACCTTGTTCATAACTTTCAGCAGAACCACCTTTTGCCTTTTGGATTGCTCTTTCAATAACGTCTTTAGTAACGTGTTGTCCCTTCCATTTTTCAATCGCAGAACGTAACGCTAAGTTACTAGCTGGATCAGGAACTCCGCTTTTAGCAGCCATGTAAATTTCTTTACTGGCTCTCATAAATAATGCGCTTCTAGCAGCAGCGGTTGCCGCCATTGCTTTAGCTCTAACTTCGTGTGCTCTTCCCATATGTTTACACCTCTAATCCGTCAAAAATATTATCACAACTATGTTGCTAATCAAATAATTAATATTCAACATCGACTAAAACTAATCCGTTAGCAGGGGCTTTATGTGAAACAATTTTCCTTGGTGAAGCTTCATCTAATAATTCATCAACAACACTAGGATCTAAATTCTTTTCACAAATATTTAATGCTTCTCCAACAATAAAGCGAATCATATATCTCATAAATCCTTCACCCCTAAAAGTGATGTAGAAAAGATGATTAACGACTTCACTAACTTCGATGTTATATATTTCTCTAACAAAATTATCTTTATCTTCTTCTTTTGAAGTGAAGTTTTTAAAGTTGTGTTTTCCCACAAAGTGGGATAACACTTCTTTTAATAAATCGATATCAATTGGAGAAGGATGTAAATATGATGTTTCATATAAAAACGGGTCTTTAGACTCTAATAAAATCGAATATGAATATATCTTTGCTTTGGCATCAAATCGAGCGTGAAAAGATTCATCAACTTCTTCAATGTCATCGATTTTAATATCTGCTGGGAGCATCATGTTAATCGAATAAAGTAGACGAGAAATATCAAGTTCACTAACATCGACATCAAAATGGAATTTTTGACCGAAAGCGTGAACTCCTGCATCTGTTCTTCCTGCTCCATAAATTGTGATCTCACGATTAAAATATTGCGATAATTTTTCTTCAATCACTTGTTGGATAGTAATCGCATCTGGTTGTCTTTGCCAACCCGCGTAACGCGTACCTTTATAATAAACAGAAGCAAATAGTCTCATAATAACCTCTAGAATATTGGATTAAAGCCAAAAATCCAATAAATATAATTCACTTCAAAGAAGTTTTTATCGATTACCACTAAGGCGACAATCGCCCCAAAAATAGCAAAAACTAGTAAGAAAGCCACTAAATCATTAAATCCGAAATGCAATTTACGATATCGACTTCTTTTTCCATATGGGTCATATCCACGAGCTTCCATGGCGTTAGAAAGTTCTTCACTTCTTCCAATCGCCGAAACAAATAATGGAACAATTAAAGAGATTAACGCTCCAATTCTTTTAAATAATCCACCATGGTTAAAATCAACTCCACGACTTGCTTGAGCTTTCATAATTCGTTGTGTTTCTTCTAAGATAGTTGGAATAAATCTTAAAGCAATGCTTAAAGTCATCGCAATGATATGAACTGGAACTTTAATTAATTTTAATGGGGTTAAATACCACTCAAAAGCATATGTTAAATCCATTGGTTTGGTAGTGCTAGTTAAGACCATGGTGATCATAATCATCATCACAAGTCTAACGATGATATATCCACTTTGATAAAAAGCGTCATAATTAATCCCGTAATTGCCGATATAGAAAGCAATATGATTAGGGTTATAGCTTGAATTAGGAATGAATACATAAATTATCACTAATAAGAAAACGAGTAGCCACATCGCTCCTAAAGATTTAAATAAGCTTACAAAGCTTACTCTAGAAATTAATAAAACAACAATTAAGAAAAGTAACAAAACTGCACTTGTGATTAATGTTGATGACCATGAATTAACTTTTAAGAAGACTGAGACTAATAAAAGAATCATCATCATGATTTTTGTTCTTGGATCAAGACGATGGACACATGTATCAAATGGAGCGTATCGACCAAATGTTAAGTTGTTCATTTTCGCTCCTTGAGTTGATTAATTAAATCATCAACATTTTTAATTTTATCGATATCAATATTGACGTTATGCTCTTTTAAAAGAAGACAGAATTCAAATAATCGCGGAATATCAATTGAATAATTAGATACATCACTAGCAAATAATTTATTTGGAGTTCCTTCAAAAGCTATTTTGCCATTATTCATCACAATGACGTGATCACTGTTATTTAAAACAATATTCATGTCATGAGTGACAATAATGATGGTTTTACCTTCTTCGTTTAATTTACTAATTAAGTTAAGGATGATTTTACTTCCTTCAGGATCTAAGCCTGCAGTTGGTTCATCTAAAATTAAGATTTCAGGATTTAAAGCAATAATTCCTGCGATCGCTACTCTACGCTTTTCTCCTCCTGAAAGTTCGAAAGGAGAACGTTTATAAAATGATTCATCTAAACCCACTACCGTTAAGGCGTTATGAGCTTCTTTAATAGCATCTTCCTCTTTATAACCATAGTTTTTTAAACCGAAGGCGACATCTTTTTCGACAGTCTCTTCAAATAGTTGATATTCTGGGAATTGGAAAACGATTGAGACTTTCTTTCTTAATTCCTTAATTTTCTTATTCTTTTTTGGATTATTTGTAATTACAAAATCATCGATTTCAACCGTTCCACTACTAGGGGTAAGAAGTCCATTAAATGTTTGAATTAAAGTCGATTTTCCACTTCCAGTATGTCCAATAATCGCTGTCACTTTTCCTTCTGGTATTTCTAAAGAAATATCGTCAATTGCTTTAGTCTCATTAGGAGTCTTTTTCATATAGACAAAAGAGAGATTATTTATTTTGATTGCCATAATTTCTCTCCTATCTCTTCTAAAGAAGGATTTTGATCAAATTTATAACCAATCTCTTCAAGTTTATATTTAAGCTCTACTACAAAAGGAACAGTGAGGTTATATTTTTTAATTAATTCACGATTATCAAATAATTCGCTTGGTGAGCAAGATAAGACTAAATTACCTTCATCTAACAAGATGATTCTGTCACTATTATATGATTCTTCAATATCGTGAGTAATTGAGATCACAGTTAAAGAAGGATTTTCTTTTCTCATTTGAGAAATCAAATCCAATATTTCTTTTTTTCCACTTGGATCAAGCATACTAGTTGCTTCATCTAAGATTAAGATTTCTGGCTCTCTTACCAAAGCGTCAGCGATTGCCACTCTTTGCTTTTGACCACCAGAAAGATAGCTAGGTTCTTTAGTTAAATAATCAATCATTCCTACTTTTGAGGCGGCTTCTTTCACTTTTTGAGTCATCTCATTAAGTGGAGTGTTCATATTTTCTAAAGAGAAAGCGATATCATCTTCGACAGTTGCCCCAATAAATTGGTTATCAGGGTTTTGGAAGACGGTTGCTATTTTATTCCTAATCGAAGTTAAATTCTCTTGATTAAGCTCCTGTCCTTTTATCACTATTGACCCGCTATTTTTCTCTAGTAGTCCAATTAAAAGCTTACATAATGTTGATTTTCCACAACCATTATGCCCAACAATAGAGACGTATTCACCGACATCAATATCGAAGCTAATTCCTTTAAGAACTGGGGTATTTTCATCATATGAATATGTGAGATCTTTAACTTCAATACACTTCATGCGCTCTATTATACACGATATTTTGATTATTCTTTAGAATGTTTCAAAATATTTCCGACCTTTTCTCTTACCCTCGATATTTTTTGTCTGGTCGTATAATAGCTAAGCTCTAAGATTTGAGAGATTTCAGTATAAGAATATTCGTCTAAATAATAGATAAACGCAATCTTATCAATGAGGTCGATTTGATTATTTTCGTCATTAAGTATCTCCATCACTCTTTCATATAGAAATCCTTTTGACATCTCTTCATCTAAACTTGGAGAAGCGATTGAGGCATCAAATTCTTCAACTTCATCAATGAATAGAGGCTTGATATATGATCCAGTAATCGCACTTAAAGAAAAGAGTTTAATCTCCTGCATCATCATGTTAGTGGCAATTAATCTCCAATAAGCAAAAAAACTACCTTGATGATTGTAATTCTTCATCGCGATATGGACTGCGTTAAGTCCAATCGCGACTAAGTCATCAAAGGTAGCGCTACTTACGGATTTAAATTTGAGTAATAGGGAACTAGCAAGATTTTTTGCTTTCCTTCTATATCTATTGATTAAGATATCGAAGTTATAAAGGTTCCCATTAAAGTAGTTGACGATAAGTTGCTCGTCAGTCAGTTGAGTTTTCATCTTCTGTTATTCCTTTCATTTTCGAGAGAAATAACAGCAAAACGATCTTTAACTTCTAATCTTGGCGAGTAATATTCCTGCCGCTACAGAAGCGTTAAGGGAATTCACATGGCCGTATTGTGGAATCTTTACCACATAATCACTATTTTTAACCACCAAAGAAGAAACACCTTTACCTTCGCTTCCAATAACTAAAGCGGTCGGAAAATCAAACTTAAGTTGGTTATAGTCAATTTTGGCGTTTCCGTCGGTAGAAACAACCCAAAATCCATTATCTTTTAATTTTTGAATCGTTTGATTAATACTTCCAATTTGGGCAACAGGTACATAATTAATTGCTCCCGCGCTTGCTTTAGCAACAGTCGCATTAAGTGGGACTTGGTTATGTTTTGGAATTAATACCCCAGTCACATTAAAAACATCACAGCTTCTTAATATTGCACCTAAATTATGAGTGTCTTCAATTCCGTCTAAAATCACGATAATAGGGACAGTCTCTTTACGCGATCTTCGAAGAATCTCTTCTAAGTCTAAATATTCATAAGGCTTAACCTCAGCGACTACACCTTGATGAACTCCACCATTACTTTTTTGAGAAAGCTCCCCATTCGAAATTACTTTGATATAGGGTTTCTTTTCTTGCAAAAGAGGAGAGATGTTTTTGTCGCTAAAATTGTTAGAAATGTAGACTTTAGACACTCGATTAGCCCTTAAAGCCTCTTTTACCGGGTTTCTCCCGAAAATGATGTTTGATGTTTCTATTTTCATGACATTTATCCCCTTTACATGATCTCGCGGTCGATTAAAAGTTGACGATATTTGTCAGAAGCTTCAAAGTCTTTGTTAGCTTTAGCCTCCAAATACTTTTGATAAATATCACGATCGTTATCATTTAAAGAGACATAAGAAATGTCTAAACCTAAAATCATGAACATATCATTCAATGTCTTAAAATAGTCATTGAGCTTATTTAAATCGATATCTTTATTTCTAATTTCTTGATTAGCAAGTTTAATTACATTATATAGTTCCGCTAAAGCGTTAGAAGTGTTCAAATCATCCGCTAAAGCATATAAGAAACCATCTATTTTACTTGGTTTACCTTTTGAAAGGTCAACATTATTAACTTGTAATTTTAAAGCCAGTTGTTTAATAACCATCTCCATTTTATTCACTTCTTGAGTAGCGGCAACCACTGTCTCATCAGTGAAGTTCACAGGTTGACGATAATGGGCGCTTAAAATTAATAATCTAGTTACAGCTCCACCAAATTTTTCGATCATATCTTTAGCGTAAATAACATTACCTAAGCTCTTAGACATTTTTTCGTTACCAAAATTGATGAAAGCATTATGCATCCAATATTTAGCAATTTTATTACCATGTGTTGCTTCTGATTGAGCAATTTCATTTTCGTGATGTGGGAATTTTAAATCATATCCACCACCATGGATATCTATATAGTGATTTGGGAAGATTGTATCAATCATCACGCAGCATTCAGTGTGCCAGCCTGGTCGACCATTTCCCCATGGTGAAGGCCAATTGATCCCTTCACTAGTTTTCTTCCATAAAGCAAAATCTAGAGGAGATTCTTTTTGTGAATTTTCTTCAATTCTTGCTCCGACAATTAAGTCATCAATATTGATTCCACTTAAAGAACCATAGTCTTTTATCTTATTTACTCTGAAATAGACATCTCCATCAATCACATATGCAGCGCCTATTTTAACGAGGTTATCAACATAATCAATAATCTTATTAATATAATCGGTTACTTTTGGAGTAATTGAAGGGATATCACTGCCGATTTCTCTAGTCGCTTTTTTAAATTCTTGAATATAGAATTCAGTTAATTCTTTTTCAGTTTTATTTTCTTTTTTTGCTTCTTTGATGATTTTATCATCAACATCAGTAAAGTTAGAGACGTATGTCACTTTATAACCAACATATGTTAAAAACTTTCTAAGGACATCAAAAACCACGACCGGTCTCATGTTTCCAATATGAGGATAGTTATAGACTGTTGGTCCACAGACATACATTGAAACTTCTCCTTTTTTAATTGGGATAAAGGTTTCAATTTTGTTTGTTAATGAGTTATAAATCTTAATTTCCATAATCTTTGCTAATTATAGCACGTTGATATAGGAAAAATTATAAATGTTATTTATTATTTTCTCTTTTTCTTCAAAACGAGTAAGGTTGTAACACTCATAATTGAGATAGTAGAGATAATTATAATCACAATTAGAACACTATTATTATTTAAACTAACTCCATCAAAATAATATAAATTTAATGGTTCGACATCTCTATTAGCGAAGTTTTTTAGACCATATTTTGCAACAATATAATCATATCTTGCTGCACCTTGTTCGATTTCAGTTCCTTCTTGATCTCCATTAGCGTTAGCAAAGATCGTTCTTTGAGCTTGTTTCATTTGAGGATAATAATTGAGCTCTAAATCAGTCCAAACGTCAATTAATAATAATTTATTTGATGTCGCTCCGTTATTGGCACAGATATCTTTTGTTAAAGAAATGACATCATTAGCAAAACTAGTAGCAGTATATGAATCTGTTTGTTTAACGATTGTTGGCACCGTTAATTGGAAAGAAGTGCCATAAATTCCAATATAGCCTTTAATAACAGCTTGACTACCAATAGTGCCTAAATAGCTTTTTAAAGTTGTGTAATCCAAATCAGAATTCCTTTTTATAAAGACAATCGCTTCTTGCCCATTACTTAAAGTCATAGTAACAGAAGTGTCATTACCTGCTTCAATTGTTTTAGAGACAGATTTAACGGATCCTTCAATAACACATGGACGAGAAAGGATTAATCTTTGATCATGTACTTTTTCTTCCGCGGTTTCTCCTTCTTCAGGAACTCCTTCACTACCATCAAATTCATAGGTAGTAACTGGATTAACATGAGCTTTACCAATCACATCATCAATAATTTCAATAGTGGCATCTTTAACTTCGTATAGGCCTGAGTAAATATCAACTTTTCCACTTACTTTAAAATATGTTTTATAAGGAACTAAACCAGTCATTTGTTTACTATATCCATAAATGATAGTAGCGTAATCCCCATCACCCACAAATATGCCTTTATATTGATTTGGATAACTACCAAGATATTGGCAATAAAATTCGATTGTGGCGTCTTTTTCCATGTCATATATATCTTCAATTCGTGGCATATCTTTTTCGTTAACAACGATTTTTAATGAATCAGTTTTAACAATATTTCCTTGAGTTGCAGTCACTGTAATCGTACTTTCTCCAGGGGTTAAGGCTGAAAGAAGTCCATTAGAATTGATAGTAGCGACATCTACATTACTACTTGAATAAGATAGGGTTGGATAAGGATAAGTGCTTAATGGAGAATAAATAGCTTTTAGTTGTACTTGACTATTCTCATATATTTTCTCTTGAGTCACTGATAATTTGATTCCAACTAAATCAACAGGTTCATAATCTTTAACAGTGACATTAAATGAAGTGGTTTTACTTCCATAGGTCACTGTGATTTTTTGTGTACATGAACTTGATGGCATAACCATAGGAGAGAATGTACATTTAGAAGTCACATCCTTAGATGTTCCATCATCGTAATAGCCAATAACACTTATTCCTTCAGTGTCTAAGGTTTCACTAACATAATATTCAGTTTTCGTAGGTAAAGAAGAAATAGAAATTGAGGTGAGTTTAGCGCTATTACCTGGATAAACTTCTCTACACGCTTCTTTTGTAGCACTACTTACTTCATTACCAAAAATCATCCAAGCATATTCTGGGTGATCAACAAATGGGTTTCTATTCTTTTGTAAAGATGATTCACTAACATCATTACGATGTCCTTCTAATTCATCTGGTTTATCTTCCATATGCCATTTTAAAATGGTTTCATAGCTATCAAAAACCTTAGTAACATCAGGTAAATTACTATAATAATTTTTATAAGCAACCCAAACATACATGATAATACGAGCTACATCACCTCTAGCGCTTTCTAAAGGCATAACAACTTTACTACCTGTGATATCACTTGAACCGATATATCCCCATTCCATTCCTTCATAGATTTTCTTTTCTCCAGAACTAGTTTGACCAAAAGGAATCGAGCTTCTTGTAGAGTTGACTGTGTTATATGTTGGTCTTAGGTGAAGAAGGTCACTTCCTGCCTTTCCTTCTCCCCAGCATCCTCCAGAAATGCTTTTAGGCCAAGTATGTTCTCTATTCCAACTACTCGCAGCGTTCTTTTTAACCGAATCACGAGTGTATAAATAAATCATATTGCTTTTATTTGATGGGTCTTCATCAGCTTCTTGACAAAGAACCGCTAAAGAAGTGGCACTACTTCCTGAATAAGAAGGCCATGCTTTAGGAAGGATATAACTAGATAAAGCTTGTCTTAAACTACCGTTAAGTCCTTCTCCTTCTTCAGTAATTGAGTCGTAATAATTACCGTTATAAATATATTCATCAAAATTATCTTTATGTTGAGCAGCACTTACTTCTACTACTTCGTTTTTAGAGAGAAGAATAAATGGAGTTAGTGCCCCTATTAATAAAGCAGCAGATAAAAATAATGTTGTAAACGATTTGTGTTTCATAACTTGTAACCTCAAAGACAATTATGATTATAGTTTAGATAAATATTATAAACAATAAATAAAAAAGTCGACTAATCGACTTTAATTATTTAGAACAGCTATATTCAATTGATATCTCTTTTAATGTGACTTTATATACTCCACAGGATAGAATTCTTCCATATTCCTCAGTTTCCCAAGTGTAATCACCTTTGAAAGTATCTAATGAGAAGAAGACTGAAGAATAATCAGAATAATAATATTCAGGAGTAATTTTCATTTCTCTTTTAACGATTACTTCTTCATCAACAATTTGAGCAACGTAATATAAATCAAATAAGTAATAAGTGTTATCAGTTAATAAGATTTCTCTATCTCCTTTTACATCTATTTTGATATTTACTCCAAGCTCACGATTAGCATCCGATGGTTTATAAGGTGAAGGAGTAACGGTTTCTAATGAGAAGAAATTTCCTTCACGAGTAACTTTGCAGCCATTAGCAGTATCACCAGTTGACCAGCCAATTCCTGTTGTAGTTTCATCAATATCACTTGGATCTCCAACATCAGAAACAAAGATTCCACTTTCTTCAGTAAACTCCATTGGTGAATATCCGAAATATTTACGATCATCGGAAGGAATAAAAGGGAATCCACTTTCACTTATTGAGAAGTCAGTTTTGACATAACTATAGGTTTGTTTGTTATTCGAGGCGAATAATCGAGTGCTAATCTCAAGCGGATTAGGTGCAAGAGCACAAACCATTGTGATCGCTGTTGTTGTTAATAACGATAATCCTAAGATTTTTTTAGTTTTATTGTTCATGTTGTTTTTCTTTCTATCTCACAACTCTTTTAGAGTGTGAGAGACTATTAGCGCCTTTAAAAATATAAAAGCAACCTTTTTATAAAATAAAAAAACCAGTCAAATTAATGACTGGTTATTATTATAAATAATAATTGTTATTTATTAGGATACTTCTCACGATGACTATTGTAAGAGGTATGTAACAATTCTTCAGCGAGTTCGCTTCCTGGTTTACCAAGGAAATCTTTATAAAGTTTTTGGATATCAGGGTTGTTATGAGATTGTCTGACAGATTGTCTAACATCTTCACTATAGAGGACACTTGCACGTTTTGCTCTATATGTTTCTAAGATATCGTCATCTTCATTTGGTAAGAACATTGGCTTAACGTATGGTTGACCACCACCATTAATACAGCCACCTGGACAACACATAATCTCGATAAAGGCATATGGAGATTTACCTTCTTTAACTTCGTCAAGAAGTTTCTTAGCGTTTTTCATTCCACTAGTGACAGCGACCTTAACTTCTGTACCTTTAATATCTAAGGTTGCTTCTTTAACCCCTTCAAGGCCTCTTACAGCTTTGAAGTCAATTAAAGCGTGTTCTTCACCAGTTAACCAGAAATATGCGGTTCTTAAGGCTGCTTCCATAACTCCACCAGTAACACCGAAGATAACTCCAGCACCACTATATTCACCAAGTAAATCTTGGTCGAATTCTTCTTCTGGAAGTCTAGCCCAATTTATGCCACTTCTTTTAATCATCTTAGCAAGTTCTCTAGTTGTAAGAACAGCATCGACATCATCTGGCATTTCTTTTCTTTGTCTCTCATATTTTTTAGCGGTACAAGGCATAATTGAAACCACAAAGATATCTTTTGGATCAAGTTCATGCACCTTAGCGAAATATGATTTAATAATCGCACCCACCATCATGTGTGGTGATTTACAGGTTGAGACATTTGGAATCACTTCTGGATAGAAATATTCCATATAATTAATCCATCCTGGAGAACAAGATGTAATTTGTGGAAGAACTCCCTTATTTTTAATTCTTTCGAGTAATTCATTAGCTTCTTCCATGATTGTTAAATCAGCACCGAAGTTAGTGTCAAATACACGATAGAATCCTAATCTATGAAGAGCAGCAACCATCTTACCAGTTCCTGGAGTACCAATCTTTTCACCGAATTCTTCAGCGATAGCGGCTCTGACAGCAGGAGCGGTTTGAACAATCACTTTCTTTCCGCTTCTAAACGCTTCGTCAACTTTAGCGATTTCGCTATGTTCCATTAAAGCGCCAGTAGGACAGACGTTAACACATTGTCCACACTGTAAACATGGTGAATTAGCAAAGCTACGATTTCCAACTGGGGAGACGATGGTTTTAAATCCACGATTTTCAAATCCTAAGATGGAAATTCCTTGAGCTTCTTTACATCTTTCAATACATCTGCCACATAAAATACATTTTGATGTATCTCTAATAATTCCAGGAGCGAGTTCATCTAATGTCGCAGGAGTTTGTTCTCCGACATACATATTGTCTCTTGCTCCAACCATTTTTGAAACTTCAAGAAGTTCACAATGTCCATTTTTCTCACATTGTAAACAGTTTTTATGGTGATTTGAGAGAATGAGTTCAACACTTGCTCTTCTCGCTTCAATTGCTTTAGGAGAAGAGATAGTGATTTCCATTCCTTCACTTACAGGATAGACACAAGAAGCAACTAAACCTCTAGCGCCTTTAACTTCAACTAGGCACACTCTACAAGACGCTCTTGAGCATTTGCCATTATTGAAAGCACATAAAGAAGGAATATTGAATCCGCATTTTTTGGCGGCTTCTAAGATGGTTAATCCACTTTCAACTTGATAAGCTTGGCCATCAATTTTGATATTAACTAATCCCATTGTTATTTCCTCCTTAATCCTTAATGACTGCACCAAACTTACAGTTAGATGCACATAATCCACATTTTACACAGTTGGTTGGATCAATTTCATGAACCCTAAGAGGTAATGTTGCTGGTCGACCAACTGGAACTTTATCAGTTTTATGGATGGTGTTAGCAGGACAGTTACGAGCGCACATTCCACAACCAACACATTTTTCTGGAAGAATCTTATATTGCATTAAGCTCTTACAGACATGAGCAGGACATTTCTTATCAACGATATGAGCGAGATATTCATCATAGAAAGCATTCATTGTTGAAAGGATTGGGTTAGGAGCGGTTTGTCCTAAACCACATAAGGAATTGCTCTTAATCACATTAGCGAGACTCTTGAGTTCTTCAAGATCTTGCATTGTTCCTTTACCATCAGTGATCTTAGTTAAGATTTCAAGGCAACGTTTGGTTCCGATTCTACAAGGAGAACATTTACCACAGCTTTCGTCACAAATAAATGTCATATAGAATTTAGCGACGTCCACCATACAGTTATCTTCATCCATAACGATAGCGCCACCACTACCCATCATTGAGCCAGCAGCGATTAAGTTATCGTAATCGATTGGAGTGTCTAAATCTTTTTCAGTTAAACATCCTCCAGAAGGACCTCCGGTTTGAATGGCTTTAAATTTCTTGCCATTTGGAATTCCTCCACCAATATCAAAGATTAATTGTCTTAATGTAATTCCCATTGGGACTTCCACTAAACCAACGTTATTAACTTTACCTCCAAGAGCGAAGACTTTAGTTCCTTTACTCTTTTCAGTTCCAATTGCAGCATACGCTGCAGCTCCATGAAGGAGAATATATGGAACGTTAGCGAGGGTTTCAACGTTATTGATAACTGATGGTTTTCCCCATAAGCCTTTAACAGCTGGGAAAGGAGGACGAGGACGTGGCATACCACGTTGTCCTTCAATGGAATTTAATAATGCAGTTTCTTCTCCACAAACGAAGGCACCAGCGCCAAGTCGAATGTGGCAACGGAATGAGAAATCGGTTCCTAAGATGTTATCACCTAATAAACCCATCTCTTCGCATTGTTTGATTGCATTTTTTAATCTATTAACTGCGATTGGGTATTCTGCACGAATATAGAAGTAACCATTTTTCGCCCCGATAGCGTAAGCTTCAATCATCATACCTTCGATAACATTAATTGGGTTACCTTCAATAATGGAACGATCCATGAATGCGCCTGGGTCACCTTCATCGCCGTTACAAACAACATATTTATCTTCAGACTCAACATCGTAAGCGAATTGCCACTTTCTTCCAGTTGGGAAGCCAGCGCCACCACGTCCACGAAGTCCGCTATTTAATACTTCGGTAATTACTTCTTGTCTAGACATATGAAGAGCTCTATTAAGCGCTAAGAAAGCTCCTTGTCCGATAGCTTCATTGATATCTTCTGGGTTAATTTCAGCATTACCCTTTAAAGCGATATCTCTTTTTTGTAATTTGTAGAAATTGATTTCATGTTGGCGAGCCACTCTATTTTTGGTTTGTGGATCAACGAAGAGTAATCTTTCAACAACTTCTCCCCCAATGATATCTTTTTCAATGATTTCTTCAGCGTCAGAAACTTTGACTTTGGTGTATAAGGTTTCTTCAGGGAAGATTTTGACAAATGGTCCTTGAGAACAGAATCCGAAACAGCCAACGATGTTAGCAGTCACTCTATCTTCAAGACCTTTTTCTTTAATTAAGGTTTGTAATCTTTCTAATAAGTCTGCACTATCAGAAGATAAACATCCTGTACCACCACAAACAACGATTGCGCGTTTTCCGTCTTCGCAGTGGAATTTCTTATCGAGACAGGACGCTAATTTTTCATGTGTAGAAATTAATTCTTCACTACTTTTAATCTTAATCATGATTATTTAGCCTCCTTACTTCTGAGTTCGTTAATAATTCCTTCAACGTCTCCGACTTTAACCATTGGATGAACTTTTCCATTGATGCTAACCGCTGGAGCGATTGCACAAGCTCCAACGCATCTAAGAGCGTCTAAGGTAAATAAACCATCTTCGGTAGTTTCTCCTGGTTTGATGTGTAATAGTTCTTCAAATTTGTCTAACACTAATTGAGAACCCTTAACATAACAAGCAGTACCTAAACAAACACCAATAACATATTTACCTTTTGGTGTGAGTGAGAAAAAGGAGTAGAAAGTCACAACTCCATAAATTTCACTAGTAGGGATGCCAGTTAATGAAGACACTAATTCTTGAACTTCTAGAGGAATATAACCGTATTCTTTTTGGATATCAGAAAGAATCATCATTAATGGTGTTCCTTCATTTTTATAACGGTTACAAATCTCTGTGATTTGTTCAACAGCGTGCTGTTGTAAATGCGCCATAATTACCTCCATTTTCTATTACAAAAGTAATAGTTAAACGAATATATTTTATTTGATATGTATTTTCATATCAATACAAAAAGCGAAATCGAAAAAAGTTCTATGAAGAAAAAACAAAAGATTAGAACAATAGATTATTTTTATTGCTACTTAATAACTCTCTAATTGAAGAGGCAAAAATGAAATGTAAAACAAAATCTTCAACTTCATATTTTCGATTTTTGTAAAGTAATAATGATGGTGAATTTATGTAGAGATATGTGTCGCCTTTTCCTTTGGAAAAATCAATTGGAATATTATCAATTTCCTCGTTTAAATATATCTTAGAAATTTTCTTTGATAGCAAAGTAAGGAATTCGTGATTCGAAAATAAATATGGAGATAAAGGAAGGAAAAAACTATGTCTTCTGAAAAAAGAATCATCGGCGTTTAACGCACAAGTTAAACGAAGAATTTTCCATTCAGCAGTCCTAAAAAGATGGTGATTTATTTCTAAATATCGTAGTGTGTTTTCATCAATATTAGTCAAATCATAAATCTGTCGATTAGAGAGACGCACTCTTTTACGCAACTCTTTAAGAATCGATTTATCTTTAATAATTTCCATAAACCTTTCAATCATCTTGCTCTCATTCATCTCGTGATAAACATCAAAATATGTAACCATTTCTTGAAGTGGACAAAGTAAGAAGATAGTTTTTAAAGGAATATCACAATTAAGCATGATGTTCATGTACTGAATTCCAGACCAATAAATAGGTCCAATATCATTTACATCTTTATTGAATCTGCAGCCAAAAAGTTCATAACAAATATCTTCATAATTCTGGGACATAAATTTCTCTATGTTATTGAATTCAAAACAAAGAAAATAATCTGAATCGATGATTTTTTCTGAAATGTTTTCTAAACCAATCGAAGCACCAAAATATAATTTCGATAATAAAGTAGCAAACTTCTTTTTCAATAATTCAACATCAACAAAACTAATCATTTTTTCTTCCTCATTAAATCCCTAATAAATGTATTTACAACATTATCTTCTTTTTTTAGTTTCAAGTATTCAATTTTGGATTTATTCCTAAAAGCAAAGTATTGATCGCTATGGCTAACCTTTTCCGATTTTAGATATTTGATATGAGAAAAAGCTTTTTGACTAATTTCTTATACACGCATTATATATGAACACATACATGCCATGTAAGTAAAAATTAAAAGAGGGAACAAGTCCCTCTAATAAATTAAGATTTTAACATATTCAAGCAAGAAGTCCCCCACAGCAATTTGCTAAATTGATGGATACCTCTACAGGTGGGGGATGAATTGCAATTATTACATTCAGTCGTAATAAGTACAAAAATAGTTATTCTATCCTTTTATATAATTATAAATAATGATATAATATTAATGTGGAATTGAGGACTAATAACCATTCAGTATTCGCGATTCATTTTCATCTAATCTTGGTAGTTAAATACCGAAGAAAAGTGATAAATGATGAAATATCTGAAAGGTTAAAAGGGATATTTAGGAGTATTGAGGGTAATTATAATATTGCTCTTGAAGAATGGAACCATGATTTGGATCATGTTCACATTTTATTTTGTAGTGAACCAAATTCTAATATTTCTAAGTTCATCAATGCTTATAAGTCTGCTTCTTCTAGACTAATAAAGAAAGATTATCCTTCTATTAGATCTAGACTATATAAAGAAGCATTCTGGTCTCAATCTTTCTGCCTTATCTCTACAGGTGGGGCTAATATTGAGACAATCAAGAAATATATCGAATCTCAAGGAGAATGATAACTAATCTAGCTCCTTGAATTAGGAGGTTTATGATTAGAAAAGCTTATAAATTTCGCATCTATCCTAATGTGGCTCAGAAGGAATATTTCTCTAGAGTTTTTGGATGTGTAAGGTTTTTCTATAATAAGTCTCTTTCAGATATGATTGAGATATATAAATCTACTGGTAAAAATGAAAATATTACTCCCGCTAGATATAAAAAAGATTATCCATTTTTAAAAGAAGTTGATTCTTTAGCCTTATGTAACGCTCAATTGGCAAGAAACGCAGCTTTTAAACTATTTTATAAAAAGCAAAATTGTTTTCCTAAATATAAATCAAAAAGGAATTATCAGAGCTATACCACTAACAATCAGGGAAGTGTGAAGTTCTCTTCTAACGACAGATATATCTCTATTCCTAAATGCCATCGTATTAGAATAAAGAAACATCGTAACTTTATAGGTGAGATTAAATCTATAACAGTTAGTAAGACTACGGATGAGAAGTATTATATTTCTTTACTTGTTGAGGAGAATTCTGAATCTATTAAATTTTTAGATAATGCGATTGGGCTAGATTTAGGTATTAAAGAGTTAATTATTGACTCAAATGGGAATAAATATAAAAATCATAAATACTTAACTAAATCGCAAAATAAACTTTCTAGAGAACAAAGAAAATTATCTCTTATGAAAAAAGGTAGTAAAAACCGTAATAAGCAAAGAATTAAAGTTGCTAAAATTCATAAGAAAATAGAAAATCAACGCAACGACTATTTACATAAACTTTCTCGAAATATAATTGATGAAAACCAAATCATTTGTATTGAAGACCTGAAAGTGAAAAATATGAGTAGAAACACTAAACTCGCTAGAAGCATTCATGATGCTAGTTGGTCTAGATTTGTTTCTATGCTTATTTATAAGGCTAGTTGGTATGGTAACACTATAGTTAAGGTTCCTACTAATTATCCAAGTAGTCAATTATGTAGTTACTGTACTTATCAAAATCCTCTCACTAAAGATTTAAGAGTAAGAAAATGGACCTGTCCAAACTGTGGAATGGTCCATGATCGAGATATAAACGCAGCTAAAAATATTCTGCGTAAGGGAATTGAAATACTTACTAAGGATGGGACACATCCGGATAGCTTGTTTATGCTTGGCTCATTAGAGTCATCGAGCAAGAAGCCCCCACTTCTATAAGCGGTGGTAGTATGTCACTATAATTAAAGTCTGATGTCTTTAATCTTTCTTCCAGGTTTAGCAGTCTTTTTAAAGACGATTTCACCTTGAGAAATAGCGCCGACAGGACAGACATGTCCACAGAGCAAGCAGCCAACACATTTGTCGTGATTGCAATGAGGTCTACGTTTATCTTCATCCCATTCCATCGCTTGGTGAGCACCATCATAACAAGAGATATAGCATCTTCCACAACCGACACATTTATCTTCATCGATTTGAGGATAGACAATGTAATCTCTATCAAGTTCTTCAGCTGGAATGATATTTTTATTGGCCTTGCCAACAAGTTCTTCTAATGAATCAACACGTTGTTCTTCCATATAATGCATTAAGCCATTACACATATCTTCAACGATACGATAGCCGTATTGCATAATTCCGGTAGTAACTTGAATGGTTTTTGCACCGACTAAAATGAATTCAGCAGCGTCTTCCCAAGTTTCACATCCACCGATACCTGAGATTTCCACTCCTGGAATGCCAACTCTGAGTTGTTGGATGAATCTTAAGGCAACAGGTTTAACTGCTTTTCCAGAATATCCAGAAATGGCAGATTTTCCGTTAACGATTGGCATACCAATCTTCTTTTGTAAATCAATATTACAAATGGATTTAATGGTGTTAATTGCGGCAATACCATCCGCTCCACCTTCTAAACACGCTTTAGCGACTTCCACCATATCAGTGATATTTGGTGTCATCTTTGCCATCATTGGGAGTTTAGAACCACGTTTAACGGCTTGGCAATATTTCTTACAAAGTTCTGGGTTAGAACCAACATCACTTCCCATCGCGTGAGAAGTCATTTGAGGACAGGATAAGTTCATTTCAATCATATCCGCTCCTGCTTCAGTAACTTTTCTAGCGAGATCTTCCCAAGTTTCTTCATCATTACCCATGATGGAGGCGATTAATACTTTATCAGGATATTCTTTCTTTAATCTCTTCAA
Source organism: Caryophanales bacterium UBA2753 (assembly GCA_002353275.1). Lineage (GTDB taxonomy): Bacteria > Bacillota_I > Bacilli_A > RFN20 > CAG-826 > UBA2450. Next base: position 57,241 of record DEJH01000026.1, on the reverse strand, counting down.
ATCTGCTAAGTTCTCTTCTAAAGAGTGCTCAGCGATTTGTTCCATGTTTTTAAAGCCAACAAATGGTTCGCCTTCTTTTGAAAGAGTGTCAAAACGAGGAGAAACTTCGTTAATCACATATGATTTAGGTCCGATGGTTTTAAAGACGATACCACCCCAACCGACATCATATGCCTTCTTACACATATCATAGTCATTACCGACTGGAGAAGAAGATAAACAGAATGGGTTTGGGAATTTAACACCTAAGAAGGTGATACTTAAATCTTTCTTTACCATGATTATTTACCTCCTAAATATTTTTTAACTGCATAAGCGACTTCTTTACCGCTTCTAACAGCATAGACAACTGTCTTCTCTCCACCTTTAGAGACATCGCCACAAGCGAAGACTCCTGGTTCAGTCTTTTCAACTTCTTGGAGTTTATTAACTTCATAGCCAAGTAAGCCAGCTTCGGTATATTGACCAACAGCGAGAATAATTAAATCTGCTTTAACTTCGAGTTTAGCTGGAACAAAGCGATGAGTGAACACCACTTTCTTACCTTTAAGAGCCACTGGGACATATCCATCAATGATGGAGACTCCTTCTTTTTGTGCTCCTTCAAGTTCTTTCTTACTTGCTTTAAATTCAGAGAAAGTTTCATAAACAACATCTGTAACTTGTTTAACACCTAATAATTTAAGGGTAGTGACTGTATCCATCGCAACATCTCCACCACCGATAACTAAAACGTGTTCTGGAACTTTGATGTTTCCTTTTCTTCTCTTAGCTTCGTGAAGGAAATCAACTGCGGTCTTCACAAATCTCTTACCAGCAAACATTGGTAAGACTTTACCTTTAGAGTGACCAACAGCGACAACCACTGCGTCAAATTCTTTCTTAAGCGCTTTCACATCTTCAACTGGATGATTGCATTCAATCACAACACCGAGTTTTTCAATGCGTTTAATTTCTTTATCAACCACTGAGGAAGGTAAACGATATTCAGGGATGCCATATCTTAAGTAGCCTCCAGCCTTTGCTTCTTTTTCAAAGACTTTGACTTCATATCCTTCCATAGCGAGATAACCCGCAACTGATAAACCAGCTGGGCCACTACCAATAACAGCAACTTTCTTGCCATTTCTTGGTTTGACTTCTAAGATATTCATCTTGAGAGCGTCTTCACTATCAGTGACATATCTTTGAATTCTTCCAATATCAATTGGTTTATCAATCCCGCTTCTTGAGCAACCTTGTTGACAATATCTTTCGGTTGGACAAACACGAGCACAGATAGCTCCTAAGATATTATTAATTCTGACAGTTTCAGCTGCACCTTTAACGTTTTTAAAGCGTACAGAACGAATGAATTTTGCTGGATCTGTTCCAGCAGGACAAGCTTTTGAACATGGAGCGTCATGACAAAGAAGGCAACGACTTGCCTCTTCCATGACTAATCTAGGGGTATACCCGACTTCATATTCTTTTAGGTACTTTTCGGACATCAAAAATCCTCCTTAAACGTATTTAAAAGAAATATCCTTGGTTTTATTCTAATATAACTCAAAGACATTGAATAGTGATTTTTTTAAGAAAAAAGAGTATTTCTACTCCTTTTTGTCGTTAAGTTCTTGATAATACGATAGCATCGTGTTTGCCCATTTTTCAGGAGCGTATTGTTTCATCGTGTTTTTCGCTTCGTTTACTATCTTATGATTATCTTCAAATAATGCTTTTTCGATTCGATTCACCCATTGATCAAAATCTTGATAGATATAGGCGTTAACTCCATCTTTAAAGATTCCTTCAAGAGCCTTATCGTTTTTAGCGAGAATTAATGTCCCAGTTGTTGCGGCTTCAAAATAAGTTAAGCCTTGGGTTTCAAAATTAGAAGCAGTCACAAAGACATCAAATAATGAATAATAATATTTAAGTTTGTCGTTATCTACTTGTCCAACAAAGATCACATTATCTTCAATATCTAATCTCTTAATCTCTTTTTTAATAGCCTTAATCGCATCCCCTACTCCCACAATCATAAAGACGAGATTATGAATCTCACTTTTGATTCTAGAGATATATTCTAATGTCTCAAAGATATTCTTCTCCATTGAGACTCTTCCAACATAGCCAAGAACATGCTTATCTTTTAAATCATATTTCTTAATTAATTCGTTGATTTGAGGATAATCGTCTTTGGTGACTTTGAATCTTTCAATATTAATCGCACTAGGTAAAATACGGATATCTTTACTTCCGGCTTCTTCTTTTAATATTTCATAACTCTTATAAGAAGGAACAATAATTAATGGACATTCTTTATATACGCGATTAAAGAATAATTCTTTAGCGGCAGCATGAGTCACATCACCCACTAATTTACCGAATTGATGTTCGTAATATAACTTCCATAAGGTGTGATAGGTATACACCATTTTGATGCCAGTATATTTGGCTAACATTAAAGCGGTTTGACTCATTGAATATTCGGTGTGCAAATGGAGATAATCAAATCCAAAAATAGAAAGCATTTTTGCATTTCTTTGGAAAGAGAAACTCTTTAATAGATGTAATTCTTTATGTCCTTTTATGAGTCGAGCAGGAGAGCCAAATACTGGAATATATTCTTTAGGTAATTGACCAATATTTACATTTTTATCCCATAACGCGATGATATATGTTTCATATCCTAATTTTGTTAATTCTTTTTGTAATAGATTAACGACAGTGGATACCCCATTAGTGAATAATGGAAAGACATCAGTTAATAAACCAATCCTTTTTGGTAAAGGTTTATCTAATAAAGCAGAATTTAAATGAGAAAAGAATAGTTCATTATATTCAATTTCATCTGGAAGATAACTTGTTTTATATCGACTACTTTCCCCTAAGATCAAATCATAGAAATTTTCTCGATAGCTCTCTTCAAGATCTCTTGATAATTTGTGTTCATAATATAAGAAGTGTCCTGTAATTGGATAAGAGAAGAATTTAACATTTTTATTTAGATGTCCTTTTTCAAACATCGCATATCGAGATTCAACATTAACAACTTTATCGAGTTGGCCAAAAAAGATATAAGTAGGAATCTTAAATTTAAAGATGTCATGAGAAATCATATATTCATCTTTATATTTATTAAGTGGGGAGATTAAAATCATCTTCTTGATCTTTTCGTTATATGAAGAATTTTGTAAATAAGAAGATAATAACGCTCCAACTCCAAAACCCATGACGATGAATTCTTCTTGTTCTTTGATGATTTCTTCTTTAAAGATGAAATTTAAAATTCGAGTAAAGATATTTGCATAATAATTAAAGAAAAGAACTCGATCGCCCTTATTAATAAATTTAATAGTGACGATATGGTAGTCTTGTTTTAAAAGAGGATTTAATAAATCAAAATATTGTTTATCTCCTTCATAATGGAAAACAGGGAAAACAATTACTTTGCCGTTATGTCCTTTTTCATTATATGAATGAATCTGATATGGGTTATGGTCTATTTCATAGCTATATGAGGTATAGTCTCTTATCGCTTTATGTTCACTAATCATATTTAATTAAAAATTAACACCCACGTATAGTGATGTCAAACAAAAAAGGAGTATTGCTACTCCTAATTTATTTTTTGAGATCAATTATTCGACCCAAGTAACTAAGACGACTGGGGCGTCATCACCACGTCTATTTTCAAGTTTTAATCTACGGGTGTAACCACCATTACGGCTCTTAAATTTTGGTCCGATAACGTTGAAGAGTTTATCTAACGCACTGACTCCTTCACTAGCTTCGATATTTCTAACGAATCTACTAGCTTGTCTTTTGGCGTTCATAACATCTTCTTTTTTTGTTAAAGAAACTAATCTATCGGCTTCTTTAACGACATCTCTAGCAACTGCTTCTGTCACTTTTACGGATTCATGAATGATTAAATCGGTAACGACATTACGAAGCATGTTTTCATATTTACTTTTGGTATAGGCGGCTTTAAATCTAACACCGGTTTTACCATGTACATTTTTACGACCTTGTGCTGGCATAATACATTTCCTCCTAAATTATTCGAAATCCTTGAATGATAAACCAATCGAAGCAAGTTTTTCCTTAATTTCTTTTAAGGATTTCTTACCGAGATTTTTGACTTTCATCATGTCATCTTCACTCTTCTCGGTTAATTCAAGAACAGTGGAGATTTGTGCTCTCTTCAAGCAGTTATAGCTTCTGACAGATAAATCGAGATCTTCAATAGTGATATTCTCGTATTTATTTTCTTCGACTTTAACTTCTTCTTTCTCAATATTGATGTCTTGAGTAATTTCCGCAAGATTAAGGAATTTTTCTAAGTGCTTAATTAATAATTCAGCAGCCCAGACAACTGCTTCTTGAGGAAGAATTGAACCATCGGTCCAAACTTCAAGAGTGAGCTTATCAAATTTTGAATCGTGACCAACACGAGTGTTGTCAACGATGTAATTTGTTTTTCTAACTGGGGAATAGTTACTATCTGTAGCGATAACTCCAACTGGGAAGTTAGGGTGTAAGACTTTATTTTGTTCTCCAGTAACATATCCTCTACCATTACGAGCATGTAAGACGATATGTAAAGAGCCGCCTTCACTAACGTGAGCAAGTTCGACTTCTTTATTGACGACAGTGACACCAGTTGGGCAAACGATGTCTGCTCCGGTGACCACTTTTGGTCCTTCGACATTGATTTCAAGTCTCTTATTTGCGTTATCTTCATCATCAATTTTTAAGACTAAGTCTTTTAAATTTAAGATGATAGAAGTAACGTCTTCTTCAACTCCTGGGAGTGCAGAGAATTCATGTTGAGCTCCTTCGACTTCAATTGCATAAACTGAAGCACCTGGAAGAGCAGAAAGAAGAACTCTTCTTAATGCATTACCAAGGGTTAAACCAAAACCTCTTTCAAGTGGTTCAATGATGAAACGACCATAATTTTCGTTACCATCATAATCGGCTTGGGTAATCCCAAATCTTTCAAAAGGATTAGCGATTTTCATTGTGTTTTCCTCCTAAATTAACCACGTGGACGTTTTGGTGGACGGCAACCATTATGTGGGATTGGTGTAGTATCAACGATACTTAACACTTGTAAACCACTAACGGCGAGAGAACGGATAGCTCCTTCTCTTCCTGGGCCTGGACCTTTAACATCAACGTCAACTTGACGGATACCTTGATCATAAGCGCTCTTAGCAGCAGCTTCAGCAGCTTGTTGAGCGGCAAATGGAGTGGATTTCTTTGCACCTTTGAAACCTAATGCACCAGCGCTACTCCAGGCAATTGCGTTACCTTGAGCATCGGTAATGGTGACGATTGTGTTATTAAAGGTTGAATGAATGTGAGCCACGCCTTTAGTAAAAGAACGTTTGACTTTCTTTTTACGTGTAGTTGTACTTTTAGCCATAACTTATTTTCTCCTTTCACTAAACCCTATTTAGGTGCGACTTTCTTATTAGCGATTGTCTTACGTGGACCTTTACGAGTTCTGGCGTTAGTCTTAGTCTTTTGACCACGGACTGGTAAGCCTTTCTTATGTCTAATACCACGGTAACAACCGATTTCAGTAAGTCTTTTAATATTGAGAGCAACTTCTCTACGAAGATCTCCTTCGACTTTGAGTTTGCTCACTTCGCTACGAATCGCGTTCATTTGATCATCAGAGAGATCTTTTACGCGGATAGCTGGATCAACTTTTGCGGCTTCGCAAATTTTTCTAGCAGTGGTTCTTCCAATACCATAGATATAGGTAAGAGAGAACGCGACTTGCTTATCGTTTGGAATATCAACACCAACAATACGTGCCATATTTCAACTTCCTCCTTATTAACCTTGTCTTTGCTTGTGCTTTGGATCAGAGCAAATGACCATGACTTTGCCATGACGTTTGATGACTCTGCACTTTGAGCAAATAGGTTTGACTGAAGGTCTGACTTTCATAAAATATACCTCCTAAAATAGTTTTGTCTCAGGACTATTTGAACCTGAATGTTATACGGCCCCGTGTTAAATCATAAGGCGAGATTTCTACGGTAACTTTATCACCTGGAAGAATGCGAATGTAATTCATTCGGATTTTACCAGAAACGGTAGCCAAGATTACCATGTCGTTTTCAAGTTTTACACGGAACATCGCGTTTGGTAATGTTTCCGTAACGACCGCCTGGACTTCGATGACATCTGCTTTAGACATTATTTATTCTTCTCCTTCGTACATTGTAATAATTTCATAACCATCTTCTTTTACGACCACAGTGTTTTCATAATGGGCAGTTAATTTCCCATCTTTACTCACTGCTGTCCAACCATCTGGAAGGACTCTCGTCTCTTTTCTACCTTCAAGGACCATCGGTTCAATGCAGATTGTCATCCCTGGAGTTAATTTGACTCCAGTTCCTTCTTTTCCATAATTTGGAATGGAAGGATCTTCATGCATATGTGAACCTATTCCGTGACCAGTATAGTCTCTAGAAACGTTATATCCATGTTTCTCAACGTAAGTTTGAACCGCATGAGAGATATCTCCGATGTGATTACCAGCTTTCACGTATTTAAGAGATTCAAAGAACGCTTCTTTTGTGACTCTGACGAGACGATCGGCTCTTTCGGAGACCGTGCCGACTTTATAAGTACGACACGCGTCTGCCATATAGCCTTTATAGGTCGCAACAATATCCACGCTTACGATATCCCCTTCTTTAAGAATTCTTTTGGAAGAAGGAATCCCATGTACTAATACTTCGTTAACTGAGACACAACTACTAGCGGGATAGTCATAATATCCTTTCTCACTAGGAATGCAGTCGTTATCAAGCATTACTTTTTCAACAATCGCATCAATATCTAAAGTCGACATTCCTGGATGAATCTTTTCTTCAAGAGTTTTGAAGACGAGACCAACCACTCGGCCAGCTTCTTTCATTAATGCAATTTCACGTGGAGATTTAACGATTACCATAATTATTTTGATAGAAATGAAGTAACTTCATCGAATAACACTTCTTTTCCAACTAAAGAATTGAAAGATTCGAGTAAACCAAGTTTATCGTAATAATCTAACAATGGTTTAGTTTCGGAAACATAGTGTTCTAATCGAACTTTAAGAGCTTCTTCGTTGTCGTCTTTTCTTTGATAGAGTGGTCCCCCACATAAATCACAGACACCTTCCACTTTTGGTTTCATGGTGACGATGTGATATGGAGCGCCACAATTTTTACAAACGCGACGACCTGAAATACGTCTTACAAGTTCTTCGTTGTCACAATCGAGATTGACGACAACATCGATTGGACGGTTAATTTCTTTGGTGATTTCACTAAGAGCCTCTGCTTGAGGAAGAGTTCTAGGGAAACCATCTAAAAGGAATCCACCTTCACAATCTTTTTGACTGAGTCTTTCTTTGACTAACCCAATGGTCACATCATCAGGGACTAAGTCACCTTTATTGATATAACTTTGAGCGAGTTTGCCGAGTTCAGTCTGGGCTTTTATTGCATCTCTAAACATATCACCAGTAGAGATATGAACGAGAGACAAGCTTTCTTTAAGTTGTTTGGCAAGAGTTCCCTTGCCTGCCCCTGGTGGGCCCATAAGGATGATATTCTTTTTCATGATTAACGACCTCCTGAAGCGACAACTTCGTCGAATGATTTACCAGCGAGTAAACCATCGATTTGATTATTAAGTTCAAGACACACACCGACGACGATGATCATTCCAGTTCCACCTAAAACTAAGGAATTGTCTCCACCAAAGACTCCACTTAATGTGAGGATTGATGGGAGTGAAGCGATGATTACAAGAGCAATAGCTCCGATACAAGTCACTCTATTTAAGACACGTCTAATGTATCTTTCGGTTTCAATACCAGGTTTAATTCCTGGAATATAGGAACCATTTTTTTGGAAATTTTCCGCCATTTGTTGCGGATCAATTTGAAGATTTGCATAGAAGAAAGTAAATGCGACGGTGAGTACGATATAGATGAGTAATCCCCAAGGCATAGACCAAGAGCCCATATTATACATCTCACTCGTTGAGAAGATCTTTAACCAATAAGCATTAGATGAATTACTGTCGATAAAGGCAGCAATTACACTTGGTGCCATCATTAGTGAGCTAGCGAAGATTACAGGAATAACGCCAGCGCTATTGATTTTAATTGGTAAGAAACTTGCTTTAGACATTCCTTGAGATTGACCACCACTCTTACCACTATTTTGAATAGGGATTTTACGTTGTGATAATTCAATGAATGTAACGAAGCTAATAATAACGAGATATGCTAGGACATATAATATGAATTTGAATACACCAGCGATAACTAAGTTCTCTGGAGAACCAGCTGTCGTAGAGATATAGGTAGTAAAGGCGTGAGCGAATTGATTTGGTAAAGAACAAACAATACCCGCGAAAATGATCATAGAAATACCATTTCCGATACCTTTAACGGAGATTTGGTCTCCTAACCACATAACAATCATTGTGCCCGCTAACATTACGATAATGATATATAAGTAAGTTAACCAGCCACCTTGAAGGTTGAGTGACACCTCAGGTGTATTTTCAATTGTTTTAATGATACCGTACGCTTGAACCGCACCAAGTAATAAGGTGAGGTATCTAGTCGCGTATTCCATTTTCTTTCTTCCGTATTGACCTTGACGTCTTAGCTCACTAAGAGCTGGTAATACATCGGTGGATAATAACTGAACAATAATTTGTGCAGTGATGTATGGAGAGACGCCGAGGGCGAAGATGGAGAACGTTTGTAACGTTCCACCACCTAACATATTCATAAGTGATAAAGCAGACCCGGAGTTGAGGTATTCTTCAAGACCCTCAGGATTAACACCTGGGACTGTTATCTGTGCTCCGATACGGAAGATAAAGAGAATGAGAACCGTGAACAAAATACGGTTCATTATTTCTTTATTTGTAAGAATCGAAGCAATCTTTTTCATATTAGATTACCTCAGCTTTGCCACCTACGCTATTAATGGCACTTTCAGCACTCTTAGAGAATTTAGATGCTTGAACAGTTAATTTCTTTTCGAGTTTTCCAGAACCTAAGACTTTAGCGCCGTGATATTCTTTTCCGACGAGTCCAACTTCTTTTAATAACGCTGGGGTGACAACTGTACCTTCTTCAAATCTGTTTAAATCATTAACATTAACGACAGCATATTCGATACGGTTAACGTTCTTGAAGCCTCTTTTTGGGAGTCTTCTCCATAATGGCATTTGGCCACCTTCAAAGCCTAAAGCGACTCCACCGCCACTACGAGCGTTTTGTCCTTTATGACCTTTACCAGCAGTTTTACCATTGCCAGAGCCGATGCCTCTACCCTTACGGTAGTGTTCGCTTCTGCTGCCTTCTGTTGATTGAAGTTCATGTAATTTCATTTGTGCACCTCCTTAAACTAATCAGTGTTTAATTATTCTTTGGAACGTAATTCCTTCATTGTCTTGTAGCTCTTAAGGTTATCTAAACCTTGGTTGGTTGCTCTAATGATATTGATTGGAGCACGGCTACCATAGACTTTGGAGCACACGTTTTGAACACCTGCAAGTTCAAGAATTGCTCTTACTGGGCCACCGGCGATAATACCAGTACCTTCAGGAGCAGGTTTTAAGTAAACATTACAAGCACCATATTTACCAACGATTTCGTGGCTGATGGTGTTTCCTTTCACTAAGTGAATGGAATAAAGTTTCTTTCTTGCAGCTTCACTTGCCTTTTTGATGGCATCTGGGACTTCAGCGGCTTTGCTTAATGCAAATCCATAATGTCCTTTGTGGTCACCAACAACGACAAGGGCGGTGAATTTCATACGACGTCCACCTTTGACAGTTTTAGAGACACGGTTGATGAAGACTACTCTTTCTTCCATGTCATCTTTAACTTCACGTCTTTCTTTTCTATCGCCTTTACGATCTGGACGACCACCTTTGCGGTCTCCATGAGGACGATGATCGCCTCTAGGGGCTTTTTCTTCTTTAGGAGCTTCAGTAGCTTCTGCTTTTACTTCTTCAGTAACAACTTTTTCTTCTGCCATTTTTCTTCTCCTTAATTAGAATTCTAAGCCAGCTTCTCTAGCGGCTTCTGCAAGAGCCTTGACACGTCCGTGATAGATATATCCGGATCTGTCGAAGACAACTTTCTTGATTTTTTTACTTTTGGCTTTATTAGCAAGATCGGCACCGACTTTAGCGGCGGCTTCGATGTTGCTGCCATTTTCTAAGCCTAAGCTCATGGAAGATGAAGCAACGAGAGTCACTCTTTTAACATCATCGATGAGTTGAGCTTCGATGTTTTTGTTAGAACGATAGACACATAATCTTGGGCAAGCGGCAGTGCCAGAGATTTTAGCTCTAACACGGGCATGTCTTCTAACTCTAGAAACGTTTTTGCTTTCTTTAGAAATCATTTTATATACCTACCTTTCTAATTATTTTTTACCGCCAGCACGTTTACCTTCTTTAGTAGCAACGTATTCATCTTTATAACGAATACCTTTACCAAGATATGGTTCTGGGCGACGGACTTCTCTAATACGAGCAGCGGTTTGTCCAACTGCTTGTTTATCAATACCTTCAACAGTAATTTCTGTTGGGGAAGGTAATGTGATCTTAACACCTTCGTTAGGAATGATGGTGATGGTGTGGCTATATCCAGCCCATAAGACAACGTTATTACCTTGCATTTGAGCTTTATAACCGATACCTCTCATCTCGAGTTCCTTTTTATAACCGTGGGAAACTCCAACGATAGCGTTATGGATGTTAGCACGAGTTGTGCCATGGTTTTGTTTAACTTGTTTGACTTCACTGTCTCTTTTACAGACTACGGTAGTTCCTTCAACAGTAACAGTGATTCCGTGATTAACAGGAACTAATAATGTTCCTTTAGCACCACTGACTTTGACGTTACTTCCTTCAACAGCAACAGTCACTCCAGCAGGAATATCGATATGTTTATTACCAATACGTGACATATTCTTTCCTCCTACCAGACGTAAGCGATTACTTCTCCGCCGATACCTAAGACACGAGCTTTAGCATCAGTCATAACTCCTTGTGAAGTGGAGATAATCGCAATTCCTAATCCTTTTAAAACTCTTGGGAGTTTATTGCAGCCGACGTTAACACGTAAGCCTGGCTTAGAAATTTTCTTTAAGCCAGAGATGACTCTAGTGCCATCAGCGGCGTATTTTAAGGAAATGGTTAATTCCTTTTTGGTTGCACCTTTGACTTTATAATCAACGATGAAGCCTTCTTCTTTTAAAATCTTAGCGATTTCAACTTTCATCTTGCTAGAAGGCATTTTCACTTGTTCATATTTTAATGCGTTAGCATTTCTAATGCGGGTAAGCATATCCGCAATTGGATCTGACATCATAATGATTATTTACCTCCTTATTACCAAGATGATTTCTTTAAGCCTGGGATTTCACCCTTGTATGCGAGTTCACGGATACAAATACGGCATAAATGGAATTTTGAATAGACAGCGTGAGGACGTCCGCAACGTTCACAACGAGTATATTCTCTAACTTTGTACTTTTTAGGTCTCGCACAGCGGACTTTAGCACTTGTTTTAGCCATGACTATTTTGGACTCCTTTCTTATCTATGGAATGGCATACCTAATAAATCGAGTAAGGTATATGCCTCTTCATCAGTTTTTGCGGTAGTAACGATAACAACGTCCATACCTCTAACCTTTCCAACTTTATCGTAATCGATTTCTGGGAAGATTAATTGTTCTTTAACACCTAAGGTGTAGTTACCACGACCATCGAAAGCGTTTTTGGAAACACCACGGAAGTCACGGACACGTGGGAGAGCGATAGAGACGAGCTTATCGAAGAAATCCCACATTCTGATTCCTCTTAAGGTAACTTTACATCCAATGGCTTGTCCTTCTCTTAATTTGAAGGAAGCAACGGATTTTTTAGCGCGTGTAACCACTGGTTTTTGACCGGTGATTTGAGCGAGTTCGCTCACCGCTTCTTCTAAGCGTTTGCTATCTTGAGTAGCATCACCAACACCGATGTTGATAACGATTTTATCAAGACCTGGAATTTCCATTACTGAGGAATAATGATATTTCTCATGTAAGGCCTTCTTAACTTCGCTTTCATATCTTTCTTTTAATCTAGAAGAGATTGCAGCTTTTTTATTTCCAGCGCTTTTCTTTGCTTTTGGAGCGGCTTTTTTAGGAGCTTCTTCGACTTTGACTTCTTCTTTGACTTCAACGGCTTTTTCAGCTGGTTTTTTACTAGCTGGTTTTTTAGCGGTTGTTTTCTTTGCTTCTGCCATTTTGAATTCCCTCCTTATAATTCAGTGCCGCTAGCTTTAGCGACTCTGACTTTCTTTCCTTTAACAACTTTGTGTCCAACACGGGTTGGTTTCTTTGTTTTAGGATCAACAAGCATCACGTTAGAGGCATGGATTGGAGCGTAGATCTCGACCACACTTCCTTCTGGATTTTGTTGAGTTGGTTTTTTGTGTTTCTTACGGAGATTGACACCTTCGACAACAACACGGTTAGTTTTTGGATCAACTTTTTGGATTGCTCCAGTCTTGCCTTTGTCTTTGCCGGCGATGACGATGACCTTATCACCTTTAATTAAGTTCATGATCATTTCCTCCTTATAACACTTCTGGGGCTAAGGAGACAATTTTCATGAATCCTTCAACTCCACAATCTCTGAGCTCACGAGCCACAGGTCCGAAGACACGGGTTCCAACTGGGGCATTATCTTCATTAATAATAACGACTGCGTTATCATCGAATGCGATTGTGCTACCATCTGCTCTTTGAGTTGGTTTTTTACATCTAACGATGACGCATCTCACAATGTCACCTTTTTTCACTTTTCCATTTGGAATAGCTTCTTTAACGGAACATTGGATGATATCACCGATATAAGATGTTTTTCTTTTACTTCCTCCGTAGAGGGTGAAAGCGCGAACTTTACGAGCGCCACTATTATCAGCGACGACAAGGTTTGTTTCCTTCTGGATCATAATTATTCGGCCTCCTTTTCTTCTTTAACTTCTTCAGCTACTTCTTTCTCTGCCGCAGGTTTCTTTTCGACTTCTTCGACAGCAATTTCACCAGTTAAAATTTCTTCTTTTAATTCTTTTTCAGCTTCCTTAACGGATAATTCAGCTTTCTTGTCGATGGAAACAAGTCTGAATCTCTTGGTGGCGCTTAATTTACGAGTTTCCATAATGGTCACTGTATCGCCGACTTTAGCTTCGTTGTTTTCATCGTGCGCGTAATACTTATTTCTATATTTAACGCGCTTACCATATTTGGCGTGTTTCTTGTGAGTTTCAACAAGGACAACAATGGTCTTGTCGTTTTTATCACTTACAACTACACCTTGAATGGAACGTCTTAAGTTTCTCTTTTCTTCCATTTTCGTTCTCCTTATTTACTTTCAAGTTCTCTTTCGCGTAACACCATGTTAACGCGGGCGATGTCTTTTCTCACAGTAATGACATCTTCTCCTCTTTCAAGAGTTCCGACGGATTTTTTACGTCTTAACTCAAAGAGTTGTTCTTTAAGCGAGTAGAGCTTTTCTTTGAGCTCGCTTGTAGACATTTCACGGACTTCACTAATTTTCATTGCTACTACTCTCCTTTTCCGACAACTTTACATTTGATTGGGAGCTTATAAGCAGCGAGTCTAAGAGCTTCTCTTGCAACTTCAGCATCAACTCCACCGATTTCAAACATAACTCTGCCTTTTTGAACGACTGCTACCCAATCCTCTGGAGATCCTTTACCAGATCCCATACGGACTTCAGCAGGTTTTTTGGTTTTTGCTAAGTGAGGGAAAATTCTAATCCAAATTTGTCCACCACGTTTTGTGTATCTACTTAATACGATACGAGCAGCTTCGATTTGTCTGGTTGTAATCCAAGCACCTTCAAGAGCTTGTAAGCCATATTCACCAAAGCTAACTTCTGTTCCACCTTTAGAGTGTCCTTCATATCTAAGGATATGTGGACGACGGTATTTCACACGTTTTGGTTGTAACATGACCTATTCTCCTTTCTTGGAAAGTTCTGGGCGGATTTCTCCACGGCAGATCCAAACTTTAACACCTAAGCGACCATATTGAGTGGCAGCTTCAGCGTGAGCATAGTCGATATCGCTTCTGAGGGTATGTAGAGGAATAACTCCTTCTTTATATCCTTCAGCACGAGCAATATCCGCTCCACCTAAACGGCCTCCGACAACGGTACGAATACCTTTAGCGCCGGCTTTTCTAACTCTTTGAATCGCTTTCTTTTGAACGGTTCTAAAGCTTGCTCTTTCTTCTAATTGCTTAGCAATTGATTGAGCGACGATGTTAGCGTCTAAGTCAGGATTTTTGACTTCAATAACATCGACTCTAACGTTGCTATTTTTCACTAATTTAACTAATGATTCTTTGACCGCTAAGATGTTTTTGCCATCGGTACCGATAACAACACCTGGACGAGCAACGAATAATTTAACAACAATGTTGGTTCCTTTATCATTTTTAGTTCTTTCGATTTCGATGTGAGATAATAAGGCTTCTTTTAATGAACCTTCGAGATATTTACGAATTTTAATGTCTTCGTTTAAGTATGTAGCGAAATCTTTATCTTCAGCAAACCAACGAGAATTCCAATCTCTGTTGACGCCGACTCTCATTCCTACAGGATTAACCTTGTGACCCATGTGTAATATCTCCTTATCTCATTTTGACCACACAAGTGATGTGGCAATTTCTTTTTACTAAACCACTAGCGGAACCTTTTGCTCTTGGTAAGTATCTTCTCATTTTTAAGCCATCGTTAGCGTAGATTTCGCTAATGTAGAGCTTATCTTCATCAAATCCGAAGTTATTGATGGCGTTAGCAGCAGCACTTCTAATGACTTTGCTGACTGGTTCGCTCGCAGCGCGATTAATATTTCTTAATAATCCGAGCGCGACTTTAACGTCCTTACCTCTAACTTGATCGATGACGAGTCTTGCTTTTCTAGGAGTGACTCTCACATTGTAAGCGATTGCTCTAGCTTCGGTTGGAGCTGGTTTTTTAGGAGCTTCAACTTTCTTTTCTTCTTTTGGAGCTTTTTTCGCTTTCTTAGGAGCTTCTTCGACTTTGACTTCTTCTTTTACTTCAACAGCTTTTTCTTCAGCAACTTTTTTAGGTGCTGATTTCTTAGCAGTTGTTTTCTTTGCTTCTGCCATTATCTTTACCTCCTAATTATTTACCAGCCGCGGCTGCTTTATCTTCAGCAGTGTGGCCAGTGTGTCCGGTGTATTTTCTGGTTGGAGAGAATTCACCGAGCTTATGTCCGACCATATCATCTGTAACATAAACAGAGATATGTTCTCTTCCGTTATAAACAGCAAATGTGTGACCGACGAAAGATGGATAAATGGTTGAACGGCGGGACCAAGTCTTAATGACTTCTTTTTTGCCAGATGCATTTAAAGCTTCGACTTTTTTCATTAAGTGGCCATCAACGAATGCGCCTTTTTTCAAACTTCTTGCCATTGCTCTTTCCTCCTATTTGCCATTACGTCTACGAATAATAAGTTTTGTAGACTTCTTCTTGTTATTTCTGGTCTTAACGCCCATAGCACGTTTGCCCCATGGGGTTCTTGGTGCGTCACGTCCAACAGGACACTTACCTTCACCACCACCATGTGGGTGATCGTTAGGGTTCATAACACTACCACGAACTGTAGGTCTAACACCGTACCAACGGTTTTTACCAGCTTTACCGAAATTGATTAAGTTCCAATCTTCATTACCGACTGTACCAATTGTGGCGCGGCATTCTCCGAGAACTTTTCTCATTTCTCCACTTGCTAAACGAAGCATAACGTATTTACCTTCGCTACCAAGCACTTGTGCAGCAGCACCAGCTGCTCTACACATTTGTCCACCTTTACCTGGAACTAATTCCACGTTGTGGATGAATGTACCTTCAGGAATGCTCTTGAGGCACATCGCGTTACCTACTTTAATATCGCAGGTTTCGCCAGATATGATTTTATCCCCGACTTTGAGATCTTTTGGTGCGAGAATGTATCTCTTTTCACCATCAGCGTAAGCGACTAAGCAGATGTTAGCGTTACGGTTTGGATCATACTCAACAGTCTTTACAACAGCAGGGATATTGTCCTTATTACGTTTGAAGTCAACTAAACGGTATTTCTTTTTGTGACCTCCTCCAATGTGACGGCAGGTAATAACGCCTTGGTTATTTCTTCCACCGGACTTGGATAATGTGACTAATAAACTTTTTTCAGGAGTGCTAGTTGTAATTTCTTCGAATGTCGAGTTTGTCATGTTTCGTCTACTTGCAGAAGTAGGCTTGTAAGTTCTAATTGACATTACTTTTTCCTCCTATAGTTAAGAATAACGAACTAAATTATTCTTTGAATAAGTCGATTGCTTCACCGCTTGCGACAGTGACAATCGCTTTCTTATAACCTTGGATACTTCCTTTATAACGAGTACCTCTGGTTGTTTCTTTAGCGTGAACGTTCACGATTCTGACATCAACAACTTTGACTTGGAAGATTCTTTCAAATGCGAGTTTGACTTCAGTTTTGTTACTTGTTGGGCTAACTCTCACTGTGACTTTGTTTTCGTTTTGCATCTTAGCCATGCTCTTTTCAGTGATGACTGGCTTAACGATAACTGAGAAGTCTTTTTCAGTGGCTTTTGGGAAGCTGTTCTTTGGTGCTTCAACTTTCTTTTTGGCTGCCATATTACTTTAATGCCTCCTCAACTTCTTTAACTGCGGCTTCACTCATAACTAATTTTTCAGCGTTCATTAAATCATAAACGGAAACGTTATCAGTGGTAACCACTTTTGCGTAAGCGACGTTACGGACGCTTGCGAATAAGTTTTCATCAATTTCACTCACGACAACGAGAGTTTTAACTTCGCACTTAATAGCAGCTAACATCTTGACGAATTCTTTAGTTTTCTTATCAGCAAACTTGATTTCATCAACGACCACTAAGTCATTAGGGGTCTTAAGAGATAATGCACTTCTTAAGGCTAATTGATGTTCTTTCTTATTTTGGGAAATGGTGAAGTTTTGATTACCAACTGGACCAAAGACTGTTCCACCACCAACCCAGATTGGGCTTCTAGAGCTACCTGCACGGGCTCTACCTGTGCCTTTTTGTCTCCATGGTTTTTTACCACCACCGGAAACTTCATGTCTTACTTTAGTTTTGGCTGTAGCTTGACGTGAATTTGCTTGTTCTACTTGGACAGCATTGAACATCGCTTGTTTGTGAGGTTCAACGGCGAAGACAGAACCGGCAAGATTAATTTTTTTGACTTCTTCGCCAGCTTTGTTAACAACTTTAACGCTGACGGATTTCTTTTCTGCCATGATTAACTATCTCCTTTCGTCCATTATTCAGCTTTAGCTTCTTCAGCAGGAGCTTCAACTGGTGCCTCTTCAACTACTGGAGCGCTAACTTTTGCAGGTGCTCTATTAATTAAAGATTTAACACTTTCTTTATTTTTGACTGTCTTAATTGCGGAACGGATTGTAACAATGCTCTTCTTGGAGCCTGGTAATCCACCTTTAATTAAGATGTAGCCTTTTTCTGCATCGACCTTAACAACTAATAAGTTTAATAAAGTTGCAGATTTGTTACCGTGATGTCCGGACATGTGTTTTCCTGGCATAACACCGTGGTTATAACGACCATTGTTAGCGAAGGAACCTTGTCCTCTGTGGTAACCTGATCCATGGCCCTTTGGTCCGATGGTCATATGCCATCTTTTAATAGTACCAGTGTAACCATGGCCTTTGCTTGTACCGATGACGTCAACTAAGTCACCGTCTTTGAATAAGTCAGCTTTGATGGTATCACCTAATTGGTAAGCGCCCATTTCATCACCACGTAACTCTTTAGAAACATAATGTGGAACGGTGTTTGCTTTCTTAGCGATTCCTTTTTCAGACTTGTTAGCACGACTTTCTTTCTTTTCTTCGTAACCAACTTGGACTGCGACATAACCATCTTTTTCAACGGTTTTGACTTGGGTAACAACGTTTGGTAAGACTTCGACAACTGTGACTGGGTATAAGGTACCATCTTCAGCGAAGACAGAAGTCATGCCCATTTTACGACCTAAAATTGCTTTCATTGTGTCTTACCTCCTTAAAGTTTGATTTCGATATCAACTCCTGATGGAAGATCGAGGTTCTTGAGAGCATCGAGTGTTTCCTTCTTTGGATTGGTAATATCGATAATACGTTTGTGTGTTCTGATTTCGAATTGTTCACGAGAATCTTTGTACTTGTGAACCGCTCTTAAAATCGTGAATACTTGTTTTTCTGTTGGTAATGGGATTGGGCCCACAACAGTAGCCCCAGAGTTCTTCGCTACTTGAACGATTCTCTCAGCGCTTTGATCAAGGTTGACGTGATCATAAGCTTTGAGGCGAACTCTAATCTTAGTAGTTTTTGCCATGAAATTTCCTCCTATATCACTTTCAGGCTTTGACTTCATCTCTCTCAATGCGAATTACCGAACATACCTTCATGACAACGCCTGTGGGTGTGTC
This sequence comes from Caryophanales bacterium UBA2753, assembly GCA_002353275.1. Taxonomy (GTDB): domain Bacteria; phylum Bacillota_I; class Bacilli_A; order RFN20; family CAG-826; genus UBA2450. The sequence continues at coordinate 38,627 of DEJH01000026.1, read as the reverse complement.
CGCAACCTCGCACATCATCGCGAGCAGTCAACGTTCAAATCCTACCTCTATACGTGTATATGTGTCAATAAATAATTAAAATATTTTTTATAAGAAAGAAAAACACGTGCAAAAAATATTAAAAATTTGATCAGAAAATAGAAGAAATAGTGAAAATAATAGCCAATTTTTCACAAAAATGAGGTCAAAAAAAGAGGTGTTTTTTACCTCCATTCTCTTCAAATTTTATTACTATCTTTGCTTGTTTTGATAGGCTCTATAGCTATAAATACAGCCACAATATTCTTGCAAATACATCTCGTGTTCTTTGATGATTATGAGAGATTTCTCATAGCCATTATTTTTCTTAAAATCAGCGTATAACCACTTAACAGTAGGATAATCTTTTTGAAGTTTTTCTCCGATTTTATTAATATCTTGAGCGTTCTTATATCTCGAGATTGTCATCACTGTTCCGTAATAATCAAAATGATTTTTACTTGCGTATTCAAATCCTTCTTTTAATCGCTTATTAAAGCAGATTCGACATCTTTCATGACCTTCTTTGTCACTAGCTCTAGGTTCTAGATCTTTGTTATAGGTTTCATTATCATATTTAGTCTCAATGACTTGAATATCCGCTTTTAAATCTAGAAGATATTTTTTAAGTTCTTCTAAGCGTCGATCATGTTCTTCTTTTGGATAAATGTTAGAGTTGTTATATAGGATTGTGATTTTAAAATAATTCTTTAGTTCTTCATAAGGGATAGTGAAACAAGGACCACAACAAGCGTGGAGTAAAAGAGTGGGTTTCTTACCACTTTTTGCTATCTCTTCTAATTCTTTATATAAATATTTCTGGTAATTTTTATTATTTTCCATGGATGAACATTGAATCTCCAAAAGAGAAGAAATGATATTTTTCATCTACTGCGTGCTTATAAAATTCTAAGGTGAATTCTCTGCCCGCAAAAGCACTGACAAGCATAATTAAAGTGCTCTTAGGGAGATGGAAATTAGTAATAAGGGCATCAACTGCTTTAAAAGTATATCCAGGTTTAATAAAGATATTAGTTTCTTTTTTAATTGGGGTGAAGACACCGAATTCTTGTATATTAGCTTCAAGGGTTCTAACTGAAGTAGTACCAATAGCAATAATTCTACGATTTTCTTTTTTGGCTTTATTTAAAGCATCACATGCTTCTTTAGTAATTTCATATTCTTCAGAATGCATAACGTGATTATCAGTATCTGAAACTTTAACAGGTCTAAATGTTCCTAAACCAATATGTAGTGTAATGTCCACCACTTCAATTCCTTTAGCTTTGATCTTCTCAAATAGCTCTTCAGTAAAATGAAATCCTGCAGTAGGAGCAGCAGCACTACCCGTATATTTAGCGTACACAGTTTGATAGCGATCATTCCCACATAATTGTTCTTTAATATATGGAGGAAGAGGCATCTTGCCTAACGAATCTAAAACTTCTAAGAAAATTCCTTTATAGAAAAATTTAATATCTCGAAGCCCTTCTTCTTTTTCTTTAACAACTTCTCCGATTAATTTTCCATCTCCATAAGAAATTCTTGCTCCAACTTTTAATGATTTTGCCGGTCTAGTTAAACACTCCCAAGTGTCACCTTCAATTTGTTTTAATAGCAAAGTTTCACAATGCGCTCCAGTGACTTCTTTTATTCCAATTAATCGAGCAGGAATAACTTTTGTATTGTTTCTCACTAGCACATCACCAGGACGTAAATAATCGATGATATTAAAAAACATCTTATCTTCATAAGTCTTGTTATCTTTATCAACCACGAGTAAACGAGAATGGTCTCTTTTATCACTTGGCCTTTGAGCGATTAATTCTTCTGGGAGAACAAAATCAAAAAGATTAATATCCATTAGTTAAAAACCTCTTTTATCTCCAAATGCCGCTAAAGTGATATCCATATATTCTTGGAAACGATCCTCTTTAATGGCTTCTCTAGCTCCTTCCATCAGTTTAATCAAAAATCTGATGTTATGGATTGAGAGTAATCTTTTTCCAAAAATCTCATCACAGACATATAAATGTCTCAGATAAGCTTTGGTATAATTTTTGCAGCAGTAGCAATCACATTTATCATCTAAAGGAGAAAAATCTTCTTTATATTTAGCATCTCTAATATTCACTCTTCCAGAATGAGTCATAAGCGCTCCATGACGAGCAAGTCGAGTAGGAAGAACGCAGTCAAACATATCAATTCCTCTAGCGATTCCACCTAAAAGATAATCAATAGAACCAACTCCCATTAAGTATCTTGGCTTGTCTTGAGGCAAATATTTAACGGCGTAATCAATCATTCTAAAACATACTTCTTTAGGTTCTCCAATTGAAGTTCCTCCAATTGAGTAACCAGGGAAATCCATTTTAGAAAGTTCTTCCGCACACATCTTTCTTAAATCTTCATAATCTCCACCTTGAACGATTCCAAATAGAGCCTGATCTTCTCTTTTATGAGCCTCTAATCCTCTTTTAGCCCATCTTAGTGTTCTTTCGGTAGATTTTTTAGTGTATTCATAGCTACTTGGATATGGGATACATTCATCAAATGACATTATGATGTCCGCTCCAAGTTTTTCTTCGATATCAATCGCAATTTCTGGAGAAAAGAAAAGTTTATCTCCATTCAAATGGTTTTTAAAATGAACACCTTCTTCAGTGATTTTTCTTTTTTCCGCTAAAGAGAAAACTTGAAAGCCACCACTATCAGTGAGGATAGGTCCATCCCAATTCATAAATTTATGTAAGCCACCAGCTTTTTGGACTAACCCTGCTCCAGGTCTAATTGATAAATGATAAGTGTTAGCTAAAATAACTCCTGCTCCCATTTGATGTAATTCTTCAGGAGAAAGAGATTTAACAGTCGCGAGAGTGCCAACAGGCATAAACATTGGAACTTCAACATCTCCATGTGGAGTGTGTAATATTCCATATCTTGCACCTGTCTTTTTATCGATATGTTTAATTTCTAAATAGAAGTTTTTCATAATTTGATTAAGCTAGAGATATCCACAACATGAATATTGCTAGGTAATCTCTTTTCAATGGAATTAGTGACAACGATATCATCAACAGGAGATTCTAATAATTTATTAATACTATTAGGAGAGAACACTCCATGACTTGCCGCTACTAAAATGGATTTTGCTCCACTTCTGATTAATAAATCAGCAGCAGAGATAATTGTGCCTCCAGTATCGATAATATCATCAATAATAATGCAAACCTTATCTTTAACTTCACTAATTTCAACTTCAAGATGTTCAGCTAGATTTGGTTTTGGTCTTTTTTTGGTGAGAATGGCTTTCTTACTTCCTTTTAGTGCTTTAACAAGGAGGTCTGCTCTAGAGTTACTTCCATGATCAGGAGAAACGACTACCACATCGCTAACTTTTATATTGTTTTCTTTGAAATAGTTCAAATAGTAGTCCTTAAATAGTTCAGTGGTTGGTAAAGAAGTGAATTTGGTTTTGAAGAAGTTTTCAATATCATGATGATGTAAATCAAAAGTAATAATTTCATCAACTTCTGCAGTATCTAAAATTTTAGCGACTACTTCACAAGATACTGGTTCATTAAACCAAGAGACTCTTTCTTGACGAGAATATCCAAAATATGGAATGAATAATTTAACAGATTTCGCTCCACTTCTTTTCACTGAATCCACTAATAAGAGGAGCATAAACAAAGTTTCGTGCGCGTTTTTTGCAGTGGATTCAATGATATAGACATTTTTATCTTTAACATCACTTAATGTTTTAACTAGTACTTCTCCATCAGCAAAAGTGTCGATAGAAACAACACCAAGTTCAGCGGAAAAATGTTTCGCAACTTTTTCAGCGACATAATTATTTGATTGAAGTGAGAAAACGATATTCTTTTCCATAATTTACCTATAGTACTTGCAAGTCATGAGTACGATTTGTTTGTTAACTTCGTACTCATTTTTAATTCGACCGCTATCAAAGGATAATCCATTTTCCTTCATGAATGAAACGGTTTCTTTCGTATTAAACCATAAACGGATATATTTTTCGACTAAATCTTTTTCCTTCTGATACTTAATATAAATAGGGTAAATGTAATATAATTCACCGTCTTTAATCATCCACTTATCAGGAGAATAATCTAAAGTCATTTTGTTCATCTTAGCATTGCTAGCGGAGATAAATAATTTCTCATATGCCCATTCCTCAAAATCTTGTTTAGAGAAATAATTACTAGCGAGTTCTCCATCAATAAATTCAGTTACGATATAACCAGCTTTTTTATCAATCCAAAATAGTTTAGGAGATTTAACTCCAGAAAGTTTAAGTTGCTTTAAACAATATAAAAGTTCTTTTCCTTCGTCTTTTTTATAATCAAATTTTCTAACGAAATAATGTTTTTCTTTAAAAGAACAAATAAAACTATGATTGTTAATTCCTTTCTCTTTTGCAAAATCTTTATGTTTGATTCTAATAATATCCATCTCGCTTATTATACTTTATAAATATAAGTATAGAAAAACAAATTGTTATGATATACTTGCTAACGAAAAAAATAGGTGAACAAAATGGACAATTTATTAAGATTTATTAACTACGTGAAAATTGACACTCAATCGGATGACACAACTGGAACAACCCCAAGTACAGAAAAACAAAAAAATCTTGGAAGACTTTTAATTAAAGAATTAAAAGAACTTGGATTAAAAGACGCTCATATGGATGAATTTGGAAATGTATATGGACATCTTTTAGGAGATGAAAGAAGAATTGGGCTAAATGCTCATATGGATACAGCCTTAGAAGTCAGTGATGAAAACGTTAATCCTCAAATCATCAAAAACTATCAAGGTGAAGTAATCAAATATCTCAATGGATTAGAGATGGATCCAATTGATTTTCCAATCTTGGTTAATCATATTGGGAACGATTTAGTGATTACTGATGGGAACACTCTTTTAGGAGCGGATGATAAAGCCGGAATCGCCATTATCATGGGTGTGCTTCAACATTATTTTGATCACCCAGAAGAAAGTCACGCCACAATCTGTGTCTGTTTTACAGTTGATGAAGAAATCGGTGAAGGACCATTACATTTTAATTATCAAAAAATGAACGCTGAATATGCCTATACAATCGATGGAAGTTATATCGATATGATTGAAGCAGAAAACTTCAACGCCTATGGCGCAAACATCACCTTCAAAGGAGTTTCAATCCATCCTGGAGAAGGAAAAGACAAATTAGTAAACGCCTTAAATATGACGAGTGATTTTGTTGCTCTATTACCAAAACAAACACCATTTGAATCAGAGAAAAAAGAAGGCTTTTATCACCTTAATTCCATCGAAGGAAATAATGAAGTCTGCGAGCTCAATATGATTATCAGAGATTTTGATGATCAAGGAATTCTCGATAGAGTGGAAATCGTTAAAAACGCTGTTGAAGAAATTAAGAAAAAATATCCGACAGGTGAAGTGACTTTAAAAATCAAAAATCAATATGAAAATATGAAAAAATATGTCGATAAAAACCCTACACCAGTAAATAGAGCGATTGAGGTTTTTAAAGCGCATGGCATCGAATTGAAACAAGGAGCAATTAGAGGTGGCACCGATGGAGCGACATTCTCCAAAAACGGTCTCATCACCCCAAATTTAGGCACAGGAAGTTACAATCATCACGGAAGATTTGAATTTTTAGATGTTTCTGAATTCAATAAGATGATTGAAGTAGTTATCGATTTAGTTAAGCAAAAGTTTCAGTAAAACTGAAAAATTAATTAACAATAATAAATATTTTTAACCCACGAGCACAAGTCAATTATAAATAAAAGCACAAATTTAACATTTTGGGACAGTGTCTAACTTTTCGAAAATATTAATATTTTTCTATTGCGATATATATCTTCTTTTAATATTATCTATTCACTCACTATTGTGAAGAACGTCATAGAATAATTTAATTTACAAGGCATAAGATCAAATAAGGGGGATTATTTATGCTAAACATCAGAAAGAGAGATGGATCTTTAGAAGAATTCGAATTATCTAAAGTTTCCAAAGCAATTGAAAAAGCTTTCATGGCAGAGCACAAATTCTATAACGATGACATCATCAACATGTTATCTCTTAGAGTCGCCGCCACAATGAACGCTAAAATTCGAAACGATGTAATTGACATTGAAGATGTTCAAGATTCTGTTGAAGTTACATTAATCCAAGCCGGATATGTCGATGTTGCTCGTTCCTATATGCTCTATAGAAAGGCCAGAGCGAACTTAAGAGAACAAAAAGCAACTGATCTCGACTATAAGAAAACCGTTGATAACTATTTAAAAATCAACGACTGGAGAGTTAAAGAAAACTCCACTGTTACATATTCAGTTGGTGGACTTATTCTTTCTAATAGTGGCGCCGTTACTGCTAACTATTGGTTAAGTGAAGTTTACGATCAAGAAATCAGTGCAGCTCATAAAAACGCTGATATCCATATTCATGACTTATCAATGCTAACCGGTTATTGTGCTGGTTGGTCTTTAAAGCAACTCATCCAAGAAGGTTTAGGAGGCGTTGTTGGCAAGATTACATCTGCTCCAGCAAACCACTTATCCACATTATGTAACCAAATGGTTAACTTCTTAGGAATCATGCAAAATGAATGGGCTGGTGCTCAAGCATTCTCATCTTTTGATACATATTTAGCGCCTTTCGTTAAAAAAGACAACTTATCATATAAAGAAGTCAAACAATGCATTCAATCCTTCATTTATGGAGTTAATACTCCATCTAGATGGGGAACTCAAGCACCATTCACTAACATTACTTTAGACTGGGTTGTACCAAATGATATGGCAGAACTCAACGCGATCGTTGGTGGAAAAGAATGCGACTTCAAATATAAAGACTGTGTTAAAGAAATGGCAATGGTTAACAAAGCCTTCATCGAAGTAATGATTGAAGGTGACGCTAACGGAAGAGGATTCCAATATCCAATCCCAACTTATTCCATTACTCGTACTTTTGACTGGTCTGAAACTGAAAATAACAAATTATTATTCGAAATGACCGCTAAATACGGTACTCCATATTTCTCTAACTACATCAATAGTGATATGGAGCCAAGCGATGTTAGAAGCATGTGCTGCCGCTTAAGACTTGACTTAAGAGAATTAAGAAAGAAATCTGGTGGATTCTTCGGTTCTGGAGAATCAACTGGTTCAGTCGGTGTTGTCACTATCAATATGCCAAGAATCGCTTATTTAGCAACTGACAAAGAAGACTTCTATGCAAGACTTGATAAAATCATGGATATCTCCGCTAGAAGCTTAAAGGTCAAAAGAAATACAATTACCAAACTTTTGGATGCTGGATTATATCCATACACCAAGAGATATTTAGGTACATTCAATAACCACTTCTCCACTATCGGACTTGTTGGTATGAATGAAGCTTGCTTAAATGCACGTTGGATTAGAAAAGATTTAACTAATAAAGAAGCTCAAGAATTCACTAAAGAAGTTCTTAACCATATGAGAAACAAATTAAGTGATTATCAAGAATTATATGGTGACTTATATAACTTAGAAGCCACCCCAGCTGAATCAACAGCGTATCGTTTAGCAAAACACGATAAAGAAAAATATCCTGATATCATCACTGCAAGTGAAGAAGGAAGAACCCCTTACTACACTAACTCTTCTCACTTACCAGTTGGATTTACAGACGATATCTTCGCTGCTCTTGATATTCAAGATGAATTACAAACCTTATATACCTCTGGTACAGTTTTCCACGCCTTCTTAGGTGAAAAACTCCCAACCTGGAAATCTTGTATGAATCTTGTTAGAAAGATTGCTGAGAATTATCACCTTCCATATTACACAATGTCTCCAACATATTCTGTTTGTAAAGAACATGGATATATCACTGGCGAACAATACATCTGTCCAAAATGTGGAGCAAGAACTGAAGTCTATTCTCGTATTACTGGTTACTACCGTCCAATTCAAAACTGGAATGATGGTAAGAGTGAAGAATTCCTCAACCGTAAGACATATAACATCAAAAACTCCAAATTAACTCATGGGGTTAGAGGTGAAGAAGCTTGTGAAGAAGCAGTTAAAAAATTAAATGAAACATTACTCTTCGGAACAAAGACTTGCCCTAACTGCAAAATGGCAAAGATGTTACTTGAAAAAGCTGGAGTTCCATATAAATGGATCGACGCTGAAGAAAACGTTGAATTAACTAACGAATATCATGTTAAGAAAGCACCAACCTTATTAGTGCCTAATGGAAACGAAGTCTTAACATTTGAAAATGCCTCGAACATTAAAGGCTATTTAGAAAGCTTAAAATAATGGAATACGACGTTCTTATCGTTGGAGGTGGCCCTGCTGGAATGACAGCCGCCCTATATGCCTTAAGAAGTGGTAAATCCGTTATGGTCTTAGAAAAGGAAGGGTTTGGCGGTCAAATCGCCACCTCTCCTCGACTAGAGAATTATCCAACCATCTCTTCCATTTCTGGAAGTGAATGGAGTGATCGTCTATTTGAACAAATCACTGATTTAGGCGCTAACTTCGAACTTGAAAATGTTCAAGAAATCAAAAAAGAAGAAGGCCTATTCATCGTTAAAACCGATTATAGTGAATATCTCGCTAAAAGCGTAATTATCGCTAACGGGGTTAAACCTCGTAAGATGGGTATCCCTAATGAAGAGGAATTAACTGGTAAAGGTATCTCCTATTGCGCTGTCTGCGATGGACCATTCTATAAAGGGAAAGAAATCTATTTAGTGGGAGACGCAAATACCGCTTTACAATATGCTCTACTTTTATCAGGATATTGTCCAAAAGTTCATATGTTGACCCTCTTTGATAAACTCTTTGGAGATAAGATTCTTATCGATCGAGTTCTTCAAACTGAAAACATTGATATTAGACATAACCTTTCTTTAAAAAAATTAGTCGGAACAGATGAGCTTGAAAGCGCAGAATTTGAAGACACCATCACTCATGAAAAAGTTGTTTATAAAACCAATAACTTATTCATCGCGATTGGACAAGTTCCTCAAAACGAATTTTTAACTGGCTTAGTTAAGTTAGACCACGGCTTTATCGAAACAAACGAACTCATGGAAACAGGAGTTGAAGGATTATTCGCTGCTGGAGACACCCGCAAAAAAGAAAACAAGCAAGTTATCACTGCTTGTAATGATGGTGCGGTTGCCGCTATGAGCGCTGTTAAATATCTCAACAGTCACTTCTGATAAAATTATTACCTCTTTCGTTAGAAAGGGGTTTTCTTTTTTCTTACAATTTTTATGGAGGTAATTGAAGTGAGACCCAAAAGTTTGATTTGCTTCTAATATCCTCTGAGTTCAACCTCTTCGATATATTCTTCTAATATCTTTTGATATTCTCTGGCGGTTTCTTCTTTAACCGCATGTAAAGATTTATTGCTCACTCCATCAGAGAGCTTATATTGCTGAAGGAATATTCTTTTACTTCCTTCTAATAACTTACCAATTTCATAAATTGATTCTTTATCATGGTATTCTTCAATTAGAGTAATTCTAAATTCATAATCGACTTTATTTTCTTTTAGAATATTAATTGATTCTTCTAAGTCTTTGAGATCAATATTACGGTTAACAATAATGTCGTAATATTTATTAAACGAATGTTTGATGTCCATCGCTACATAATCAATCAACTTATTTTCAATGAGTTCTTTTAGCATCTTTGGATTAGATCCATTCGTGTCTAATTTTACTAAATAGCCAAGTTCTTTAATGGTTTTGATCTTTTCTGGAAGTTCTTTCATTAAAGTTGGCTCCCCACCAGAAATAACCACTCCATCAAGAATTCCAAGTCTTTTCTTTAAGAAGGAGATAATATCATTTTCAAAATCTAAAGGTGGAAGATTTTCTTTGATTAATGTTTCCCAGTTATGACAATATGGACAGGCAAAATTACATGTAGGGGTGTATAAGACACAAGCAACCTTTTCAGGATAATCAAGCAAAGTTAATTTATTAATGCTAACGAATTCCATGTAAAGAATTATACCTATTTAGCAATTTATTTGCTACAATAGAACACATGAAAAAATATAACAATATCTCTTGGGACGAATATTTTATGGGAATGGCGGTTCTTTCCGCGTTAAGAAGTAAAGACCCGAACACTAAAGTTGGGGCGGTTATCGTTAGTCCAGATAACAAAGTTATTTCTATTGGTTATAACGGAATGCCTCGTCAATTAGATGAAGATCAACTCTCTTGGAATAAAGGAGAAGATTTAGATTCCAAATATTTATATGTCTGCCACGCTGAATTTAATGCAATTTTAAACACTCAAGTTGGTGGCACTCTTAAAGGGGCAACTTTATATGTTACTCTTTTCCCATGTAATGAATGCGCTAAAGCAATCATTCAAACCGGAATTAAAGAAGTCGTTTATTTAGACAATAAATACGAATCCACTACCGGAATTAGAGCGAGCAAGAAAATGCTCGATTTAGCGGGCATCAAGCTTCGCCATTTTGAAGGACAAGATGTCGAAATCAAAATCAAAAAATGACCATTAAAGAATTCGTATCTAAACGAAAAGAAGAGATAAAAGAATATGTAAGTGGTTTAGCTATTAAACCATTTTTAGTTATTGTCCAAGTTAATGACGATGTCGCTAGTAATGCTTACGTTAAAGGAAAACTTAAAGACGCGAGTGAACTTGGAATAAATGCTGAACTTAAGAAATTACCAACTTCCACTACTGAAGAAGAACTCCTTAATATTATTAATATATTAAATAAGGATAATAAAGTAGACGCTTTTATCGTCCAAATGCCTCTACCAAAACATATTAATGAGGAGAAGATTAAAAACGCAATTTCTCCAGAAAAAGATGTCGATGGTTTTCATCCATTAAGTCAACTTAATCCATGCACTCCGCAAGGAATTATTGATTATCTTCACGCTGAGAACATCCTTTTACAGGGTAAAAACGCTTTAGTGATGGGAAGAAGTAATATTGTTGGTAAACCAATGGCGAAACTTCTTTTGAAAGAAAACTGTAATGTCACTGTTGTCCACTCAAAAACCAGTAAAGAAGACATGCATTTTTATGTAAAACACGCTGATATCATTGTTATTGCTATTGGTAAACAAGGCTATTTAGATGAAAGTTATGAATATAAAAAAGACGCTGTCATTGTTGATGTTGGTATTTCTCGAGATGAAACTGGACTTCATGGTGACGCTAAACCGAATTTACCAGTAAGATTACAAACCCCGGTTCCTGGTGGAGTAGGTTTATTAACCCGATTATCATTAATTGAGAACTTATTAAAAATCTACAAGAAAAAATATAAAATATAAGTAGATGTCAAAAATAAATATTATTTTAGATTGTGATCCAGGGCATGATGATGCGATTGCCCTACTTCTTTCTTGTTACTCTGATAAATTGAATTTACTCGCTGTTACTACTTCTAGTGGTAATCAAACAATTGAGAAAACTAGTAAGAACGCCCTTAATTTACTTAATTTCTTTAACAAGAATGTTCCTTTAGCAAAGGGAAGCCCTACTCCATTAAAAAGAAAAGTTATGATTTGTCCTGAAATCCATGGAGAAAGTGGATTAGATGGATTTATTTTTCCTAATTATGAAGAGAAGTATGATTCTAGAGAAGGGTATCAACTAATAATTGACACTTTACTTAGTAATGAACATGTAACAGTTGTTACTACTGGACCAATGACTAATCTTGCTAAAGCAATCTTACATAATAGGGAAATACTTAAACACATAGATGAAATAGTTTTAATGGGTGGAAGCACTGGAAAAGGAAATATCACCGAATACTCTGAGTTCAACATTTTAGTGGACCCTGAAGCAGCTGATATCTGTTTTAAAAGTGGTGTCCCATTAAGAATGCTTGGATTAAATGTAACAAGAAAAATTTTAGTTAGAGAAAAAATAGTAGAGGAAGCAAGCAAAATAAACACTAAAGGAAGTGATTTATTTGTTAAATTAATGAAGGTCTTTAATGAAAACCAAAGAAGTTTCTTCTCTTTAGAAGCTGGACCACTTCATGATCCTGCCACTATTATTTCTTTAATTGATCCAACTGTCTTCACTTTTGAAGATATGTTAGTGGAAATCGATACATCAGAAAGCGAAAAAGCCGGACAAACAAGATGCAAAAAATCCACTATAACTAACTGTAAAGTCGCAACATCAGTAGATATAGATAAATATTGGGAGATTATTTTCGACCATTTAAGGAGATGCAAATAATGAAACACATCCTAGTTATTGGCTCTATTGCCATTGATAACACCATTTTCACTCAACTTCTTCCAACTAAAGGCACTACCACTATTGCGGATAGCTATTTCCAAAATATTGGTGGTAAAGGTGCTAATCAAGCTTGTGCCGCTTTATTTTTAGGAAGTGAAGTCTCCTTTATTGGGGCGGTTGGAGATGATCATAATGGTCATAGAGTGAAAACCTTCCTATGGGAAAAAGGATTAGATACAAGACTAAAAGTTAGTAAAGAGCCAACAGGAGTAGCCTTTATCATCTTAGAAGAGAAGAATGCAGAAAATAGAATCTTAATCGTTCAAGGAGCGAATAATGATTTAACCATTAATGACATTAAAGATAATGAAGACTTATTTACTAAAGGAGATATTTTCCTCACTCAATTTGAAGGTCCAATTGAAACGATTGAATATTCAATCAAATTCGCAAAAGAAAAAGGCATGTTAGTGGTTGTTAATCCTGCCCCAATTAAAAAGGTAAGTGAAGAAATATATCAATATATCGATTACCTCATCCCTAACGAACACGAATTAGAAGCTCTTAGTAATTCAAAAGAAGTATTAAGAGGAGCAAGAATCTTACTAAGTAAAGGATGTAAGAATGTCATCGTTACTTTAGGAGAAAAAGGTTCAATCTTAGTGAATAAAAAAGAGATGTATGAAGCTAAACCTCATAAAGTTAATGCGATAGACACTACTGCAGCTGGAGATTCATATATTGGAGCCTTTGTTAACAAACTCTCTGAAGGAAAAGATGTAAAAGAAGCAATGGAATTTGCCTCTTTATGTTCTTCTATAACTGTAACAAGAAAAGGAGCGATTATCGCTTTGCCTCATAAAAACGAAATTAAATAATTGTACAATAAATTGCACAACTTGTTTTTTTGCCATACAATAATTTCGGAGGTAAAAATTAATGTTAGCAGTTAATTATTCAACCTTGAGAAATTCATTAAAATCTTATTGTGACAAAGCCTGTGACGAAAGCGAAGTTATCGTTGTTACTCGTAAAGGAGAAAAGAATGTAGTTCTTATGTCTGTCGAAGACTACAACGATATGCAAAAAAGACTTCACAACAAGGAGTACATCGAGATGTTAGAAAAAGCAATACGCGACATCAAAGATGGAAAAATTGTTGCAAAGGACTTGTCCTTCTTCAAATGAGACGCACAAAATGCGTCTTTTTTCTTTTCACCTCTTGACTTAGTCAAAAATAAGACTATTATAATGTGCTGCTAGTAAGTTTACCTCCTAGTCCTAAGCAAGACTATAAAAGGCAAAAAGAAGGAGGTATATCAATGAAAAAGTACATGCTTACAGCGATCATCAATGGGAAAGTGAAAATCTATAATCAAGCTTTCTCCTCTAGAAGTGAAGCGATTGACTATATCTTCTCTTACTATCAAAAACATAATGATAACTTGAGAGTAGAAGAGGAATATTACGTCAATAACGACATCCATAATATCGAATACGTTTCTGACTACGACAATCGATTCAGAATTCAAAGAATCGCTATGTAAGATAACCCTAATGGGTTTCTTTTTTTTAACACAAAAAAACACTCGCGAACGAGTGTATTTTTCTCTTTTTCCTAAAATTATTCGAGTAAGAGTAATTTGTCGGTAAGAATTTCAGCAAATAAGTCAACGAATTGTAAGACTGCTCCGAAGAAACCAAAGACCAATAAACCGATGAGGTTGAGGGTTGAGGTTTTTCTTAAGAGTGCAGAAACTCTAACAAGGATTTCGCAAACCCAACCAACGAATGGGATCAATAAGAGAATAACTTTAACGAGTTTGCTTTGTTTTTCGAACCATTTATCAAATGTCATTTTAACGTTCTCCTTTGTTAATTAACGCAACAATTATAATTGTCTTTTTAGAAAATGTTAATACTTTTTTTATATTTAGTTGTAATCGATGTTTTTGCTACACTTTAAAAATATTTTTTAAATGGTATAATAACTAGGTACTAAAAGATATGAAAAATAAGTTTCTCATTATCGCCGGGACAATAATTTTCGCCGGTCTCAGTTTAGCGTCGTTATCGAATATCACTCCTAATAAAGTAAATGAAGTGAAAGCTGATTTCACTCCTGTTTCAGTAGAGGATTATTACAAAAACATCACCTCCAATATGAAAGGTGATACTTTGAAAGTTGCGCTTTATAACATAATCAAAGGTCACACTAGAAGAAGTTATAACACTCTCGAGCACGATATGAAATACACAGATCGTAACTGGGAGGTTTCTCCTGATCCAAACGATGAGAACCCAATCATGTGGCTTTTATATGCTGACTATAATAATGACACGAGTAAAAGAAGCGATTTTAATCACTTTCACGGAGGTGGTTCTAATGGAGGAGTTAGTTCTGGCTATATATGGAATAAAGAACATATATGGGCAAGAATTAATGGGGTCAGTGCAAATAAATCAGGAACCGCATATGAAGACCTCCACCACTTAAGAGCAAGTGATGAAAAGTTAAACAATACAAGAAGTAATCATCCATTCGCTAATGGGGGTTCATATACTGAAAACCACTATGGCACAAAATCTGAATGCAAATTTAGTGGCTCAACATTTGAACCTGCTGATGAATATAAAGGCGATGTTGCTAGAGCCTTATTTTACATGGCTACCCGCTATTATAATGCGGATGGAAGTGATGCAAATTTAACCTTAACAACTGGAACCGATTCTACTGGAGGAAAATGGGGATATTTAGATACTCTTCTTAACTGGCATGAATTAGACCCAGTCGACAATTTTGAAAGTCATAGAAATCAATTAATTTATGAAGATTTTCAACATAATCGTAATCCATATATCGATCATCCAGAATATGCTAGAGCGGTCTTTAAAAACGAGCCAATTGTCGAGCCGAAAAAATTAACAAATTTAGTTCTTACTGGCTCTCCAACTCAAACTACATATAAAGAGGGCACCTCTTTTAATCCAAACGGACTAACTGTTACTGCTTTTTTTGACGATAACACAAATTCAAACGTCACCTCTTCAGTGACTTGGACACCAGTAACTTCTGCTAGTGTTATTGGTACCTACTCTTTTGGAGGGGATTCACTTCAAGTTACAGTAAGTGGTTTAACTATCGATAAAATGAATGGATTAACTTATATCGGAGCTCCATCAAAAAATACATATAACGCTGGAGAGAATTTTGATCCTACTGGTTTAACAGTCAGAGCTACATATGTTAGTGGTTCTTTTGAAGTAGTTACTAGCCAAGTCACTTGGTCGCCTTCTCCATTAACATATGGAACAGGAAGTGTGGTTGGCACCTTAGGTGAATTCTCAATTACCATACCTGGAATTACTGTCAATAATGTTGTATCCCAAGACTACACGATTAAATTCAAAGATGCTACTAGCGATGCCTCAGGAGAAACAAGCGATAATAACATTAAAAATTTAATTGCCTCAGGTGCAGAAAACGTTTCTTCAATTTCTAATTCTTCTAAAGTCTATCAAGGTAAAACAGGATTGAAGTTAGGATCGAGTTCGGTTATTGGCAAATTTACAATTAACTTAGCAGATTCTGCAAAAGTAGCCGCTAGCAAAATAAAAGTCGGTGTTAAAAGATACAATACTTCTGATGATCCAACTCTCTATATTGAAACTAATGTAGATTCTAAACAATCTGTAAGTGCTGAAGCCGATTTAAGTGAAAAAGAAGTAACTCTTTCTGGTCAAAACATTTCAACAATCACAATTTCCAGCAAGAAAAGAGTTTATCTTTCATATATAACTGTTGTCTCACAAGGTAGTAGCGATGTCGATCCAATTCAAACTTGGATTGATGGATATATGCACATGGATGACCCTAATTATTCTGGTCAAGGTACAGGATTATGTATCTCTCAAAATACATATGTGAACGCTAAAAAAGCTCTTCTTTCTTTAGAGAGTCAGTACGTTGAATCTTTCGAAAATAATGAAGGCAATAAATATACTAATGCCCTTAGTCGATATCTTGCCTGGGCAAAAGCAAATTTAGATGAATATCCATTTGAAACCAATTATGCATTTGTTTCAATTCATATTGAAAATGTTTACAATTCTAATCAAACATATATAATAGTTATCGTTGTGGCTTCAATTATATTGATGAGTGGCACAACACTACTACTATTAAGAAAGAAAAGAAAATAATCAAATATGACACCCATGTTTGAATCAATATTAGATTTAGCATTTCTCCTATCAGGAATTATTTTCTCATTATTTTTAATTGGAAAATCGCATAAGAGATTGAATTATATCGCTTTAGGTTTATTAGGCTTTTCAATCTCTATTGGAGAAGGATTCCGCTTAGTTCCTAAACTATTAAAAAATGTTGGAGTATCTTTAATTGATTTATATGAATATTTTGGAGTTGGACAATTTGTCACCTCGATTATTTTTACTTTGCTATTTGTTTTCTTTTATTGGTTATACAAAATCAAATATCAAAATAAGAACAGTGCCTCTTTAGACATTGCGATTTATTCTTTAGCGGTCCTTAAGATTGTCATTTCTTTAGTGGATGATTCATTCTTCCAAAATAACATCTTCATGACCCTCATGAGAAACGCTCCATATTTTGTAATGACTGGTTTACTTTTATATACTGGTTATTCTTGGACCAAAAAGAAAGATGATCTCTATATCAAATACCTATATATATATCTTTCAATTTCTATTGCCGCTTATTTAATTTATAAAGACACCACTAACGAAGTTAATCGTCACTTCAATATTTTGCCTGTGATGATTATCGTTGCAGTTATATCTTCAATTGTGTATTTCTTCTGGAATACTAATCAAGCTAATAAAACCATCAAAAAATTAGAATAGAATCCCATTTAATATTTTTAGTTAACTAAAGGTAATAAAGGAGATTTTAAAATGAACACAAATAAAATGAACGGTTCAACATTTAATGAACTGCTCGAATATGGATATAAAAATTTATTAGCCCATCTCAAAATCATTAATGATTTGAATGTTTTTCCTGTTCCAGATGGAGATACAGGCACAAACATGAAACTCACCTATCAAAATGGTCTAAAAACCATAAGTGATGAAAACGCACCAGTTCATATCATCGCTGATGAATTCGCTAGAGGAATGCTTTTTGGAGCTAGAGGTAATTCTGGTGTTTTAACTAGTCAATATTTCCGTGGGTTTGCTGATTCTGTTAAAGGAAAGAAAGAAATCACTGTTAGTGACTTTAAAGACGCGATGGTCGCTGCTTATAAAAACGCATATAAAGCCTGCGCGGACGTTGCCGAAGGCACTATTCTCACCGTTGCTAGAGAATCTATTGAAGAAGCAATCCCATCTATAAGAGAAGAAGATACATTCGATAGCTTCTTCACAAAAGTGGTTAACTTCATGAGAGTCTCTTTAGATAACACTCCAAATCTTTTACCTGTTTTAAAAGAAAACGGAGTGGTTGACTCTGGTGGAAAGGGATTACTTACCATTTATGAGGGATTCTTAGCTTTTGTCACTGGACAAGAGATTACAGTGGAAGGTGAAGAATTAAATAAAAATAATGAAAGTAAGTCATCAATTGACTACTCTGCATTTAACGAAAATAGCGTTCTCGAATTCGGTTATTGCACTGAATTCTTGCTCCAACTATTAGTGAGTAAAATCAATATCGCAGAATTTGATATCGATGAATTCACTAAATGGATGTTAAATCACGGAGAATCCTTAGTCTGCTTCCAAACTGGCACTATCGTTAAAGTCCACATTCACACTAAAAAACCATACGAAGTAATTGAATACGCTCAAAAATTTGGCGAATTTGTTTCCTTTAAAATGGAAAACATGGCCTTACAACATAATTCATTACTTGAAGAAGATAAAAAACGTCAACAAGAAAGAAAGAAGTTTGCAGTTGTCGCAATTGCTCAAGGAGATGGAATTATTGATTTATTCCAAAACCAACTCCACACCGACATGGTTATCAATGGTGGCACCACCATGAATACTTCTGTCGCTGAAATGATTGATGCTTTCAAATATGTTAACGCTGACGAAATCATCCTTCTTCCAAATGAAACCAATATGATTAAAGCTGCTGAGCAAGCAGCAGAACTCTTTAAAGAGAGCAAAGTCTACGTTGTCCCTACTCACAACCTTCAAGAAGGTTATTCTGCATTAAATATGCACTTAGGTGATGAACAAAATGGTGAAGAAGTATATGAAAACCTCAAAATGGGTGCAGAAAGTGTCCTCCCATTAATCGTTTTCAAATCTGGAAAAGACGCTAAGATCAATGGCAAAGTCGCTCCTAAAGGAAGCTATGTTGGAAGTAAAAATCATAAATTACTTGCCTACGCTCCTAGAAGAACGGCAGCGACACTTCGTTTACTCGCTAAAGTTCCAGATATTAAAGAAAGAGAAATCGTCTACATCATCTATGGACAAATGGTTGAAGAAGAAGCAGCTTTAGAGCTCGCTAGCGCAATTAATGAAACCTATCCAAATCTTGAAGTCACATTAATTAATGGCAAACAAGATGTCTACGATTTATTAATCGGTATATATTAAGGAGAACTTATGGAAAGATATCATATCGTAATTGATACCCTTGGAAGCGATAAAGGTCCTGAAGCAATTTTAGAAGGCGCTAAACTCGTATTAGAAGAGTTTGAAAATATCGATGTCACTCTAGTCGGTGATGAAAATGTAATTAAAGCCGCTAATCTTCCAAGTGAAAGAATTAAGATCATTCACGCTCCTGAAACTGTCACTAACTATGACAGTCCAGTTGAAGCATTTTACAATAAGAAAGCCTCTGTTTCGGTCTTTAAAGCAGTTGAAGAATGTTCTAAGGATAGTCAAGCAATTGGCATTATTTCCGCAGGCAATACAGGAGCTCTTCTAGTAGGAACATTACGTTATCTACTTAATGAAAAAAGACAACGCCCTGCTTTAGCGGCAATTCTTCCAAATATGCAACATGGATTTACTTGTTTAGTTGATACAGGTGCTTCAATTGATTGTGGCGCAACTCAACTTGTGGAATTCGCTCATTTAGGAACTGACTTTATGAGAAAGCTATATCGTATTGAATCTCCTAGAGTCGGACTTCTATCAAATGGAAGTGAGCCAACTAAAGGAAATCATTTGGTGAAAGAAACTTATCCATTACTCGCTAAAGAAGAAGGAATTAACTTCGTTGGCAATATCGAAGGAAGCAAGGCCCTTAGCGGAATGTGTGATGTTCTTGTCGCTGAAGGATTTGCTGGAAACCAAGTTCTTAAAAACTCAGAAG
Source organism: Caryophanales bacterium UBA2753 (assembly GCA_002353275.1). Taxonomy (GTDB): domain Bacteria; phylum Bacillota_I; class Bacilli_A; order RFN20; family CAG-826; genus UBA2450. Next base: position 18,983 of record DEJH01000026.1, on the reverse strand, counting down.
GTATGGCGGTTAATCTCATTACTGAAATTATCAAATTCGGTAAGAAAACAGGCAATGAAGAAATCACCAAACAAATCGCTGGTTACATCATGAAAACATATGACTTTGAATCATTAGGAGCAGGAATTATGCTCGGAGCAAGAAAATATGTGATGAAATGCCGTGGATCTAGCGGAGCTATGGCAATTAAAAATACCGCTAAAATATTAGTTAATATTGTGAACAATAAAACATTCTACGAATAAAGGAGAAAAAACAATGTTTGAAAGATTAATAAAACTCATCCAAGAAAATTTACCAGAAAAAGATGTTAGTGGCGCTAAACCAGAAAGCCGCTTAATCGAAGACTTAGGAATGGATAGCATCGGTATGATGATGTTATCAATGTCTATCGAAGATGAATTCGGTGTCGTCTTTGACGCTCCAGTGACATTTAAAACCGTTCAAGATGTCTTAGACTATTTAGAGAAAAACGCTAAAAAATAAGGAAGAAAACATTAATGTATAAATTATTTTTTGATAGTGATTGCGATATCACTTTAGAAATTGCTAGACAATACGGCGCTGAACTTATCAGCATGCCATATTCAATTAAAGGAGAAGAAATTTTTCCATATAAGGACTGGGAAAAATTTGACGCTCAAGAATTCTATAACATCCTTAGAAAAGGGGATGCAGAACAATCCACTATGGCGCTTAACGAAAGCGAATATATTAATTATTTCGAACCAGTCTTAAAAGAAGGTAACGATATTCTTTATGTTCACTTCTCTAGAGAAATGAGTGCCACCTTCAATAGCTGTGATGCGGCTATTAAGAAGCTCTTAGAACAATACCCAGGTAGACGAATTCAATTAATCGACACGAAAGGAATTACTATTTGTTCTTTTTTATCATGTGTTCGAATCGGTGAACTTTATAAACAAGGTAAATCCATTGATGAAATCGTTGAAGCCAGTAAAGAAATCATTCCTCATTCAGCAGCGTATTTCTTCGCTGATAACTTAAAATTCTTCGCTAAGAGTGGAAGAGTCTCAGGTTTTGCGGGTTTCATGGGTGGAATGATTGGCATTAAACCAATTATTCATATTTCTAACGAAGGAAAAATGGTCTCCATCGATAAAGCAATTGGTAACCGTAAGAAAGCTCTTGAGAAGATTATGTCTTACGTCGTTTCTAAAGAAGATCATATTAAAGATTATCCAATCGTTATTGCTCACGCAGATGCACCACAACTCGTTAAAGAATTTGATGCAATGCTTAAAAAGCAATTTGGTGATGATATTAAATATATCGTAGTCGATGTTAACCCAACTGCAGGCTGCCACTGCGGACCAGACGTTTTAGGAATTGGCTTCCACGCCAAAGAACGTTAATATGGCAAAAAAAGAAAGAAATCTTCAAGACGAACTTCTCCATCGAAAATATAAAATACCAAATCCATTTATTTACTGGATTTATTATTTCGTTGGACTTACTCCACTATTAGGTGGCAAGTATCACCCTCATCTTGAAGTCAAAGATAAAATTAGTGATTGTAAGGGTCCGTGTTTCTTAATTTGGAATCACCAATCAAGAAGAGACCATACCTTCTTAACCACGGCAGCGTGGCCAAGAAGATTATCAATCGTCTGCGAATATAACTCATTTTTTAGATCTCACTTATCATGGCCATTCAAAATGGCAAGAATTCTTCCTAAAAAAGTGTTCTGCAATGATATGGCGGGCGTAAGAGCGATGAGAGACATTATCAAACAAGGTGGATGTGTCGCCTTCTCTCCAGAAGGAACAAGCTCCATCTTTGGCGATAACCAACCAATCGTTCCAGGAACCGGAAGATTCTTAAAAGCATTTAACATCCCTGTTTACTGTATGGCGCTTCAAGGAAGCTACCTCACTAATAACAAAGTCAGTGAACAAGACCGTATTGGCAAAGTCTTCGGTCAAGTGAAGCTCTTATTTACAAAAGAAGATTTACAAAAATTATCCGCTGAAGAAATCGAAGATATAATCAATAAAGAATTCCATCATGATGACTATGAATGGAATAAGAAGCAACACATCAAATACGACTCTAAAGGTTTAATATGCACTAACTTAAGCGATATCAACTATAAATGTCCTAAGTGTGGCGCGGAATTCAAGATGAAATCTGAAAAAGATTACATCAAATGTGAAGCTTGTGGAAACGGTGCTACGATGGATGACTATTACGATTTCCATCCATTTAATAAAGACTGCGTTATCCCAGAAACTCCATCTGCTTGGGCGCATTTAGAAAGACAAGCAATCATTGATGAAATCAGAAAAGATCCAAACTATTCTTTCTCAGTTAAGTGTAAAGTTGGCATTCTTCCAAAAGACCACTTAGTGAAGAAAGAAGTTGGCACTACCGAAATTGTTGGAGAAGGTATCTACACGATTGACCACAAGGGTGTTCACTTCAGAGGTCAAAAAAACGGTGAAACATTTAACTTTGATTTAGATTACAAAACCGTTTGGACTTATCCAATGACTGTTGATTTGTCAATCTTCTCCCTATACATCAACGAAGAATACCATGATTTCTATCCAGACTACCGTTGTGTAGGTAAGATCATCATGTTAACTGAAGAGATGCATAGATTACACGTTAACAAGTTCAAAAACTTCCCATGGTTTGATTACATGTACGAAGGAAAAGAACTTGGAATCGATGAAAAGAAGTAGGTGTTTAAATAAACACCTCTTTTTTATAATCATGTTCTTCTCTTTTATATCAAAAGAAAAGTGGAATTAAATAACTCCACTAGTCTTTTAATTTAGTTTTGAATTATCTTCTATCACTTGGAAGTTTGTCGTGGACGAATAAGGCCATGACAGCTTTAGCGGTATGAATTCTATTTTCAGCTTCTTCATAGACGACTGATTGTGGTCCGTCGATAACTTCATCAACGACTTCGTTAACTCTATCAGCTGGAAGAGCGTGCATATATCTACATGTTGGTTTAGCAAGCTTCATCTTTTCTGGGGTACATTTCCATGCTTTTAAAGCAAGTAAAGCATCATCGACAACAGTTGTGGATTGGTTAGTAACCCAGCTACCCCAGTTTTTAGGGAAGACAACATCAGCATCTTTATAAGCAGCGTCCATATCATGTGTGATAGTTAAGCTACCACCATGTTCAGCAGCGTTCTTACGGGCTTTTTCGATAACCCAGTCTGGTAAATCATATCCTTCTGGATAAGCAAGAGTGACATCAATGCCATATCTTGGGAAGAGGAGGACTTGAGAAACTGGAACAGAAATTGGTTTCTTATGAGTTGTGGCCATTGCCCAAATAACAGAAACTTTTAAGTGTTCAGTGTGTCCAAACTCATCTTCGATGGTCATTAAGTCTGCTAAAGCTTGCATTGGGTGATATAAGTCACATTGTAAGTTGATGATTGGGACGGTTGAATATTTCGCCATTTCACGAATATATTTGTTTCCGAGTCCCCAGTTACAATATCTACAAGCGATCATATGACCGAAGCTTGAGAGAATAACAGCGGTATCTTTCGCACTTTCTCCATGAGCGATTTGCATCATTGAGGTGTCTAAGAAGGTTGCGTGACCTCCGAGTTGAGCCATACCACTTTCAAATGAGTTACGGGTTCTGGTGGATTGTTCAAAGAACATTAAGAATCCGGTTTTGTTTGTTAACCAATCAGTTTGTTCATTTGCGTAGAAGGCATCTTTTAATTCACGGCTCACTTTGAGCATATAGTCGATTTCTTCTTTGGTGAAATCTTCTAATGTAATTAAGTGACGTCCAGCGAATCTTGGTTGAATCTTTTCCATAATTAATTATTTATCTCCTTATTTTTTAAGATTTTCTAAATATAAGCCTGGTAAAACAGCATACATTGCCGCACAGATGACGAGATCTTCTTTTCTAGTCTTTTCATTTGGTGCATGAGCTTCTTTTTCATCACCAGGACCAAATCCGATGCATGGGATTCCATATCTTCCCATAATCGAAACACCATTAGTGGAGAATGTCCATTTATCAATGACTGGGGCTTTTTTGAATAATCCTTCATAGCCTTGTTTCATTGATTGAACAAAGACACTTTCTTCAGGAATAACCCAGGTTGGGAAATAACATTCAGTTGGATAAAGTAATCCAGTATAGCTTGGTCTTTCATAGCGATACATTTCAACTTTTGCTTTTGCTGCTTTAACTCCTGGAAGAGCTTCAATTTCAGCAATAGAAGTCTTATCGTTTTCACCAACAGTTAATCTTCTATCTAAAGAAATCCAGCAGCCATCAGCAACTGCGCATCTAGATGGTGACTTATGGAAGATTTGGCTAATAGTGACTGTTCCTTTTCCAAGAAATGGGTCATAGGCTAAGCCATGTTCATTGAGTTCCTTAACTTGTTCAATGATTGGAGCCATTTTATAGATGGCATTATCTCCTCTTTCAGGAGCGGAACCATGACATGAAATACCTCTAACGGAAACTTTGATTTCCATTCTTCCTCTATGTCCACGATAGATTCTGCAGCTTGTTGGTTCAGTGGAAACCACAAATTCTGGTCTAATTTTATCTTCTTCAATGATGTATTGCCAGCAAAGACCATCGCAGTCTTCTTCTTGGACAGTACCAGTAATCACTAAAGTGTAATCATCTTCTAAGCCTAAATCTTTAATGATTTTAGCGGCGTAAACCATTGAGGCCATACCACCTTCTTGGTCAGAAGCACCACGACCACCGATATGAACATCATCTTCAAATCCTTCATATGGATCAAATGTCCAGTTTTTGATTTCACCAATACCGACAGTGTCGATATGGGCATCCATACCGATTAAGTGTTTACCATGTCCAATATATCCGAGGATGTTTCCCATTGGATCGATGACCACTTTATCAAATCCGACTTTTTCCATTTCTTCTTTAATACGAAGAACGACTTCTTTTTCCTCACAAGATTCGCTTGGGATACGAATCATATCTCTGAGGAATTTTGTCATATCCTTTTTATAGGATTCAGCTTTTTCTAATACTTTTTCAAAAGGGACCTTCATCTTAAATTTCCTTTCCTCTCATCGCTTTGATTTTTTCATCATATTCATGAATTTTATTGTATTCTTCATCCCAGAAAGACATCTTCTTCATGCTATCGAGATATTTCTTGGAATAGCCAAATGGAAACCAGTCTTTCTCTTTTTGTGCGAAGAGTTTTTCTTTAGCTTCTTTACCACGTGTATCTAATATTTTAGAAGTATCAGCGCCCATAAAGACATCTAAGAACCATCTATCTAAGACATTAGGAGTAACTTCGAGTTCCCTTTGTTTTAAATTCTCAATAACGGAATCATAACGGTCAAAGCTATCAGTAGCGATTGTAACCACGTTATCATCTGGTCCAAGTTTTAAATATTTCGCCATCTTAATCGCGCCTAAGATATTACAAATACCAGAGACACCAAATAAGTTGACCATTTCTTTAGCAACTTTCTTATCCACACCGTGTTTAACTAAGATATCAGTTCCTTCATGGATGACTTCAAGACCTCTAACACAGTCATCATCAACGATTTGAGTGATGAAGTCAGTAGTCAAAACGTTATGAATTAAGGTACACATCTTATCACCGATACCTTCAATTCTATGTTGTCCTCTTCCACCATTGGTGAGGGTAGAACATTCGTGTGGTTCTAAGGCAACAACTTTACATTCTGGGAAGACAACTTTGATTTGGTCTCCAGCAGCTAAAGTTCCAGCGCTTCCTGGAGCAGAACAGAAAGCCGCAATTCTTTCATTTCCAATTCCTTTAACAGCTTCGATACAGCTATTACCAGTAACGTGACGATGGAAACGATAGTTTGGTAATAATTCAAATTGAGCGAGAGTTCTATTCTTTGGATCTTTCTTTAATTCGTATGTTCTTTCAAGAGTGAGAATAACATCGCTTTCACTACCTGGAGTTAAATCAAGTTTTGCTCCATAGCGTTGAATTCTTTGATATCTCTCTTTAGACATATTGTCAGGCATAATGACAATCGCGTCATATTTCATTAAGTTAGTGATATAGCTAACACCGATACCAAAGTTACCAGTACTTGGACCTAAGATGGTGTGTTTTCCTGGGATAATTTCTTTATCCACACATCCTTCGATTAAGGTTGAGTAAGCTGGACCGACTTTGTGAGATCCGCTTGGGAAATATTTTCCTAATAGGACAACAATATTAGCCTCCACTCCAGTTAATGCTTTTGGAAGAACGATTTTGTTAACTTCGTTTTTCTCATTTTTCCAGGTGATGTTGAAAAGGTTAATTGGATCGAGTTCGTCTTCCTCTTTCGCTTTTAACGCTTTCTTTCTCACTTCTGGATCTTGGTGGTTTGGGTTCAACATTTCATCATATGTTGGACCAAATGGGATTTTTGACATATTTAAATTACTCCTTTTTCTTTTAAGTAAATGTCTAACTTGTTAATGTTTGGCTCCATTAAATCAGGTTTAATGATTGCCTTTTGAGCGTTATTAGGATCTTTTAGACCGTTACCAGTAATAATAATGGTTACTGATTCATTTTTCTTAATAACACCTTCTTTTATTGCTTTTCTTACACCTGCAACAGCGGCGCTAGCGGCAGGTTCAGCAAATATTCCTTCATTTTTTCCTAATAAACTCATCGCTTCAATAATCTCTGAGTCAGGAACGGAAATCCAAGCTCCTTTAGAGTATTCAACCGCTCTAAGAGCTTTAATTGGATTACGAGGGATACCAACGGCAATGCTATCAGCAATAGTGTTTTCTTCACATTCTTCTAAGCCAGTACCTTTTTTACTAGCAATGACGAATGGTTCACATCCTGTCGATTGAACTCCTAAGATATGAGGAACTTTTTCAATCAAGCCCATCTTATGTAGTTCGGCAAAGCCTTTATAAACTCCACCGATGGAACAGCCATCTCCAACTGAGATAGCAACCCAATCAGTAGGTTTGAAATTAAGTTGTTCAGCGATTTCTAAGGAAACGGTTTTCTTTCCTTCAACCATATATGGGTTAATCGCTGCATTACGGTTATACCAACCATATTTATCAATTGCTTCCTTAGATAATTTGAAGGCCGCTTTATAATCGCCATCAACTATTACTAAGGTTGCTCCATATAAGGAGATTTGAGTTAATTTACCAATCGGTGCTCTTTTTGGAACAAAGATGACGGCAGGTAAACCCATATGGGCAGCGTGACAAGCACAACTACTAGCGGCATTACCTGTAGAAGAACAAGCAATAACTTTTGCTCCAGCTTCAATCGCTTTAAGAACTGCTACTCCACTAGCTCTATCTTTACTACTTCCACTTGGATTAAGACCATCATCTTTAATATAGAGCTCTTTTAATCCAAATTCTTTAGCGAGATTTCTGCTTTTAATTAATGGGGTCCAACCAATTCTCAGCATTTCATCGATGTGCTTATCTTCAATTCCCATCATCGGAGCATATCTCCACATCGAATAGTTACGATTATTAGCGAAATATTCTTTAGTGAAAACTTTCTTTAAAGCTTCATAATCATATTCGACATCAAGAATTCCTTTTTCCCCACAGATTGGGCAAGTAAGACTAGCTTCATCTGGTTTGAAGAATTTCCCACATACCGTGCATCGATATCCAAGAATATATTTATTCATCTCTACCTCCTTTAATTTCTTTAAGGAATTTCTTAAGAAGATTCATCGCCACTTTATGACGATATTCCTTATTACTTCTTTGATCAGTAATCGGGGTGACTAGATTAGTGTAATCATTAACTACACTATCAATATCTATATCTTTTAATTCCTTATTAATATATTTATTCTCAACTTCTTGATTTCTTACGACTTTAGTAGAAACACTACCAAATGCCACTCTAAAATCAACGAGTCGATTTTTTTCAATTTTATATCCACCTAAGAAAGATACTTTGGTGATTGATTCCGCTTTTCTTGAACCCACTTTACGATAAAAATAGTCGAGTTCTTGTGGTTTAATCACGATTTCTTTGATGATTTCATTTTGTTTTCTATCAAGTTTTTTAACTCCTAAAATGAAGTCTTGAACCTTGATAATTCTTTCTCCATCAATCGAAGATAATACGACTTCCGCGTCATTTAAGATAAGTGGAAGTAAACTATCTCCAGCAGGAGAAGCGTTACCGATATTGCCCGCTAAAGTGGCCATATTACGAATATTAGGGGAAGCGATTTCTTTAATCACAGTTTTATAGATTTCTGGAATTAAAGAAGAAGCTTCAATTTCGTTATATCTTGTTGTTGCTCCAATATGGATATTTCCTTCATTATCTTTTTCGATATAGTTGAGTTCATTAATTTTCATAATAAAGAGTACATCTTTATCAAAATTAGGGAGTAAGCCACTAGAAAGATGTTTTTGGACCATCAAATCAGTGCCACCAGCAAAGATATAGCAATCATTTTCATTTAAGATTTTAAGAGCTTCTTTTAAAGAAGAAGGAACAAAATAATGGATCATAATTTCACTCCTTTCTCACTAGCTAATTTCACAGCGTTAACAATTGCTTGATAACCAGTGCATCGACATAAATTACCACTTAAAGCAATTCTAATTTCTTCATCAGTTGGATGAGGATTTTTTCTTAAAACAGCATAACTCGCTAAAATCATTCCAGGGGTGCAGAAGCCACATTGGCTACCGCCCATATCTGCAAAGGCAGAAGAAATAACTTTATATGCTTTAGTTTCTCTAAATCCTTCAATAGTAATAACTTCTTTTCCAAAAACATTAATAATTGGCATTAAGCAAGAGTTTACTGGTTCGTCATTCACTAAAACAGTACACGCTCCGCATTCACCTTCTCCACATCCTTCTTTAGTGCCAGTTAAATGACAGACATCACGAAGGACATCTAAAAGTCTCATCGATGGATTAACATCAATGGCAACTTGTTTATGATTAAGGACAAATTTAATTTCCATTTTCAATTAACTCCATAATATATTCAGGTGTCGCTGGGATTTTATGAACCTTGCGATTAATTGCTTGTTCTAAAGCAATAGCAAAAGCAGGGGCTCCTCCGACAAAAGTAAGTTCGCCCGCTCCTTTAGCGCCGAAAGCACCATAAGGGAATGGATTATCAATTAGAGCGGTCTCCATTTTTGGTAAATCGACAAAGGTTGGAATCACATAGTCACTCATCCTTGTTTGTTTAAATTCGCCATCAGAGACCTCTTCTTTTTCTAAATAGGCCCATCCTAAAGCTTGAGCTAATCCACCATCAGCTTGACCGATGATTATTCTTTCATCGATTGCGTGACCGACATCATAAGTTGACCAAGTTCCAATAATTGATACTTCGTATGTAATTGGGTCAACTTCAACTTCGATGACATTAACTCCCCAAGCATATCCTGGATAAGCATCTCCTTGCATCGTATCTTCATCCCATTTGATATATGAAGGGCCGACATATGGTTCAACAATTTCTTGCTCCTTGCCATCAATCCAGATTTCTTTAAGATGTTTAGCAGCTTTAGCTACTAATCCTCCAACAATAATAATCGTTCTACTAGCAGCAGTTGGTCCAGTAGAAAGAGTTTGATCAGTATCAGGAGCGTCATAAATAACTTTATCTTCTGGAATGCCTAATGTATCAACGACAATTCTTTTTAATGTTGTTCTATTACCTTGACCAAAGTCGACTTGAGATGTGTAAAAAGTAACTACACCATCTTTATCTTTCTTCATTCTAAGTTGAGCATTAATAATTGTGCTTTCTCCACTACCAGTAAAGCCACATCCATGAAGGAAGGTAGAATAACCAATTCCTCGATATGTTCCTGGTTTAGAATATTCCTTTACTTTGCGTTTATAATCACTCATCTCAAAAGCTTTATCGATTAAATCTTTTAAGATAATTGGGTCTCTAAATACGCCATTAGTGGAAGTGATATCTCCGGTTTTAACTAAGTATTTTGTACGTAAATCAACAGGATTAACATGTAGAAAGTCCGCTAAATGGTTAATAAATAGCTCAATTGCAAATATTGATTGAGGAGATCCAAATCCTCTAAAAGCGGCGGAAGGAATTTTATTAGTGCAATAAGCATCACCAACAATTTCCACGTTATCAAAAGTATAGGTATTTGTCGCAGCGATTAAGGCTCTAGAAAGAACAACCATTGAGCAGCCAATATAGGCTCCTCCATCGATTCCAACATGAATCTTAACTCCTAAAATATTATCTTTGTCATCTAAATAAGCACTTATATTGGTTTTTGAAGGATGACGTTTAGTGGTAAAAGTAATATCTTCTTTACGATCAAAAATCATCTTAATCGGTTTTTTGATTTTCACAATTGCGGTAGCAAGTTGAGCACCCATCAAAGATGGGTAATGTTCCTTTCCACCAAAAGCACCACCAACAGCAGGTTGAATAACTCTCACTTTATCTTCTGGATAGCCAAGAGTTCTCATGATTGCTTTTTTAATATAGAAAGGGCATTGCATTGAAGCTTTGACAGTGATTTTATCTCCATCAAGCCACATCAACATTCCTTGTGGTTCTAAATAGATTTGATCTTGATAACCTGTTTCAAATTCTTCAGAGAAAACTTTACTAGCTTTCTTAAATACTTCCTTATCGCCTTTAACGAATTCTTTATGAACATATGAGTTTTTCATCTCATATACTGGTTCATATTCTTCGTATTTGACTTCCACTAATTTGGATAATTCAATCGCTTTCTTTTTATCTGGCCCAACAATTAATCCAATTGTTTCACCTTTATAGTGGGTTTCTTTATCTGCGAAAACTGGCCAATCATCAACGATGATATTGCATACGTTTTCTTTGATGATGTCTTTAGCAGAAATGAAATAATAGTTCTTTGGTAATGTAGGAACTTTAATTTCTAAAATCTTTCCAAATGAAATAGTAGAACGAACAGGGATAGCATAGTAGGCGTCTTCCATGAGAATATCGCCTGTAAAAATTGCCATTCCTGACATCTTTTCTTCGTTATCTACTTTTTTGACTGAAGTTAAATATTTCGGTAGCATTGTGATTAAAATTTGATAGCCTTTACTGGGCATTTAGACGCGCAGAGACCGCATCTAAAGCATATATTTAAATCAAATTCAGGAACTTTTTCTGAATTCATATTAATTGCAAAATATGGGCAGTTACGAGCGCATAATCCACAGTGGGAACATTTGAGAGCTTCCACTTTTGGCATTTCATGCTCATAAGTAACGACATTTTTAAGTTGAGTATGAATCACTTCTTCAACAGAAGAGAAACCATATTTTTCTAATTCTTTTGGAAGGTCAGCGATAACTTTTGCATATAATTCTTTTCCTCTTAACATAGGAGCAGAAAGCATTCCAACCGCTGAAGCACCTGCTAATAAGAATTCAATTACATCTTTAGCAGAAGCAACTCCACCAACACCAATAACAGTTAAGGATGGCTCAGCTTGTTTAATAGTGTAAACAGTAGCTAAAGCTAATGGTTTAATAACTGGTCCACTCATCCAGACAAATCCTTTGTCATTAGAACAAGCCATTTTACGATTTTCTACATCAATAACCATGCTTGGTCCTAAAGAGTTAATAGCAACCACACCATTAGCGCCATTCTCTTTGATGATATGAGCAAATCCTGCTGGATCTGGAATATGTGGTGAAATTTTCATATAGAAAGGTTTTTTGGTGTGCTTTCTAATTGTTCTAACAGTTTCTGCAACTTTTTCATGGTCAGTTCCAACATAGTGGCAGCTCACTTCAAAAGCATCCGCAAATTCATCGAGAAGAGGAATGAGAACTTCCATATCTTCTTTGGTATAACCAACTGAAATGATTAAAGGAGTATCACCTTTTTTCGCTTTTAATTCTGGAAGGAATTCATTTATCCATTTTTCTTTAGGATATTCGGTCCAAAGTTCACAGTTGAAAATCTTGTCCATTCCTTCTCCAATGATACATGGGTGAGGAATATGAGCGTCTTTAGTAGAAATTGTTTTTGCGACAAGCGCGCCTAAACCCTGATCTTTAAGCCAAAGCATTTTTTCAGCATCACCAACAAGTGGTCCTGCTGCTGGCATAAGTGGGTTCTTTAGGTATAATCCATCAAATTTTGTACTTAAATCCATTAATTTAACTCCTTCACTTTTTTCCAAAGTTTTTGACTATATTCACGAGATTTAATTAATTCTTCTTTTACTTTTTTAGAGGTGAGTTCACCATTTCTTACTAAGCGAACTCCGTCAACATATACATCGACTGGTTTGAAATTAGGATATAAACCAAAGAAGATATGACCAAAGGCATTAGAAGAACTCATATCAGTAAATGGGGTATAAGGTAAAAGCATAAAATCGCTTACAAAAGAAGGTTCGATTTTACCAATATTAGTCCCCAATCTACGACTGACATAATTATATGCATTATTGATTATATCAACAATGGCCCCTAAATTCATAGAGGTAGGATTATTATTTTTAAAATGAGTCAAATAATAAGCATTCAAATATTCTGTTGCCATCGAAGAAGATAACCCATCATTACCAATCATAACTGGGATCTTATAATCTAAATATTTTTTAATATCAGGCACTCCAACAGCATTATTTAAATTGCTTGTGGTATTTACCACCATATAAGCTTCTCTATCTTTAACAATCTTAAGTTCGTCATCAGTGATGTGCACTCCATGAACAATTAAAGAATCTTTATTAATAAGGTGATATTTATCTAATCTTGAGATGATGTTGGTGTGATATTTATTATATGAATCCATCTCATCCATATTACTTTCAGCTACATGAATATGAAGAGGAATATCTTTAATCTTCTTACTTATTAATTTATAGGATTCATTAGATAATGACATAGAAGCGTGCATTCCAAATAATCCAGAAGTAAATTCAGTGTGATTCTTATTAGCAAAAGAAATATTTTCTTTAATACAATCTAAGATTGGATAGCGATCACTACATTCAAAGCAAAGAATTGAACGTAAATGTAATGTATTAAATAAAGCTTTCTTTAAAGAAGATAGCGAACCAATTATTTCTGCTCCTGAAACGTGGTGATCAATAATCGTGGTCACACCATTAAGGAGGAATTCACTACCGGCCGCAATTCCAGAATAATAAGTAATCTCATTATCAATTTGTGAATCTAATTTCCACCACATCTGGTCTAAAATCTCTTGGAAATTTTTAGGATTGAAAGGAAGAGCAAGCCCACGAGCAAAAATTGAATAAATATGAGCGTGAGCACAAACAAAGTTAGGGAGTAATAATTGTCCTTTTCCATCAATAAGAGAATATCCCTCATTTTTGAATTCGGTCATTTGACCTACTTTAACAATCTTCTTATCAAAAACAACATAGCCGTTTTCAATATAATTCTTATAGTCATAAATACGAACATTAATTAAGGCTTTCATTATTTTTTCCCTTTCTCACAGTCGATTAATTGACCTTTATGACGAATAAATCTGCCATCTTTTAAAGCGAATTGACCACGAATGATTGTCGATTCAATTTTGATGTTAGAAGTGATTCCTTCATAGATTGAATAATCAACATTTCCATGAGGCTTTCCAATCTTATATAAACCACTTTTGAGAATAACTAAATCTGCGTAATTTCCAACTAAAATACCACTTTTGCCGGCAAATCTTTCAATTTTAGCGACATTTTTGCACATCTTATCAATTACTGAATCACCAAATAATTTATACATAACGATAAAGCTAGTTTCGATTCCTCCTACTCCTAGCGGCATTCCTTTTAAAAGTGTGTGACTTTTTTTATCTTCAATATTAAAAGCACAGTGATCAGTACCGATTGTGTAGATATTGTTAAAGTTATTAATCAAAAGTTTTCTTTCTTCTTCTTTTCTTAAAGGAGGAGCAAAAGTAAATAGATATCCTTGTTTACCCTTCAACACCGAACTATTAAACACGAAATATTGAGGGCAAGATTCAACAAAAATATTCTTGTTTAAACAATCTTTATATTCTTTTTTGATTCTTTCAATCGTGTTTCCACTAGAGCAGTGGACCATATATAAATTACCACCGGTCTCACGAGCGTACCCACATAATTTGAGAGCCTCAGATGTCTCACTTTCTGAATTTCTTGCTTCCGAAAGAGATTCATAAGTAAGTGATTCGTCTCGATTAATCATTTCATCATTTTCAATATGGGCTAAAACGAGGAAATCATATTTTTTAGAGAGTTTTAATAACTCAATTATATCTTTATCATAAGTTCTTCGATGAGTTTCAGAATATGTAGTAAAAAGCTTAATGGTATTCATACCAAGCTGTTTCATTTTTAAGACATATTCTTCTAAATCTCCATCAGGTTCACGAATACAAGCATGAAAGTGATAATCAACATTACAGTTTTCCGCTAATTTTTTTCTAGCATAAAAAGTTTCTTCAAGCTCTTTAGCGTTTCTACTAGGATCTAGGAAATCCACGATTGTGGTTACTCCACCATAAATCGCGCTTTTAGAACCGTAATAAAAGTTATCTCTAGAGGTAATTGTTCCACAATATAAATCAAAATGAACATGTGGATCAATTAAGCCAGGGATGATTTTTCTATTACTGGCATCAATAACTTCGTTAGCGGAAAATTCTTCAGGTCCAAGATATGAAATCTTTTCCCCGGTTATTCCGATATTAACGTTACGAAATTCACCATCAATATATACGTATCCGTTTTTGATAAATAAATCAAACATACTATTTTTTGAGTTCTTTAATACCTTTTAAAATCTTTTCTGGAGTGATTGGTAAAGAATGAATTCTTACACCTGTTGCATTATAAATTGCGTTACAGATAACTGCTGGAGGTGTATCAATACCAATTTCACCAACAGACTTCGCTCCAAATGGACCAGTTGGTTCATATGAATCAGCGAATTCAGTGGTGAGTTTATGAATTTCTTTTTGAGTAGGAATATGGTAGTTAAGGAAGTTGTTACTTAAAAGATTACCTTTCTTATCATATTTAACAGCCTCAAAACAGGCCATACCTATACCTTGAACAATTCCTCCTTCAACTTGTCCTTTGGCAAGAGTAGGGTTAATTGTGGTACCACAATCAGTAACAGTAACATAGTTAAGGATGTCATATTCACCAGTTTCAAGATCAACTTCCACTTCAGCATACGCTGCCATAAATGGAGGTGGAGAAACATGACCATAATAACTTTCAGTTACTTGGACTTGTTGTAAGTTTTTGTTATATAGCATTTTTACAGAAATTTCATTTAAAGTGATGGATTTACTTCCACTAGTAAATGTGGTTCCATCAAATTCGACTGAGTTTTCATCACATTCTAAGAATGTTGCTGCTTCTTTAATTAATCTTCTTCTCATTTTTTGAGCAGCCTTCCAAGCAGCATTACCTGAAACATAGGTTGTACTAGAAGCATAAGCACCACAGTCAAATGGTGTTAAATCGGTATCAGAAGAATAAATTAATACATTATCAACGGTGGTTCCAAGTTCTTCTGCAACGATTTGAGAAATCATTGTATCTGAACCTTGTCCAATATCGGTTGCGCCGACCGTAACCATATAAGAACCCCCGTCGTTTAGCTTAATTGAGGCACTTCCCATATCCATGAATGGAATACCACTACCTTGCATAGCGATCGCCATTCCATAGCCACGGACTCTATTCTCACTAACTTTTTTAGCTGGGTGATTATGTTCCCAGTCAATAAGCTCAGCACCACGCTTAATACAATATGGAAGTTTACAAGATTCCATAATCATTGCAGTGCCTTTTGTACCTTCTCCCATAATTTCAAAAATTGGAGAAGTTTCTTTTTCTTTCATGGAGTTGATTTCTCTCACAACTTTTGGATCCATTCCAAGTTTTTCAGAAAGAATATCAACGGTAGCTTCTAAAGCATAGTTTCCTTGAATAGCACCATAACCACGATATGCTCCTGCTGGAACGTGGTTAGTATAAACAACATGTCCACCAAAACGGACAGCATCAACTTTATTATATAAAGGTAAAACTTTACTACCGACAATCATAAAGACGGTAAGAGAGTGCTCACCATAAGCACCAGTATCACTTAATGTTCTACAATCAATGGCGTTAATTCTTCCATCTTTCATCGCACCCATTCTTAATGTAATTCTCATTGGGTGACGAGTATATGAAGCACCAAAGACTTCTTCTCTTGTATAAACAAGACGTGATGGTTTTCCAGTTCTTAAAGTAGTAAGAGCACAGAAGAATTCACCATGGAAAGCTTGTTTACCACCAAAACCACCACCAACACGTGGCTTAATCACTCTAATTTGGCTAACTGGAATTCCTAATGT
>DEJH01000026.1:0-2516 GCA_002353275.1 Caryophanales bacterium UBA2753 | reverse complement strand
CGATTATGTTCATCAAGTCGAGCGTTACTACTATGTGTTTCAAGCATTGCGTGAGCTTGTGCTTGTGTATAGAAAGTTTCTTCTACAACGACATCACTTTTAGCGAGTTCCTTTTCAACATCACCAACATGCATTTCATAAGCTGCAGCAACATTCTTTTTTGGTTCAAAACCAATTGGGAACATTTCACAAATTCCATCTTCTGGGTGAATAACGGATTTGTTTTCATAAGCGGTTTCAAAATCAAGAACAGGTTCTAATACTTCATATTCGACTTTGATTAATTTAAGGGCTTCCTTAGCGGTTTCTTCATCAATAGCCGCTACCATAGCGACTTCATCACCAACATAACGAACATATTCATCTAGAATGAATTTATCATGTGGAGAAGGTTCTGGATATCCCTGTCCTGCTCTAGAAAATGAAACATGTGGGACATCTTTATAAGTTAATACAAGAGCAACACCATTAAGCTTTTGAGCTTCGCTAACATCAATTGATTTAATATGAGCAAAAGCATGAGGAGATCTTAAAATCTTAATCACTAAGCTTCCTTGGACTGCTAAATCGTCAGTGTAATAAGAACGACCTTGCATCAATCCTTTTCCATCAACAGAAGGAGTAAAGTTATTAACAACACGTAATTTTTTCTTATCGACTGCCATAAATTATTCTCCCTTCAAATACGCTTTAATCGCTTTTAAATGAGACTGTAAACCTGAGCAACGGCAAAGGTTACCAACGATATAGTTTTTAATTTCCTCAGTAGTTGGGTCTTTATATTCTTTTTTAAGCGCATAAATCACAAGTGCAAAGCCGACATTACAGAATCCACATTGATCAGCGCCTTGTTTAGCAAAATAAGTAGATATTTTTGCAGCTTCTTCTTGAATACCTTCAATTGTAATGATGTGTTTACCTTCAATCGAGGCAGTTAATAAGGAGCAACTCATCATTGGTTTTCCATCCACTAGTAAAGTGCAAGATCCACAAGTAGATTCGTTACATCCAACTTTAACGGATTTGACACCATGATTTCTTAAACTTTCAGCAAGATATTCACCTGGTCTGACGTTATATGTAACTTCAACGTCATTTAAATAAAATGTTACTAACATTATTTACTGACCTCCTTAAGTCCACGAGCAACATAGACTTTAGTTAAATCAATTCGATACTCTTTAGAGGAGTCTTTATTATCTAAATATGAAAGTTCTTCAGCAGCAATTTCAGCGGCTTTCTTATAGTCTAATTCACTAATTTTGCTTAAAGAGTTAATATATTCCATTGCTTTTTTGGCTAAGGCAGCCACCATTGGTCTAGCGCCTACTACAATTGAATATTTTCCATTTACTTTACTAACAGCAAAATTCACAATTGGGAAATCTAAAGCAGTGATTTTAACTTTCTTAAAAAATCCTCTACCTTTTTCCTTTTTGATATGGATAGAAACTAGAATAGCGTTAAGCTTACCTTTGTATTCTAGATATTCTTCTAAAGACATTGTTTGTTTTGGATAAAATTCCAATGTCACATGATATGGAAGTAATCCACAAATGACATCAGAGAAAGGGTATCTTCCCATAATCGAACCACCGACAGTGGCGATGTTACGGAAGTTCACACCCATTACTTCTCTAACTGCAAAAGCAATTGAGTCATTAAATAAGGATCGAATGAGTGGAGAGTTCTCGAAATCTCTTTGAGTGACCATGCTTCCCACAATCACTTCATCCTTTGTCTCACTAATTTTGTTTAAGCCAAGGGTAGATAAATCAACAAGAGCGTTACAGTCTTGTCCGATTTTCTTAATCCAAAGTCCGCCAGCGAGAATAACGTTCTTAGGATTTTCTTGTAACTTGAGATAGGCATCTTCTATTGAAGATGCACGGTAGTATTCATTTACTTTCATACTATCTTCCTTTCAAATTAACGTAAATTATTAAAATCTAAAACACTGTTTAGATTTGTCACTATGTTTTCGTCTTCGACATTTATTATCTCATATTTTTTAGAGTCTCGAAATAGTTTTAGATTAAAATCTAAGTCATGAGATAATATTTCTTCTTTGTATCGAAATTTTATATAAATAGGATGCCCTTCTTGTTTTCCATTAACTGGCACTCTGATATCACCTTTGCCTTTAAGAAGTTTTTCATAAGTCGAGGATTTGACAAATGGGCAATCTCCTGGGATTAAAAAGAAATCACCTTTAACTTCTCTAATACCAGCCTGAACACTTGAGAACATTCCTTTCTCATAATTAGAGTTATAAATAAAGGTGACTTTTTCATCTTTTAAGGCGTTTCTTATATCGTTATCGTATTTTCCAGTCACGATAATAATACGATCAACATGTGGTTTCATTCCTTGGATTGTGTACCAAATTAAAGGATGTCCTTTGTACTCTAAAAGGAGTTTGTTAGTACCCATTCTCGTGGACTTACCGCCCGCTAAGATAATTCCGTCTATCATTAATTTAATTATATTAATAATAAATTTAATGGCAAGGGTAA
>DEJH01000066.1:2812-3696 GCA_002353275.1 Caryophanales bacterium UBA2753 | reverse complement strand
TAAAAATATTGATTTAAGAAGAAAATTGTCTATTACTACTTCAAATAATTATAACTATCCTAGAAGTTATTCCCATGATCCTTTAAAGAAGATTGATCACTTATATGATGATTATGTTCACTATATGAAGATTTATCCAAAGACAGTCACATTTCAATGCGATACAGTTTTTGGAAAAAGAGATGATAAAAAATGCCTTTTAACAATCCATGCGGACACACTCCACTTTCAGATGTATATTCTCTTGCTAAATAAAACTGCCTTAAGAGTTAACAATGCTTTTATGGCAATTAGAAATAAGCTTGGAAAAGAAAGATTTTCTAAAGTGTTCCGTGTCTTATTAAGCGACAATGGAACAGAATTCGATAATCTAACCGAACTAGAACATGACATAGATGGAGAAATAATGTATCGAGTTTTTTATACCAGGACTTATCGATCTAGCGATAAAGCAGAATGTGAAAGAAATCATGAATTATTCCGCTATATCAGAAAGAAGGGCAAAACTTTAGACACGATTAATGAGGAAGACATACAAATCATTAATTCGCATATAAATTCATATCCTAGAAAATCTCTAGATTGGAAAACACCAATCGAAGCAATGAAAGAAAAGTTTGGAAATGACATTGTTAAATTACTTGGAATTGAAGAAATCAAAAGAAAAGACGTTAATTTAACCGCTCGAGTACTGAAGCAAAAGTAACCACGGTTTAACGTCAATTAGGAAGCATCGCTAGTCTCGAAACATGAAGTTGCAATTACTTGTTCAAGAACAAGAGGCAACATCTTTTGCTTTGCTTTCTAATCATAATATAACCAGCGATCTTTATTATTTTCAACAAGAAAAAAGCTCGCTCTTCGCATTATGCGTGTACGCGAGA
>DEJH01000066.1:0-2772 GCA_002353275.1 Caryophanales bacterium UBA2753 | reverse complement strand
TTAACCTATTTTAATAATTCTTTAATTTCGTCAACTTTATCAAGCTTTTCCCAAGGTAAATCGATATCTGGACGACCAAAATGACCATAGTTTGAGATGTCTTGATATTTAAAAGATGGTCTTTTAAGTGAGAAGTTTTTAATAATCATTCCAGGACGACAATCAAATACTTTATGAATTACTTCTAAAATCTTTTCGTCTGGATATTTACTAGTCTTAAAAGTTTTAACTCCAATACTTAATGGGTAATTAACTCCAATTGCATAAGAGAGCTGCACTTCTAAGCGATCAGCTACTCCTGCTGCCACTAAGTTTTTAGCGATATATCTAGCCATATAGGCTCCACTACGGTCAACTTTAGATGGGTCTTTTCCTGAGAAAGCTCCTCCACCATGGTTTGCAGATCCACCATAAGTATCAACAATTATTTTTCTACCAGTTAAACCTGTATCTCCAGCAGGGCCACCTAAAACAAATCTACCAGTTGGATTAATTAAATATTTAAAGTCAGTATTTAAACCAAATGATTTAGCAACCTCTTGCATGATGTTTTTGTGAATATATTCTTTAAATTCATCAAGGTTAACATCTTCATCATGTTGGATCGACATTAGCATGTTATCGATACGAATATGTTTAGGGTCAGTGTAATCGATAGTCACTTGACTCTTCATATCTGGTCTAGCACCCTTAAATAGCCCTTTGTGGCGTTTTTCACTAGCATCTCTAACAAGTTTATGAGCAATAGAGATTGCAAGTGGCATATATCCACTAGTTTCATTTGTGGCATAGCCAAACATTAATCCTTGGTCACCTGCTCCTAAATCTTCAGGTTTCTTTTGATTTACTCCTTGATTGATATCAGGGGATTGTTGCTTTGTCTTATCGACGATTTCAATCGTATGATAGTCACATCCATATTCAGGCTTATCATAACCAATCTTCTTTAATACATCTTTAACAATTTGCGGAATATTCATTTTTTCCTTACAAGTAATTTCTCCTCCTACAAGAATAAAATCAGTAGTCGCAAAAGTCTCACAAGCGACATGGGTATTAGGATCCACTTTTAAACACGCATCTAAAACTGCGTCACTGATTTGGTCGCATACTTTATCTGGATGACCTTCAGAGACAGATTCGGATGTAAATAAGATTTTTTCTTTCATGATGATTACCTTGTATTATAGAATTCGACCAAAGAATTGATTGATCTTCATCTATAATTCCTTTCTTTGGGAACCATGTGAGTTATTCATTTCACAGCAATGATATAATTCACTTATATGCTGTGGATTTGTACCTATAATATTCTAGCTTAGACTAGTCAAAGAAGGCTCTTACCACAGCTTTTATTTTAATCGTTAATCAGTTAGTTATCGCTTAGACGATTTATCAAGCACAAGGCTACGAGGAATAAAAGCTAAGGGACCACAGTATTAACGAAGGAGGTGAAACTATATGTTTTACATGGGCATTGACATTGCCAAATTCAAACATGACTTCTGCATCATAGATGGTGATACAGGAGAGATAATCGTACCTCCACGGACGATTACCAATAATAAGGAAGGATTCCATGAAATGCTTGAAGTTCTAACTAATCTTCATTGTTCCCAAATAATAAAGATAGGTTTAGAAGCTACAGGACATTATGGAATGCTTATCAAGGCATTCCTTACCTCTAACGGATTTAAGTTCATAGAACTCAATCCTCTTCAAGTGAGCAGATTCCATTCACAAACCTCACTTAGAAGAACCAAGACCGACAAGATTGATTGTCAAGTGATTGCTAGGTATTTAATGGCTATCGCTACCAAGACCTATCAACCACAAGTATATCATCTTGAGGCATTAAAGAGTTTAACTAGATTAAGAGAAACTCTTGTTGATCAACGTTCGAGATGCTTGGTTAAGTTAACGAACGTCTTGGACATCACTTTCCCAGAATTTAAGAAGTTTTTTACAGCTAAACTTCGTTCTGAGACAGCTTTGTTCATTATTAGGAAGTATAAGACTCCTTCTAGAATCGCTAGATGGACCGATGAAGATATCACTCTTATCCATAATGTTTCTAGGAAGATGTCTACTTCCAAACTATTGGAGATTAAGAAATCCGCAATAGAATCAATTGGTATTGCACCTAAATATTTATTAGATGAATTACCATCTATACTTAACGTCTACGAAACTGTAAACGAAGAAGTATCTAAATTAGAAGAGAAGATTAAGTCGATTATTTTCGAATTAGATTCTCCATCTTTATCTATTCCAGGAATGGGACCGATTAGTTTGGCCACTATTTTAGGAGAATTTGGAGATCTCTCCAGATTTCCAGGTGCCGAACAATGTATCGCTTACGCTGGAGTAGATGTTGGTATATCTCAATCAGGCACTAAATGCCATCGAGGCAAAATGGTCAAACGTGGATCATCTCACTTGAGATATGCTTTAATGAATGTTGTCCGAGCTGTCTGCATTCACACTCCAACATTTAAGGAATATTGGGTGAAGAAGAAAGTAGCTGGACATAAGTTCTTACGAGTCGCTGATAGCCATGCTGCTAAGAAACTTGTAAGAGTTATTTATTACCTCGAGACACATAATACTAAGTACGATCCATCTCGCTGTAAGTAGGATTTGACATAGTCAATTTTTTTAAAGCTCACTATGCTGAGTTCTTTTTAGAACACTCTAATTTTCTAGGAAACAAACTTTTGTAAAAATTCTTATTGTTTTTTAATAGTTAGTCTTCTTTCTTTAAATTCCTTT
>DEJH01000014.1:20112-20237 GCA_002353275.1 Caryophanales bacterium UBA2753 | reverse complement strand
CCAGAGAAAGTTGACCATCCGATTAAGGTGACACCATTAGGAATATTAATGGACGCTAAGGATGAACAGTTTTGAAAAGCAAAGAGACCAATTGAAACAACACTGTCAGGGATATTAATGGATGT
>DEJH01000014.1:15159-20045 GCA_002353275.1 Caryophanales bacterium UBA2753 | reverse complement strand
GTAACACTATTAGGGATTGCGATGGATGTTAAAGATGAACATCCTTGAAAAGCAGAAATTCCAATCGAGGTAACTCCATTAGGAATATTGAAAGATACCAAAGATGAGCAATCTTGGAAAGCATAAGCTCCGATAAAAGTTACATTACTATCAAGAATTGTAATGGATGTTAAGGATGAACAATTGTAAAAAGCTCGGTCTCCAATTGAATCGCATTTATTAACAATTACTTCTTTAAGTGATGAGGGAGTAGTGTTAGAAAACAGATCATCTAATTTAGAACATATAAATGGTAAAGTAATCGATTCTAGTGATGAACAGTTTTCAAAAACCCCTGTGCCGATTGAAGTGACACTATCTGGAATTGTAATGGATTTTAAAGAGAAACAATTTTTAAAAGCCGACGTGCCAATTGAAGAAACGCTATCTGGGATATTGATGGATATTAAGGATGAACAGTTTTCAAAAGTCGCTTCGTTAATTGAGGTGACACCGTTTGGGATTACGATAGATATTAAAGATGAACAGCCAGAGAAAGCATGACTCCCAATTGAAGCGACACTATCTGGTATTGTGATTGAGGTAAGAAATGAACAATTAGAGAAGGTGTAACTATCAATACTTGTGACTGAATTTGGAATCACGACTTCTGTAATTTCATCACCATTTTGATCCAATAAATGAATTTTTCCACGCAAGTAGCGTTTTCCTCTTATTGATAAGAATTGTTCTATTGAACTAACTCTTATATAAGTATCTTCTAAAGAGGTACAATTGTAAAAAGTTGAACCTCCAATAGAACTGACTCCATCAGAAATTACGATAGACGTTAATGATGAGCAATTGTAAAAAGCATTATTTCCTATCAAAGTAGCACTATTTGGTATTACGATTGTTGTTAAAGAAGAGCAATCAGAAAAAGCATAATCTCCAATTGAAGTGACGCCATCAGGAATATTGATGGACGTTAATGATGAGCAATTGTAAAAAGCTTCTTTACCTATCGAGGTAACACTATCAGGAATATTGAAAGATGCCAAAGATGAGCATTTGTAAAAAGCATAATCTCCGATAAAAGTTGCATTACTATCAAGAATTGTAATGGATGTTATGGATGAGCAATTGTAAAAAGCTCGGTTTCTAATTGAATCGCATTTATTAATAATTACTTCTTTAAGTGATGAAGGAACAGTATTAGAAAAAAATTGACCTAATTCAGAATATATAAAGGGTAAGGTAATAGATTCTAGTGATGAGCAGCTTCCAAAAGCCCCTGAGCCAATTGAAGTGACGCTATCTGGAATTGTAATGGTTTTTAAAGAGAAACAATTTTTGAAAGCCGCTGAGCCAATTGAAGTGACACTGCCTGGGATATTGATGAATTTTAAGGATCTACACTCAAAAAAGGCACCCGAACCAATTGAAGTAACACTATCTGGAATTGTTATTGATCCTATGTGGTAACAATTGCGAAAAGCATCATTGGCAATTGATGTACAACTATTATTTATTACAATTTGTTTTAAAGAAGAAGGAACATATTTTGGGGTATCAACACTACCACTTGCACCAAAAATAAAACCTAAAAATTGATTAGATGATGCAGATTCACCAATGAAAGGCAATGTAATAGACTTCAATGATGAGCAATTATAGAAAGCGGAGTTGCCAATCGAAGTAACACTGCTTGGGATAATAACAGATTCTAGCGGTGTTAAATTTGAAAAACATTTTTTTGGAATTGCACTACCACCTTGAATGTTTACACTATGAATATTAGGATAGTTTGTAATGGTCCCATCGAAATATTCTATAAATTCCTTCTCTATAAAAGGCAATGTAATAGACTCTAGGGAATAGCACCCTTTAAAAGCTCTCGATTCTATTTCTTTTATACTATTTGGAACTACTATAGATTTTGTATTTTTGCAATTTATGAATGCATCTGCCTTAATTGTGATTACTGGCAAATTATTATATTTCGATGGGACATTAATAATTTGCGACTCCGTTAAATAACACTTACTAACTTTGTAATATGTCCCGTTTACCAGTTCCATATCGTAGCCGTAAATGTAATCAATATTTGCAATATAAATGCAATCTTCAGTTACGGTGGTTATTTGCTTATCCCACCCAACAAAAATATAGCAATAGTCTTCATCAAGTGACTCTTTACTTGGAGTTGGTCCTTTATATGTTGGGGTATCTCCGTACTTGTATGATTCAACATCAAGTACTGTTCCATCATAATTTTTCCATGTAACAGTATATTGGTTTGTTACTTTAGCATATTCTGCAAAATATACAACATCATTTGTAACTTTTGCAACATAGGGAGACCAGTTTGAAAATCTATATGTATATTGAGCGTCTTTTTTCCTTGTTGGTGTTGACCCTTTATATGTTGGGGTATCTCCGTAATTGTATGTTTCAACATCAAGTACTGTTCCATCATAATTTTTCCATGTAACAGTATATTGATTAATTTCTTCCTTATAATTAGCTACATAAATTGTGTCTTTGCTTGCAGGAGAAATATTTGGAGTCCATCCATCAAATGTATATGTATACTGAGCGTTTTTTTCTCTAGTTGGGGTTTCTCCCTCATATTCAGGAATTTCTCCTGCTTTTACAACTGAAGTATCTAGAACTGTTTGATCATAATTTCGCCACTCGATGTTATAAAAGACTTCTTGGCTTCTGCTTCCGCACCCACTCAAAAAAGAAATAACAGGTAATAAAGCAATAAATGAATGAAATTTTTTGTTCATTATTTTTATCTCCTCACACATTTCTAAGATTGTTACAAATTGTTCAATTATATGTTTTAGTTTGTAACAAATATTTCTCGCTTTTCTTTTCAAAAATTATTTCGTAGTTTTTATTAAAATTAATTAGGTATGCTCTTAACTCTTGTATATATCTTCTAAATGTCACATCAGATATTGAAATAACATTTTGTATGTCTTCTTTACTGATAGTTTTATTTTTTAAAAGTTGTTCGTAGATAAACACAATTGCTTGAGCCTTACTAACTTTCATATAGTTAATATCTTTCTTAAAAACTATATTACTCATTGTGTGTATCAATAATTGATACTCACCGTAGTTTCTATAAATCCACCAACGAATATATATCTTCGCCTTTTAAATATTTAAGTTCATAAGGCAATTCAAAATTAATTAAATATGCGCGTATTTCTTGCATATATCTTCTAAATGTTAGATCTGATATTTCTAACTTATTCTTTATAAATTCTTTAGATATTTGTTTATTTGTTAAGAGCACACTTAAAAGATACATAAGTGCCTGAGTCTTGTTGACTTTCATAGATAATCCTACCTTTTTAATTAGTAGGCTAGCCTTATATTGTCGACACATTTATCTTCGGCTAAATATCAAAAAAAGACCATCAAGCAGACGGGAAATGACTCAAATATATTTAGGATTTAATCAAGTAAAACGGAATTTTATTATTCTTTAACCACTATACAAGGACGGACACCGCAATTTTTAACAGTGACATCTCCGCCATAATTCGTATATAAATAGCCAGTTTGATTTATACACCATGGAACAATATCGTTATCAAAATATGGGGATCTAGTCCAATGATATCCGTATCCTGAATCGTTATAGGCTCCTTTTGCGATATTATATTCGCTGTTCTTTGCTCTTCTAATCGTATAATCAAGAGCGTTGTATTCTTGATAAGAAAGTAAGAACACTTTATCGATAGTGTTATTACAAATATATTGGTTATCTTCCTTATCTGTAGTTTTAGAAGAATTATCAACTTCAGTACTACATATATGAGCGTTATGTAAAAAGAAAGCTGAATGATAAAAAGTATTATTAAGCCAACTTCTTATATCACTATATTCATAATTGGTGGGATATATTGTTTTCCCATCAATTGTTCTTTCATATAAGGAACGATAAAAAGGTTCAACATCTATTAGCTTTTCAGAAATAAGAGTGTATTCATTTTCTTTACTTGAAAGAATAATCCATTTTATCTCATCACACTTATACCAATTATTTTTATATTTTTCATAATATTCGTTATTTAAAAAATATTTATTATCGATAGAAGGTCCACTTATTTTATTTAAGGAATCAATCATTTCTTCATCTAATACCTTGCTTTGAGGATAATAACCATATATCGCTGTATTATTCTCTTTATCAACCACTAGATTATCTTTAATCGTGATAATTGGATCACCACTAGTGCGGTTATTAGAAAAAATAATACCAAGTCCTGTTGCTACCCCTCCAATTACTAAAGCTCCTATAGCTATTAATATAGGAATAATATATTTATTCTTATTTTTATTATTAGAAGAATTAGGTATCACACTACTATCATCTTTATAACAAAAATAAAGTTCATCATAACTTAAATTAAAAAATTTAGTTAAAGTAACAAATTGTTCAATAGATGGAGAAGAAGACATATTCTCCCAAGTACCAATATTTTTAACATTAACTCCAATCTCTTTTGCTAATTCAGACTGAGTTAATCCTTTTTCTTTTCTTAATTGTTTAATAAAAGATGAAAACTTCTTTATATCAAATGATTTATCATCACAAAAAACATTATCTTTTTGTTCTTTGCAATCTATAAAACCTTTTAAGTCAATTGACAGTGCTTTAGCGTATTCTCCAACCACTGATAAATCAGGAGAGGCTTTATCTTTTTCCCAAAGAGAAACTAATTGAGGAGAGTATCCTAAAAGAGAAGCAATATCACTTTGTGATAATCCTCTCTTCTTTCTTAAATTTGATAAGAATTCTCCTCTATTCATATAGATATAATAATTTTAATACTTAATACACTTTTTGTGTAGAATATATCCAATCTTTTAATCACCAAAAA
>DEJH01000014.1:0-15051 GCA_002353275.1 Caryophanales bacterium UBA2753 | reverse complement strand
TCAGGACTCAATCAGACTTGTGTTTATGGCAGAAAGACTACTTAAGCTCTTTTTTCTTTATTGTTCTTAAAAACAAGTTTTTCAAGTGTCTCTCATCAACGAATGTTGATTCTATTTTTGAAAGTTTTTTGTATTTATTTAGTTTGGTGCTAATCAAAACTATGGTTGAAATAAAATCGGCAACTTGAAAAAGTCTATAATTAGCAGGGACAACTCTCTCTTTAAATGAAACATTATATCCGACTCCACCAAAAGCAAATGCCAGTGCATTGCTAACTATTTGTTGACCACCATCATAATAAACAACTATTTCATCAAAAGACAAAAAATAGCTTTGGTTAGAAAGAAGAAAAGCATTAAGGTCTTTTGACATTTTTTGCATTAATTTGAGCCTATCACAATGAAAATCCTTTTTGTCGTAAACAAATGTTTTTTGCTTAATAGGAACAATGCTAGTGAAGATTAAGATTTTGTTGAGGAGTTTTTGTCTTTCTCTTGGCTCAATATTTGAAAACTCGTCTGTTCCACCAATTAGAGGGCCGACATGAAAAACAGGTTCGTTCTTAATCTTTTTAAGCAGCTCACTAATGTCTTCCTTTTGATCATGAAAAACCATACAAACAATATAAAAATTCGATGCGCCTTCAGAATTGAAGCCAACATTACCTGATTCATCAACAAAGATACTTAACTGTTTTTTCATGGTTTAGATAAAGAAAAGCGAGACTATCTCTCGCCGTGGGTGGACCCCTTTCGGCGTCCCATCAACAGGTTTCCCTATGACAACTTTATTATTACATAATCATTTATTACGTGCAAACCAAAAAAGAAAAAATCCTGATTTCTCAGGACATTTCATGGCTTGTTTTAGTGTTTTAGCACTATTTAAGTCCATTTTCTCTATTTTTTCCCTAAATCCTTGTTGCTAAGGGCTAGGGTAGAGTGCATTTATGGTGGATCCTACCGGGCTCGAACCGGCCACCTCTTCCATGCCATGGAAGCGCTCTCCCAGATGAGCTAAGGACCCAACTGCCTAATAAGTTTATAAAAATAAACAATAATAAGCAATAACTATTTGTCGTTTTTAGATTAAAATGTTAATTCTTGAAGTTATATCAGTTTCTTAAAAAATAACATTTCGCCTATTTTCAAAATCTGTATACTTGACTTAAAGAAATTCTCAAAATACAATAAAGGTAAATAATTTATTTTTTTTAAAGAGGGTAAGCGCTTACCTTACTCTGTTAAATGTTTTCTTAAAGGAGATTAGCCGTATGAAAAAATTTACAGCAATGCTAATTTTAGGAGCCGCAATGGGTTTAAGCTTGGCTTCTTGTGGTTCTAACAATTCTCAAGGTGGAGGAACAATTCCTGTTCAGGCTATTAGTTTGAACTACACATCTTATGAATTGGAGGTTGGAAAAACTGTTCAACTTGTTGCGACAGTTTACCCAAGTAACGCCACAATGAAAGAAGTTGCATGGTCAGTTACATCTGGCGGAAAATATGCCAGTGTTGATAGCACAGGTTTAGTATCTGGTTTAGAAGCAGGAAGTGCAACTGTAACTGCCACCACTATCGATGGAAACAAACAAGCCATTTGTAATCTCACAGTTAAAAATAGCGGAGGCGGAGGAGAAATAGTTCACGTAGAATCAGTTACTTTGAACTATACCTCTAAAGAAATTGAAGTCGGTCAAAATTTCCAATTAACTGCAACTGTTTTACCAAGCAATGCTACAAATAAACAAGTTAACTGGTCTGTAACTTCAGGCAGTTCAAATGTTAGTGTAAGTAGTACTGGATTAGTGACTGGTTTAAATGCTGGTAAGGCTACTATTACTGCTAGCTCTGTTGATGGAAATAAGCAAGCTTCTTGTTCTGTTACCGTAACTGAAAGTGGAGGCGGAGGAGATACACCTGTTGTCCCTTCTGTTACTACCCCAAAGGATAAAAAATCTGTAAGCCCTGCCTTCCAATTCACTTTCACATATAATCCCGCTACATCTAATAATGAATCTAATGAATATAGACAATTATTTAGTGATTTAGATCCAAAATTTGCTGATATTTTCCAAATGGAATTAGTTCTTGATATGAATTTTGGTGGACAAGATGAATCAAAACAATATTATGGTGGTGAGTTTGGAGTTGGATATGACAGTATTTTATCTATCCAAGAACAATGGGGAGATGCATCCGGTTTCTGGCAATATGACCCAGCAGATGCCACACCATCAGGAGCTTACTCCAAAGGAAAACTTCATTTATGGTTCGATATTAATACAACTTTAACAGAATATGATCAATTTTATATTTTGTTCACATATGCTGCAAAATCATCATTTGTCGCAAAATTAGAAACAATTAACTTCTATCACTCAGAAGGATATTCTTTTGAATCAAAGAAAGTTGATATTGGTGCAAAATTAATTACTAACACTTCTTCAGCAGGAGAAGTAAAAATTCCTTTAAACAAAGTAGGAACTAATCCTTTCTCTCATTTTGATTTAAATCTTTCTTATACAGCTTCTGAATCCTACACAGGAGGCGTTGTCTGGGTAGAAGGAGTTTATGCCGAAGGTTTAGTTTTACCAAACGTTCCAAATAACTCTGTTAATATTGGAAAGAAAATGACTCCTGGAGCAGGAGAAAAAACAGTAGCAGATATTAGAGTCTATTTACCAAACTATTCTGCAGTAGATCCTACAGGTTATATTAAACTAGTATGTAACTGGGCTCCTGCCAGTGATATTACAGTTAATAGCGCAACATTCTATCACTTATCAGGTAGTGCTGGTCCTTCACCAGTCATTGATTTAGATGATACTTTCTTATCTGAAACTCAATCTCCATTAGAAGAAAAACTTACAATGGACAATATTAAGATTGCTATGGGCAATTGTATTGTTAGCCAAGGTAATAATTATCTTTTAAAAAAGGCTGTTACCTTAATGGGAAGCGGAGAACAAACTAGAATCGCTTATATTGGCGGATCAATCACTGAAGGAGACAATATGCCTTCTGCTAGTGATAAAATTACCGATTTACCAGGTCAAGCATATAGTGCCTCTTGGGCATATTGGTCTTACAAGTATATATCTGGAAAATATGGAACTGGTAATAATGTTAAATATTTAAACGCTGGTATGTCTGGAACAGGCTCTGATTTAGGTGTTGCTCGTTTTGATAAAGATGTCTTATCTCATAATCCATGCATGGTCTTTATCGAATTTGCCGTCAACAATGGAGAAACAGCGTTAGATAAAGAAACTTATGAATCAATGATTCGCATGGCGTTAAATCATTCTAGTAAACCTGCAGTAATCTTAGCGATGAGCTGGACAAGTTATTCAGGTGGCGCTGTTGAAAATTATATGACCCAATTAGCAGTCAAATATGGTTTACCAGCTATTTCCATTCATAAAGGATTAAATCAATTCAAATCTCTAATCTTTAATAACAACGGTGGACAAGATTGTTTCTGCTCAAACGATAATTTACACCCATCAATTAACGGCCATAAATTATATGCTAAATTAATTGGCTATGGTATTAAAACCATTGCCGAAAGAGCAGAAGATAGTGAAGCAAGTCTACCTTCAGTAGAATATTCAGATCGATATGCTTCTATGAAGCTATATCAAAGAGGAGATTCAAATATCACCGTTACAGGTTTTGATACAAATTCACAAACATATGTTGCTCCAACACTTAAATCTGATCAAATTTCAGGTCAAGGTGGCTGGAAACTTAATGGTGGAACTGGAACATTATCAATGACCGCTAGTGCAAAAGCAGTGTTTGTCTTATATTGTGCCAATCAATACGATGGCTCTAATGGCACCATTGAAGTCAATGTTACAGGCGGACATACCGCTTCAAGTAGTAGACAATTACCAAAAGATAGCAAAGGTCAATTAGGATGGGGCAACGTTTGTGTTATTGTGGTGTTAACTGAAAATACCGCAGCAAGTTGCAACATCTCGGTATCCTTAACAGGAACTGGTCAATTAATTGGAATCGCAGTCGCTGATTAAACCAATAAAACATTTATCACATAAGATTACCTAGTATCCCGGCTGGGTAATCTTATGTTATTGAGCATCTATATGAAAAGGAACAAAACTAAATTATTTCTCTTATTTACAATAATTTCGCTAACAAGTTGTTCTTTTTCAAATGGAGACTCAGAAAAAGATAAGCCTCAAATCATTCCTGTTCAAGCAGTGCATTTAAATTACACAGCTTACGAACTTAACATAGGGGAATCTATACAGCTAATATCTACAGTTTATCCAAATAACGCTTCCGATAAAGAAGTTAACTGGTCTATCACAAGTGGAAATGAATATGTAAGCGTATCTAATGATGGTCTAGTAGAAGCAATTAAAGAAGGTAATTCAGTAGTAACAGTTAAGACTGTTGATGGTAATAAAACCGCTGACTGCAAAATTAAGGTCAAGAATGAAAAAATTGACAAAGACATACATGTAGAAAGTGTTTCTCTTAGTAAAAAAGAATACGAATTAGATGTTGGTGATAATGTCCAGTTAGAAGTTAGTATTACGCC
The DNA here is from genome assembly GCA_002353275.1 of Caryophanales bacterium UBA2753. Taxonomy (GTDB): domain Bacteria; phylum Bacillota_I; class Bacilli_A; order RFN20; family CAG-826; genus UBA2450. Next base: position 10,478 of record DEJH01000014.1, on the reverse strand, counting down.
TATTAATGCAACCAATAAGAAACTTAATTGGTCGATCACAAGTGGAAATGAATACGTGAGCGTATCTAATGATGGATTAGTAAATGCGTTAGCTAGCGGCACATCCACTATCACAGTAACTAGTGAAGATGGTGATAAAACAGATAGCTGCACTATTAAAGTAAAAGAAGAAATAGATGAAGATTACGTTGAATGGATAGGTAATGTTAGTTATCCTTATTACTCCACTGCTTCTACTAGATTTGCACAATCACTAGAATGTGGATGGAATCTCGGAAATTCTCTTGATGCTCATCATGATTCAGTGAATGTTGAGGAATCCTATATTGACTTAGCAGGTACAATTAGTAAGAACATTCCAGAAATGGATACTGAAATCTGTTATGGCAATCCTCGCATTACCTCTACTTTACTAAGGAAAGTTAGAGAAGCAGGATATACATCTATTCGCATTCCAGTTTCATGGCATCAACATGTCACAATAAATAATAATTTCAAGATTTCAGAGTCTTGGATTAATAGAGTAAAAACTGTCGTAGATCAAGCACTTGGTTTAGGTTTTAAGGTTATATTAAATACACATCACGATATTGATCCTTCTTTTATTTATCCCGATAATGCGCATTTAGAGAATTCAAAAAAATTTATCAAATCAGTCTGGGGACAAATTTCAGATGTTTTTGGTAGTTATGACACTAACTTAGTCTATGAAGGATTTAACGAACCGAGATTAACTAAAAATGCTGATTCATTTAACACAGAATTAAATACCGAAGAAGTTAATAATTGCATTGCTATTTTAAATCAGACATTTGTAGATACTATTAGGGCAAACACTTTACTAACAGAGCAAAAAAGATTTTTGATTGTTAAATCATATGCAGACTCAGCCTATATAATTATCTACTCTAATGCTTCAAAATTTAATTTGCCTATTGACCCTAGTAATAGATTAATCGTTTCTACTCATATATATAGCCCAACAGAGTTTGCCTTTCACGGAACTGGAGGCTTTGATCCTAGTAAAGAAGAAGACACCTCACATATCAAGTGGCTTCTTGATGGATTATATGCAAATTACATATCAAAAGGAATCGGAGTTATTGTTGGAGAATGGGGAAGTGTTGCAAACAATAATAATTACCAAGATAGACTTAATCACGCTAATTATTTTGTTGAACAAACATATCTAAGGCATATCTCATCTTTTTATTGGGACAATGGCAATCTAGATGGTGAAGCTTTTGCCCTATTTAATCGCGAGCAAGAAACAAATAAATATCCAGAATTAAATGCCCAGATTAATTCTTATTGGATTAAACCTGGAAATATATATGATGTTAATTATTATGTTGGAGACTTTTTATTAGATTCAGAAAAAGTTAATGAGAATAGAACAGTTATTGGTCCTAACCTCCCTTGGGGATATGGCTATGACAATTTATTTTCAGATGCTAAGTGCTCCACTATTTTTGATATAACAACCAAAATAACAGGTAATACAAATATATATCTATCTAATTATGGTGTTAGACCAACTTCAACTTGTGATGCAGATAATTCCTGGGGTCCAATCGATAATCAATATATAACTATAAATAACGGAGAATGGCACTGTAATGCCCCAGGAAAAGGAAAAAATAATAATTATGAAACACAAGTAAATTTCACTCTTCCTGTATTATTGGAAAATAAAAATTATAAAATCAGTTTTGCCTACCAAATTAGTGGCCCTAACGGATTAAGTCTAATTTATAATGACAACACAAATAAATCCGTGGGAAATAACATCAATCTAAATGGTGATGGTCAGTGGCACATTGAAACGATTTATTTCAACTCTAACGAAGTAACCTATGGAGAGACAAGATTTACATTTAGTTTATCATCTATCCCAAGCACATATTCATCCATTAATTTTGGAATCAAAGATTTATCGATTAATTTGCAATAACATATATTTTTTAGAGGTCATTACATGAAAAAGAAAGCACTATTCACATCTATAACTACATCAACTTTAACTATTTTGGTTGCCTTTCTTATCGCTGTTAGTAATGGAAAAAGCAAAATAGTAAAACCTGTTTATGCGGAAGAAAATAATATCTCTAATGTAGTTGATTTAACTAATAACGCCGCTAATTATGCAAAAGATTGGACATCTACTTGGTCTACTTCATGGACTGGTTTGCCTAATGTCCCTTGTTCTGAACGCATAATCACATCCTTAGATTTATTAGATGATAATGCGAATTATTCATTAGAATTTAATGCTATTAAAAAAAATGGAGGAATTAGTTTTAGAGATACCGACTATAAAATTGCTTCAATAAATTCTAATACAAGATTTGAATTACATGACTATTCAAAATATATAAAATCCATTAGTTGGAGACTAGATTACGATTCAAGTAACGTTGGAGACACTCGTAGTTTATCTTTATATAAAAATAGAGATGCTTCAGGAGAGCCATACCAAACTGTGATCGGCGAAAATTATAAAAAAGGTGACCTCACAGTGTCTTTTAGCGACAATGATGATGAAACAATAAACGCGGTTGTTTTTAAAGACCTAGATAATTCTTCTAATAATTCACGTCTACCATTATATATCGAAGCTGATAGCTTTGAATATGAATTAGCGACTGCCTCATCAACTCAACAGGCAACTTTCTTTTCAGAAGCGTTTTTAAGGGAAATGACTTGTGATGGAATTAATAATATCACTAATGACATTTGGGATGTCTTTACTACACGAATTAAAACAATGTCAAAAGAAGCCTTAGAGATATTAGAAACATCTAATGCAGACAAAACAAGTGAATCAGTCATCGAACAAGCAATGGCAAGATATGATTTAATTGCCGCAAAATATAATAAAGGCGACTTCTTAAATAGAGGAATTGTCTACTCAAATTTAATGGGATTTTTTGGAATGAAAGACGAAAACAAATCTTTCGTTCCCGTTATTATTATTGCTACAACAGCATCCGTTATTTTGTTATCAACTCTATTAATTATTAAAAAGAAGAAACATTAATAAAAATATATAAATTACTAAAGAACACCGCGTTTCAACGGTGTTCTTTATGCTTTTCGCTAATTAATTAATATAGACATCTAATCTAGAAAGTTCTTTATTTCTTAATTTCGTCGCTAAATCCGCTTGTTCAATTCCTTCAGCGGAATAAGATAAAGAAGTTTGTTCATCGTAGTCCTTTTTATGAACATTATGGAACACAATTTTAGTTTTGAATAAAGTAACAACTAATTCATTATTACTGAATAGTTCAAGAGGAATATGCGGAGTAAATGAAAGAGATAAATTTCCATTATCGTATTGGAATATATGTTCGCCAAAAAAGATTAACTGATACATATTAATTATTTCCGTATTAGCGCCTGTTAATCGTGCATAATTGCCACTACCATGTAAGTTCTTATTAGGATGATTAGTTGGAACAATAAAAGAAACGTTTTCAAAAACTGACCTTCCATATTTATTTGGGTCCATAAAGCATGGCAAATTTGTTTTAGCGTATTTAAAGAACTGTTTATATTGTCCGTCTTTAAGTAGACCGAGCAAATATTTAAAAGTCATGTGTAAGAAATCGGATTCTCTTTCTAACCAACCTTGAGTGAATAAAGTAGTTCTTCCAATTTCTTTAGTGACATTATTCAAAGATTCACTAGTTTTGAAGATTTGTAATTCTTTATCAAACAAATCACTTTGTTCTATTTTTTTAATTTCATCTATAGATAAAATTCCTAACTTCGCTTTTCTTGCTGGAGCTTCTAAAAAATTAGGTAAAAATTTACTTTTAAATGATAAAACTTTAATTCCATTATCAATAACAAATCTATCAACTTCATTAATAATATAGGTAGGAGTAACCCCATTATTTAATTTTGTAGCTTTTTCTATTCCTATAGATAACACTGATTCATATTTATTTAAAAATTGAATAACTTCTTCATAGCCTACATTAATTAGATTTGTTAAGGAGCGATAATCATTTTCAAATTCCTCTAAGCAAGTATTCACTTTATCCCAATAACTAAATCCATCAATAGAAAGATCTTTTATAGAGCTAAATAAACGATAAGAGGCTTCTAATAAGTTAATCGGTACTTCTTTTTTAAGAATTTGTTTAAATAATTTAATTAGTCTTAGTAATTCAATAGATTCATTCATGGAAGAAGCAAGTAGTCCAGGAAGTCCATTGCAAGAATCATTCCAACCTGGCTTATCTGCGTACATCTCTAAGCCCATTTGTCGATAATCTAAAGTGCATACTTTTTTTAATATTAGATCAAATAACTTGCTAGCAAGGTTAACAGTAACAACTATTCCCTTATTCCTTAGCCAATTAGAATCAACATTAATTTTTTCAAGCGAATTATATTGTCTAATTCCATTATCGGTATTGATATATCTTTCTCTTCTTGGTTTGATTCTAATACCGGAATCATAAAATCTATATATTTCTTTAGATAATAATTCGTCAATTCTATCTGGATAAACCGACAAATAATTTTCTATTAAATCAATATTATAAACCCAGTGGTCAATCCAATACCCTTCTTTATATTCTGCGTTAATATCATAAGCATTTTTATTATTTAAATAGTCCACTGCGTCTTGATAATTCAAATAATCTTTATCTAACACTTTAGTGTCCACTAATAAAGGGTTAAAGCCATTGGCCTCAATTAATGACATAAATAGATATATGTTATAGTCGTCAATTTTTGGTTCTAATAACAAATCATTGCGGCGATTTTGATTAATGTCTCGATAGTTGCCTAAACCACTTGAAAAATATGTAGATGGAATATAAAAAGCATTATAATCCCTTTCCATATCCCCATGTTTTCTAGAATACAAATAAACGGTTTTTCCATTTATAAAAGTTGGAAATCCACCGCGAATTCCATTATCTAAAAATGATTGTTTAAGATATTCATCTAATTTTGAATTACTGGTTTTAATCTCTGGAAGCAACGAATCTATTAATTGTTCAGTTTCTAATATCATTGTATCTAGTTCAGCAAAAGATAATTTTGAACTTATTAAGTTAAACTCTTGCTCATTGTTAAAAACACTAAATACGCTTATAAATTCCAATGTTTCGTTACAGTCTAATTCTTTATTTATACAAGAAAAAGCCCCTAATATTTTATTTTGAGTGACTTGAGACTCTTTGTTAGAAATAATCTTGTCGTATCTATTAAATGAAATATAGGAAGAATCACCAAAAACAACATCAGGATCAACAATATATTTTAATCTTTCGTCTTTAGAAGAAACTGAGAAATAACCACTTCCATCAGCTTTAAAAACAGCTTTAGAATCATCTCCACCACGATTGTTATATTTAAACCAAGGAGAATCATTTGATAAATTGGCTTCTGTATATGCGGCAACTAATGTCGTTAACTCATGATACTCATAATTAGAAACACCTTTAGGTAAGAAAATCGGAAGGCCGTCAACAACATTAAATTTTCTTTTTTCCCTTTTGTTAGTGATTTTTACCTTCCTTATTAAACCTGGATAGTGTCTATGAGAAATCGTTGAATAAGTTATTTCAATAAGGTATTCATCTGTTTCTTCTTTAATTACGATATTACTTTTACTAATAATCAATTCTTGACCACACGGTTTAGTGAAAGGTTGAAACTGTTTTCCATTAATTTCAATTAACGTTCTGAATGATTTTAAAGAAATATTGTTATATGCAAGAAAAGCACTATCAAATGGAGTAAGAGGGGATTCTTTATTATCAACACCAAATCCTGCTAAGCATTGTCCCACGTTAGCATAAAATGCCCAAAGTGGTTTTCCATCTTCCCCAGCGATTGAAGGTAGAAAAGAAGAAAATTTTTTAGCATTCAAATAATCTCGAATAATAAATTTATCGCCTTTAACAATGTAGTCAATCATACTACATATATTATTCTTTTCTAATGGTTTTGTAAATAAACCATAGAAACAATTAATATATATGATATAATTTTTATTAATATTAGGGGAAAGCATATGAAAATTTCAAAAGAGGAAAAAGCAAAGAAGGTTGCTTTAGAGAAAAAACGTGAAATATATCATAAAGAGCTTGTTCAAAAACAAAACAAAAACATTTCAGAATTAAAGCCATATGAAGGAGATGCGTTTATCTCTCTTCAACATATCAACAAGATCTATCCAAATCATGTTCAAGCAGTTTTTGATTTTAATTTAGATATCAAAGAAAAAGAATTTATCGTTTTTGTTGGCCCCTCTGGATGTGGAAAATCTACAACATTAAGAATGATTGCTGGATTAGAAGACATCACATACGGAAATCTCTTTATAAAAAAACAATTTGGTAACACTCTTCTTCCAAAAGAAAGAGACTGTGCAATGGTGTTCCAAAGCTATGCTTTATACCCAAATATGACAGTTTATGACAATATGGCCTTCTCTTTGAGAACACGTCATATAGACAATAAAGAAATTAATACAAGAGTGATTGAAGCAGCAAAAATCCTTGAACTCTCTGATTATTTAGGTAGAAAACCAGCACAATTATCAGGTGGTCAAAGACAGCGTGTGGCTTTAGGCAGAGCCATTGTGAGAAATGCACAAATTTTCTTAATGGATGAACCATTATCAAATCTTGACGCTAAGCTTAGGGTGCAAATGAGAAGCGAAATCGTTTCCTTACATAAAAAAATTGGTAGCACCACTATTTATGTCACCCACGATCAAACGGAAGCTATGACAATGGCGGATCGTATCGTCGTTATGAAAGATGGATATATTCAACAAATTGGTACGCCAAAAGAAATATATAACAATCCAAATAATGTCTTTGTTGCAACATTTATTGGCGCTCCTGCAATGAATATTTTAAACGTAAAGGTTTCAAAGGATAAAATTACTCTTCCAAATGGTTTGGTAATTAAGATTAGCAAAAAACAAATGGAGTTATTTAATGAATCATTACGTGAAGAAATCAATTTACTGCAATCTGAAATTTCAAAATTAGAAGATGATAACAAAAAAATATCTCTTCCTTTAGAAGAACAAAAAGACAAAATTTATCAATCCCGTTCATTTAGAAAAAGAATTCCTGATATTTTAAAGATTAATGAAGACAAAATTAATCAAAATAAAGAAAGAATTAAAGTTTTAGAAGAATATCAATCTAACAAAGAACTCGATGCTCTATTAGGTATTAGACCAGAAGATATTGTTTCTAAAAAGGCAAGTCAAATTATTGAACATGCAAGCGATTCATTCTCCTTACTTGTTGATCAAGCTGAGCTACTTGGAAATGAATATTATATTTATTCTGAATTAGACAATAAGAAAATCGTTGCTAAAGTAAGCGCGAATGAAGAAGTTAACACAAACGAAGAAATGGAATTCGCTATCAACTTAAAGAATATTCACTTATTTGACAAAGATTCAGAGAAGAGATACTTCTAATAATCATCATTATTAAAAACTACCATCCTTCAATTTGGATGGTTTTTTTGATTCTAATTTGTATTTTTTAAGTCTATACAAAAAAGGCCACCAATATAGTGGTGACCAGTTTTATTTAATATTGATTATCTTTGTTTTCTTTTCTTAAGAACTAATAAGGTCGTGAGTGTTAGAGCACTGACAGCAGCAATAGCAATTACAATAACCATTGTGTTACTGTCCTCAAATAAAGGTGTATTATCAATTGTTTGATATGGGATATGCATTGACTCAATTCTACCCATAAAGTCATAATCGGCACCATGTAAATAAATTACTCTATCATATCTTTCTAACATTTCGACGATCTCAGCGTTTTCTCCATTATATGTCGATAGATATTCTTTTACATTGTCACTTAAATCATCAAATGCAGTTGCTTGTGCTTCCCATTTTGAAGTATTCAAACCATCTCCAGGATTTGTTCCACACACTTGTGCGTCATTGAATGCAGTAGCATAGTTAACTGCAACATTCTCCACTACTTCATCAGCAAAGCCTAAAATAACATATCTTAAATCTACATAGACATGGCTATCTAAAACACTTACTGAAACTCCCCTAACATCTTGATCTGCTGTAAAGCTTGCTTGGAGACAATCTTCATCAGTATGATTTGTTCCGCCTGGAAGTAAACATGAACTTAATACTGTTTCACTTCCAATAACGCTCAATGTAGCTTCGTTTGGAACATATGTTTGATAATTAATTCTATGGAATTGAATTCTAACAAAGGATAATACTTTTGTTTTATCAGCCCAAGTGATATTTACAATAGAATTTTTGATAACTAAATCGTAATCTGAAGTAGCTTCACCAATAGCTTTTCCTTTTTTAACTCCAAAGCCTTCTCCTGCTCCTTGAACATCCAAGAAAATTTGTGGTCTTGATGTGCTATTATAATCAAATGTTTGTTTTGAATCCATCACTCTACTTTGATAATTATCATAAGATGGGTCAGCAGAAGCATATGGCTCTTCACTTGATTTGTAATTTTTAACATTGTATTGGATTGATCCTGCAGGAACATCAGCAATTGATTTGGTATATCTTCCATATAATGTGACATCTTCAGTTGGAAGCTCTTCAAAATCAAAAACATTTGTCAATTCTTCATCTAAACACCATGCATCAAATGTATAGGCATATCTATCATCTTCAGATGTTTTAATAGGATCGGATGGTTTTGCAAAATATTCGCCTAATCCGACTGTTTCAGAAGGAACAGCAGTATCGCCATTTGAAACATAATTTACAGTATAACTGCTTACCTCAACATCGTTATAATGAGCGTATAAGGTGCCTGCTTCAGTCACTGTGTCGTTTTCAAAATCCCATTCATTTCCAGAAACAGGGTCATCAAACCATCCAACAAATTCGTATCTATGCCCGTTGATTGGAGCTTTAGCAGGAACTGGTGGTTCGACTAGATGATCGCCAGAATTAACATTTTCTGATGAAGTAGCAGAACCATTTTGTGGATCAAAAGTAACTTTGAGTGAACCTGATTGTTCATATCCAATGGACATTTGAGTAATAGTGTTAGCGGTTCTTAGACTTTGACTAGCGTTATTGCATTGGTGCACTCTTAAATATTTGACACCAATAGGCAAAGACAAATCGAATGATTTCGTGCTGCTAGTATAAGTAAGTTTATAGGTATCGGATAAGTCTCCTGTCCACGATACTCCATCATCACTTGTTTTATACCATAAATTTTGTGGGCTTGACCCATCTCTTGTTTTAATTGTTAAACTTTTAATTACAGTATTTAAACTTCCTAACGGAGTGAATTCTACAAAGTTACCATAGTCTCTTTCAGAGGATCCATCGTATTTGTGTCCATAATTTAAATAGAAGTAGTAAGTTGTATTACCATTATTATAATTTCTAATTTGCGCGCTCTTATATCCACTATAAGGAGTGACTTGATATATTGGGCTTGGTGATTCATACGTTGAATAAGTATCATCATATAAATTAATAGGCACACCTGCTACACGTTGATCTAGAGCCTTATCATCACCAGAATTAGTGAAGTTTTTATAGCCATTTGCATCACCACTAATTTCTGTGTGATTATCCCAATCTAATTTAAAATTTGTGTGTAACTCTGAAAGTTCATCTGCTTTAACTGTCTTTGTTTCACTCTTAAAGGTATTAGCCACTCCAATCGCGGCAAGAGGCATTACCAAAATAGCAAAAACAAGAGGAATTCTGATTTTAATGGATTTCATAAAAATCTCCTTTGTAAATTAGTAAGTGGGTAAACGCTTACCTTGTAACAACTTTATTATAGTTCTCATTAAGAGCGTTGTCAAAAAAGAATAACAATATGTTATTTATGTTATTTATTTCTTTCTAAAAGTGCTAATAATAGCCAGGTTGAGGTACCACTTAAAATAGGTCCAATATGTTCTTCAGTTAGAGAATTGACATATTGTGTACAGAATCTTGGATTACCTTTATATTTATGAGGATTATTAAGCACATTAAATGGATAAACAATATTAAGCATATATTCTGCATCGTCTTCTAATTGTTTTTTAAGTGATGCATCCTTTACTTTCTTACTTGCTCTAATGCACGCAACAACAAACATCATAGTCGCATGTTTAAACACTCCACCATTTTCACGATCACCTAAGAAATATTGTTCAGTTGCCGCTTCTTTAGATCCACAAAGTTTTAAATTATGAGGGGTACAGAGCTTATATCCAGCATTGGTTTTTAAATATTTATCTACTAAAGAAATCATTGATTTTATTTCTTCTTCACTAGCGACATCACTTAAAATAGACCATGAGAAGGAATTTAAATATAGTGAGCCTTTAAAACCATCTAACAAGGATAGTCCATCGTTAGGAGAGCCAACATATTTATATTTAGAATTGCTCTTATTTATAAGTACTCGAGCGTAATATCCATCAACATAAGCATTTTCTTTTAGTGATTTTTCTAATCT
>DEJH01000071.1 GCA_002353275.1 Caryophanales bacterium UBA2753 | reverse complement strand
TCTACTTTCGCTTGACTAGTTCAAACAAGGTCAGCTCTTGTTTTTATTTTTATTGCAGTCTAACTATTGTTTTGATTAAATATATCCAGTTAGTGTCATCGGTACGTCCGACCAAAGCCCAAGTTTAGTAGGTTTTACACTAGCTTTTTTTGTTGATTGAAAAGCCCCTTATTACAGATAGGGGCTGTTTTAAAGTTTTTGATATTTCAAATTATTTTTCTAAATCATTTATCAAATCTACACGGATTTGGTGTCTTCCACCCTCAAAAGGGGTATTTAAGAAGATGTCCACTCTACGTAAAACATCTTCTAAATTCATGAATGCTTGGCCAAAAGAAATAACATTAGCGTTATTGTGTTGTCTCATTAAACGAGCAACATCATCGTTATAAGCAATTCCACATCTCACACCTTTAATTTTATTAGCGGCCATGGAGATTCCTTCTCCAGAAGTACAAACAACCACTCCATAATCACATTCTTTAGAAGCGACTTTTCTAGCAACTTCCGCGCCAAAAAGTGGATAATGGCAGCTATCTTTTGTGTATGTACCAACATCAACAACTTTGTATCCTTTATTTTCTAAATGATCTTTAATCGCGTTTTTATATTCAAGACCACCATGATCGCTTCCAATTGCAATTTTAAGCATACGTTTTACTCCTTTTCGATTACTTTTAAGATATCTGATAGGGATATATTTCCCTCTCTATAAATTTTAACTTCTTTCTGAGTGAGGTCAACTAATGTTGAAGGAACTCCTCCTTTAGCCTTTCCTTCAAATACGTAACCAACTTCATTATTAAATATTCTTTTAACTTCATCACTATTCATCGCTGGTTTTTCACCGCTTTTATTAGCGCTAGGAACGAGTAATGGGGTATCGATAAAGCGCAAGAAGTCCAGTAAATTGGCTAAATTAGGAACTCTAACGCCAATTACTCCACTATTATGAGTTACATATCCTGGAACAGTGTCTTTGCTTCTTAATAAGACAGTAATTTCTCCTGGCATAAAAGCATCAATTACTTTTTTAGCTCTCTCATCAACATAAGCGTATTTCTCAATTTCGTCTTTACAATATAACATCATCGTATATGGTTTATCTTCTGGACGACATTTAATCTTATTTAATAATTGATAGGCATTAAAATCATTATAATAGACACCTAAACCCATCACAGTTTCGGTAGGAAAAGCGATAAAATGAGAATTATCGAGAACATTTTTAGCTAATAAGTACTCTTTATGCGACATAAGTTATCCCTTCATTTTTAACTATATATAAATAACGATCTTTTCCATATATATCTTTTTCAAATTTATACATAATTCCCTTATATTTACTTTCAATAATGTGGGTTAGTTCATCTTTCATGTCTTCACCAATCTCAAACGCCATTAAAAACTTATCATTTAAGACAAAAGTATCAATTAAAGACATGATTTTTTCATAATATTTAGTTTTTGGAGACGCAAATAAAGCGAGATGAGGCTCATACTTTAAAGTTTGTGGATCAACCGTGCTTTTATCCCCAATATATGGTGGATTAGAAATAATGACATCGACTTTTTCTTCTTCCTTAATCGGCTCAATCATATCGCCTTTTCTGAAATCGATTTCAACATTATGTGCTTTTGCGTTTTTTTCGGCAATTTGCAGTACTTTTTCACTAATATCAGTGCAAATTACGTGTGAATTTTTGAAATATTCCTTTAAATAGATTCCTAAAATACCTGAACCAGTACCGATATCAACGATCTTAATTTTCGGCTCTTTTCCAAACATTTTAACAATCATTTTTAGTGTTGCGACCGCTAATTCTTCAGTTTCTTGTCGAGGAATCAAAACATCCGGAGTTACATAATAATTTGAGTTCACAAAATAAGCTTCACCAATCACGTATTGAAGAGGTTCGCCGTTAGAAACTCTTAAAATATATTCGTCTAACGTTTTTTCGTCATTTATTTCATCATCAAAATGATTTATAAGGTTAAAAAACTCTTTAAAATTTCCATCGTGTTGGAGAAGAGTTTTAATCGCAGATAAATTTAGGTATTTGTTATTTAATTTTTGTAATTGGAAATATTTTTCACGGTAAGTCATTAATTCTCACCTGCAATTTTTTGTGATTGATCATAGTGAATAAGAGCTTCGATGATTTCTTCGAGATCTCCTTCCATCACGCGGTCAAGTTTTTGAATGGTGAATCCAATTCTATGGTCAGTTACTCTATTTTGAGGGTAGTTATAAGTTCTAATTTTTTCACTTCTTTCACCAGTACCGATTTTAAGTCTTCTTTCGTTACCGATTTCTTCTTGTTGTTTTTCAAGCATTACAGAATACATCTTTGCTCTTAACATTTGCATCGCGATTTCACGGTTTTGAATTTGGGATTTTTCAGTTTGGCAAGCAACCACAATACCAGTAGGAATATGGGTAATTCTTACTGCGGATTCAGTTTTATTAACGTTCTGTCCACCCGCTCCTTGAGAATGATATGTATCAACTTGTAAATCATTTGGATTAATTTCAACATCAATTTCTTCAGCTTCAGGCATCACTAAAACAGTCGCGGTAGAAGTATGAATTCTTCCGCTTGCTTCGGTTTTAGGGACTCTTTGAACTCGATGCGCACCACTTTCAAATTTAAGCTTGGAATACACCATTTTTCCTTTAATCATGAAAGAAACTTGGCTAAATCCACCAGCTTCAGAAGGATATTGGTCCATCATTTGGATTTTCCAACCTTGTCCTTCGGCGTATCTTGTATACATTCTAAATAAGTCACCAGCAAAGATATTTGCTTCGTCTCCACCAGCAGCTCCTCTAATTTCAACGATGATGTTTTTATCATCATTAGGGTCTTTTGGTAAAAGTAATAATCTTAATTCTTCTTCTAATGTTTCCATTTCCTTGGATAAGTTTTTGGCTTCTTCTTTACCCATTTCAGCAATTTCAGGATCAGAATCATTACTCATTTCAAGAGCGTCATTATAGTCAGATTGCATTTTTAAATAACGATTAAAAGATTCAACTTGTGGTTCAAGATTTGCTCTTTCTTTTGAAATTTCACGGAAATGTTTGATATCTCTCGTGGTGTTTTCATCAAGTAATTCTTGATCGATTTCTTCTAATCTTTTACTAGCGACTTTTAGTCGTTGAAACATGCTTTCTTCCATAATTACCTCGATTGCCGAATGAGATTATACCATAAGAAAGAGTTTGAATAAAGATAGAACACTTATTCCTTAATATTTATATTAATTGTTTCAAACTTGCCGTAGAGTAATGTATACTATTTCACAGGTACATTTATGGCATATAAAGCATTATATAGAACATATCGTCCTCAAACTTTTGAAGAAGTTGCTGGACAACAACATATCGTAAAAACATTAAAGAACGCTTTAGCGACAGGAAAAATCGCTCACGCATATCTATTTGCTGGTCCTAGAGGAACAGGAAAGACCACAATGGCAAAATTGTTTGCCAAGGCTCTTAACTGTGAACATGGAATTGGCTGTCAGTGTAATGAATGTAAAAACTGTGTCGCAATTACTGAAGGAAATCATCCAGATGTATTAGAGTTAGACGCAGCTAGTAATAACGGTGTTGATGAAATTAGAGAACTTATTGATAAAGTTAAATACGGCACTATTTTAGGTAAATATAAGGTATATATTATCGATGAAGTTCATATGCTTTCTACCGGTGCTTTTAACGCTTTACTTAAAACGCTTGAAGAACCACCTGCACACGTCATCTTCATTTTAGCGACAACTGAACCTCATAAGATTCTTCCTACAATTCTATCTAGATGTCAAAGATATGACTTCAACAAAGTTAGTGAAGAAGATATCAAAGAAAGACTTAAATCAGTTTTATTAAATGAAAATGTTGAATATAACGAAGAAGCGATCGATTTAGTGGTCAAACTCGCTGATGGAGGAATGAGAGACGCTCTTTCTATTTTAGAAAAAGTTCTCGCTTATTCTGGCAATCGATTAGTCGTTGAAGATATCCTTAACATCTTCGCGCTTGAAAGTAAGGAAGAGAAAATTAAATTAATCAATTCCATCATTCATCACGATATGAGTGATGTTCTTTCTCGATTAAATAATTACATCTCTAAAGGAACAGATATCAAACGATTAACTGAAGACCTCCTTTTATTATTAAAAGATGTACTTATTTATGATTCTTCATATAACGAAGAATATTTAGAATCTCTATCTAAAGAAGAAGCTATTTCTTTATCTAAGGATTTATCAGTGGATCAAGCAATTAAGATGATTGATATATTGATGAATACGGTCAAAGACTATAAAAATGTCACCGCGATTAATCCTATTTTTGAAATCACCTTAATCAAATTAACTTCTTTAGGAAATGAATCTAAAAGGGTAGTTCAAGAAGAAACAAAAGTTGTCGAAAAACCTATAAGAAACCCAGTAAAAGAAGAAACTCCTATTAAAAAAGAAGAACCTGCTCCTGTTGTTAAACCAGTAGTTGAAACTCCGAAGATTGAAGAGAAAATCGAAGAAAGTGAACCTCTATTTGAAAGTAATGTCAAAGTTGTTGATAAAGTAATTTATCTTACTGAAGCCGAAAAAGAAGATAGATTTGAAATAGACGATAACTTAATGGTGAAAATTATGGCGGTTTCAAAAAAAGAAATTAAAGCCGAACTACTTGATGGATGGAAAAATATCAAAAAATATTCCACTAATCCGGTAATTGGAAAAACTGCGACTTTGTTAATTGATGGTAGACCACTCGTCGCCTCAAATAAAATCATCGTCTTAGAATATCAACTAGCAAAACAAGTAGAAAAAGTTAACGCTAAAGAAATACAAGCTGAAATTCAAACCGTGATTGAACAAGTCTTTAATAGAAAGATGTTTGTTTACGCTGTTAGTAGAAATAAATCTATTGATTTACAGTCTTTATATATGAATCTTCTTCAAATTGGAAGATTACCAAAGCCAAAAGATGTGACATTAGAATTCGTAGGAGAATAATTTTATGAACATGCAACAAATGATGATTCAAGCTCAAAAGATGCAAAGAGAGCTTCAAAAAGCACAAGACGCCTTAGCGGAAAAAGAATTCAAAATCACTAAAGCAGGATTAGTAACGATCACTGTTTTAGGTTCTAAAGAAGTAAAATCCATTGAAATCGAAGAAGATGGATATGAAAAAGATAATAAAGAGATGGTTGAAGAATTAATCGTCTCTGGATTAAATGAACTCTTTAATCAAATTGACGAAGAGAATGAAGAAATCAATAAAAGAATCACCGGTCGTAGCGGAGGACTTGGTTTTTAATGGAAAATCTAAAATCTTTAGATAATCTCATAGAAAGCCTATATAAACTTCCTGGAGTAGGAAAGAAAAGCGCTGAACGTATGGCGTTCTCTCTTTTAGATTTTTCTGAAGAGGATCTAAAAGAAATCGCTAATTCGATCGCCTCTTTAAAAGAACATATCCATTTCTGCCCAATATGTGGAATGATTACCGATATTGATGGCTGCTATATTTGTGATGATAAAAACCGTGATGAATCCACTTTAATGGTGGTCTCATATCCAAAAGATGTCTTCTCAATTGAGAAAAGTGAATCATATAAAGGCTTATATCACGTTCTTAACGGAGAACTATCTTTATCAAAAGGAATGGATACAGAAAAACTTAATATCCCTTCTTTAATTAAAAGAATTGAAGAAGGCAAATTTAATGAAGTGATTTTAGCCACTAATCCGACAGTGGATGGAGAAACCACTTCAATGTATTTAGCAAAATTAATTGAAAAATATGGAATAAAAGTTACTCGACTCGCTTATGGATTACAAATCGGGGGTAATTTAGATTATGTTGACCCTCTTACCTTGTCTAGAGCGTTAGAAGGTAGAAGAAAGATATAAAGGAGAAGGCTATGTTTATCACATTAGAAGGACCTGAAGGAAGCGGAAAAACCACCGCGGTAGAAGCTGCTGTTAAAGCTTTAGAAGCTAAAGGTTACAAAATCGTTAGAACTAGAGAACCTGGTGGCACTCCAATATCGGAACAAATTCGTAATGTTATCTTGGATAAAGAGAATACGGCAATGGATCCTAGAACCGAAGCTCTTTTATACGCGGCAAGTAGAAGACAACATTTAGTGGAAAAGGTCTGGCCTGCTCTAAAAGAAGGAAAAATTGTTATTTGTGATCGTTATTTAGATTCTTCTTTAGCCTATCAAGGTGGCGCAAGAGGTTTAGGAGTGGATAATATTTTAAATATTAATTTATTCGCGACTGAAAACACTTTCCCAGATTTAACTTTGTTATTTGATATCAAACCTGAAGAAGGATTAAAAAGAATCGCTGCTAATGCCTCTAGAGAAGTTAATCGCTTAGATTTAGAGAAGCTCGAATTCCATAATAAAGTGAGAGAAACTTTCTTACTTTTAGCGAAACGCTATCCAGAAAGATATGTGATTATTGATGCTTCAAAAAGTAGAGAAGAAGTCGCTAAAGCAACATTAGAAGCTATAACAAGTAGACTATGCAAATAGGGAAATACCTACAAGAAAACCAACCAATCATCTATCAAACATTCACTAATTCGTTAAAGAATAAAACTCTTTCTCATGCTTATCTATTAGTGGGTAATCCAGGCACTCCAACATTTGAAGTTGCCTCTTTTTTAGCGAAATCAATTCTTTGTGATGAGCCTAATCCACTCGCGTGTAATAACTGCATCACCTGCTTACGTATTGATAGTGATAACTATCCTGACATCATCAAATTAGATGGTTCTAAAGGGACAATTAAAAAAGAAGATGTCTTGAATATTGAATCAAGATTTGAAAAAACTGCCTTTGAAAGCAAAGGAATCATGATTTATATCATCAATATCGTTGAGAATATGACTTTGGAAGCAGTTAACTCAATTCTCAAATTTATTGAAGAACCAGAAAGTGAAATATACGCTTTCTTGACTACTAATAACATTAATAATGTTCTTCCTACTATTGTCAGTCGTTGCCAAGTATTAACACTTAAAAGTGTCGATCGAAATAAAGTAATTGAAGAGGCAATCAATTTTGAAATAGATAAAGAAGACGCTGAATTATTATCTTATTTTTATAACGATGGGGAATTAATTTACGACTTTATTAATAACGAAGAAGAAAGTGACAATTATTTCGAAGCAAAAAGCGCTCTTAAGGGGTTACTTGATTGGATGGAAAATGGTAATTACCGCGATGTAATTTACTATAACCAAAAAGAAATCATTCCTTTAATTAAGAGTAAAGAAGAGCTCAGATTCTTTGTCGATTTATTATCAGAAGTCTTTGAAGACATTCTGAATATTAAATCAAATCGTCAAATTCATTTAACAAGTTATGATACAATATTACAAAATCTCGCTAATAAGCTTCCTCATATAGAGGATTCCCTAATTGAAATCTTGAAAGCGAGAAATGTCGTAAACCTTAACGTTAATATCTCGTTATTACTCGATCACCTCATTATTAAAATCATCAAGGAGTAACTATTATGGAAATGTCCGAATTAAAACATAAATATACCCATTACGTAGGAGTGAAGTTCCACTATTCAAATCATGCCTATTGTTTTGGAGTAAAAGATATCGATTTAAAAGTTGGAGATAAAGTCATTGTCGAAACAGTACACGGCTTAGAACTTGGTGAAATCTTTTTCGCTCCAATCGATATTGAGCAATATCATTCTTCATTAGATCTTCGTCCAGTCACTCGTAGAGCGGTTGAATCTGATATCAGACTTAACGACACCAATATTCAAGATGCAAAAATCGCATTAGAGATTTGTAAAAATGAGGTTAATAATCTCCATCTTGATATGAACCTCATCTCTAGTGAATATGTTTTAGATAGAAGTAAGATTATTTTCTCATATGTAGCAGATGAACGTGTAGATTTCCGCGAATTATTGAAAGCTTTAGCCTCTAAACTCCATACCAGAATTGAATTAAGACAAATTGGAAGTAGAGATAAGGCTAAGATGATTGGTGGGTTAGGAATGTGTGGACTTCCTTTATGTTGCTCAACCTTCTTAAATGAATTTGATGGAATCTCGATTAACAGAGCGAAAAATCAAATGCTCGCGATTAATATTCCTAAACTTTCTGGCCACTGTGGAAAGCTTCTTTGTTGCTTAAAATATGAAGATGATGCTTATAGTGAAGCAAAAAAAGAATTCCCTCCAATTGGATATAAAATCTTCATCGATAAAGTTGAATATGAAGTTACTTCAATTAATGTCGTTTCAAAAATGATCAAAATTGATAATCCTGAAGACACTAAATTTATCTCATTAGAGGAATTTGTGAAAATCACTCATTTCCGTCCAAAAAGAGAAGAAAAAATTAACAATGAAAAGAATTAAATCTTTTAATAATTCTTATCCCTTACTTTATTTAATCGCTACTCCGATTGGTAATTTAGGAGAGTTTTCTTCTCGCGCTATTGAAGTGATTAATGAAATGGATATCATTGCTGCTGAGGATACACGCAATACAAGTGATCTTTTACACAAATTTCAAATAAAGAAACCTCTTATTTCTTTAAGAGAGCATAACGAAATTGAAGCGAGCAATAATCTTATTAAAGAAATCAAAAACGGCAAAAAAGTCGCATATATGAGTGACGCTGGTTATCCTGGGATATCTGATCCTGGATATTTATTAACCAAATTATGTATTGAAAACGATATCGCTGTTTCTACAATTTCAGGTAGCTCTGCCTTTATTAACGCTTTAGTGAGTTCGTCTATTGATACATCTCACTTTTATTTCCATGGATTTTTATCCCCTAAAGTTAACGAAGCTAAAGAAGAATTAGAGTCTCTTAAAGATAAAAGAGAAACTTTAATCTTTTATGAATCTCCACATCGTATTTCTCAAACGCTTAAATTACTTCTTGAAGTATTAGGCAACCGAAATATATCTCTACAAAGAGAATTAACCAAAATTAATGAAGAAAAAATATACGGAAACTTGCAAGAAGTCGCCTATATTGATGAAAATTCGCTTAAAGGAGAAATGGTCATTGTCGTTGAAGGAAACAAAAATGAAATCTCCTATAGTGAAAACGAAATAAAAGAAAAAGTGAAATATTTCACCGATAGGAACATGTCAAAAAAAGATGCGATAGATACGGTAAGTGAAATATATCAGATCAGAAAAAACCAAATTAAAGATATCATCAAATAATCCTCGGAATTAATTCTGAGGATTTTTTATTAATAAATCTTGAAATCAATTAATTACTTTTCTATGATAGAAAAGATTTTTTGCGCGAAGGAGAAAATTATGGAAACTAGAAATATCGCTATTATTGCTCACGTCGATCACGGAAAGACTACTCTTGTTGATCAACTTTTAAAATCCTCATCTACCTTCAGAAGTAATGAAGAACTTTCAGACCGCGCAATGGATAGTAACGACATTGAAAGAGAAAGAGGTATAACTATTTTAGCGAAAACTACCTCAATCATTTATCACGACACTAAAATTAATATCTTAGACACTCCAGGTCACGCTGATTTTGGTGGAGAAGTTGAAAGAATTATGAACATGGTTGACGGATGTCTACTTTTAGTGGACGCTTTTGAAGGAACCATGCCTCAAACTAGATTCGTTTTAAAGAAGGCTCTTGAAGCTCATGTAAAACCAATCGTTGTTATTAATAAAGTCGATAGAGCAAATATCAATATCGAGCAAACTCTTGATGAAGTATTAACATTATTCATCGAATTAGGCGCTCCAGATGAATTCTTAGAATTCAAAACCGTCTATACTTCTGCTTTAAAAGGAACTTCTTCTAATGACCCAGATCCATCTACCCAAGTTAGTGGAATGGATGCAGTCCTTCAAGCGATTATTGACGAAATTCCTGCTCCAAATATGGATAAAGATTCACCACTTCAACTTCAAGTCGCTTTATTAGACTATAACGACTTTGTTGGTCGTATTGGAATTGGCACTATTAAAAGAGGAACAATCAAAGTTAACGATAATGTTACAGTATCTCGTTTAGATGGTTCTACTAACAATTTTAGAGTACTTAAACTATTTGGTTTCCAAGGATTAAAAAGATTAGAAATTGAAGAAGCTCACGCTGGAGATATTGTCGCTGTAGCAGGCTTAGCAGATATTAACGTTGGAGAAACAATATGCGCTTCAAATCACGTAGAACCTCTCCCACTTATTAGATTAGATGAGCCTACATTACAAATGACTTTCGGCACTAACTCTTCCCCATTATCAGGAAGAGATGGAAAACTATTAACCGCAAGAAAAATCGAAGAGAGATTATTTAGAGAAACTCAAAGAGATGTCGCTTTAAAAGTAAGTAGAATTCCTAATACAGAAAGCTGGATTGTCTCTGGTAGAGGAGAACTCCACCTTTCAATTTTAATTGAAAATATGAGAAGAGAAGGATTCGAACTCGAAGTCAGCAAACCACAAGTCATCATCAAAGAAATCGATGGGGTGAAATGTGAACCATATGAAGATTTAACAATCGATGTTCCTAATGAATATGTTGGAGATATCATGGTCACCATCGGTGAACGTAATGGTGAACTCATCAATATGGACGCTAAAGAAACAGTCACTGTTTTAAAATACATCATCCCTAGTAGAGGCTTATTAGGGTATATGACCAATTTCATGACCTTAACCAAAGGTTATGGTATTTTATCTCATACATATAGAGAATATCGCCCTATTACCGCTTCTTCGATTGGAGAAAGAATTATTGGAGTTCTCGTTTCTGTTGAAGCAGGACAAGCTACTCCTTATGCGATTGAACACACTGAAGAAAGAGGAACAATGTTCATTCTTCCTGGAACCGAAGTATATGAAGGAATGATTGTTGGTGAACATCGTTATGATTTCGATTTAGCAGTTAATGTTACTCAAAAGAAAAACCTCACTAACGTTAGAAGTTCAAATAAAGACAACACTGTCGTATTAAAATCACCAAGAAAGTTATCTCTTGAGGCATGTTTAGATTATATTAACTCTGATGAATTAGTGGAGATTACTCCTACCACTTACCGTATGCGTAAAAAAATCTTAAATACCGCAGAACGTAAAAAGTGGGAGGCTCATGTTAAAAAAGCGCAAGAAAACGAATAAATTAATTTGTTTCTAGTTCTAAGTAACTTAGTGATTCGGCTTTAATATTTAGCGCCTTAGCAATTCTTATAACTGTCCTAAACTCAACTTTATTTATATCTCTTTTTCCATATCTTAATGCAGAAAGTGTGGAAAAAGGGATTTTTGTTTTCTCTGAAAGCTCTTTTGTCGATATTTTCTTTGATTTCATAATGACATCTAATAATGAATATCTTGTGCGTTCGATAAATATATCTTCGAGCTGTCTAATATCCATCTCATGATATAACTTATATTTTTTCAACATTTCTTCAATGCTTAAAATTCGAAATAGTGCTTCAAACGTTGCCCTTTCTTTAAGAAATAAAGTTATATAGGCATACGCAACCCAATCATAAATATCATATTCATTTGAGCTCAGAGAAGGATTTACATCAAATAAACTTGAATAAATTGTATCGCAAGATGAAAAAGCAATTTTGGTGACATCAGAGTTTTCAAATTCACTAAAAGTATCTGAATACGCTATTTGCTTTTCAATATAAGGAGTAATGTATTTTGCGCTAATTGCATTTCTAAATATATAAGCTAAAACATATTGGTATGTTTCTATATAATCATGTGCTAAATAAATCATACATTTAACTATTACCATAAAATTACATTTTTGTATACTACGGTAAACAAATTAATAAGATAAAAAGAAAAGTGATATGAAAACATATGGTTCTGTAACATCCTATGGGGAGTAGTTTTTTTGAGGTCCCCATTAAAAGTTACAGTTTTTAAATATGACATATATAAAAAGAAAATCCCTTAGAAT
>DEJH01000088.1:8482-10682 GCA_002353275.1 Caryophanales bacterium UBA2753 | reverse complement strand
AATAAATCACATAATTCTTTATCCCATTGAAGGGTTTTGATATTTAATAACATTGTTCTACTAGCGTTACTGACATCAGTCGCATGAACTTTTCCTTTTGTCATACGGAAAATAATCCATGAATCGATTGTCCCAAAAAGGAGTTCACCTTTTTTCGCTTTTTCTTTTGCTCCTTCAACATTTTCGAGCATGAATTTAATTTTGCTAGCAGAGAAATATGGGTTGATTAATAATCCAGTTTTCTTATGGATAAAATCTTTTTTATCTTCATATCGATCACAAATTTCGGCGCTTTGTCGAGATTGCCAAACAATTGCAGGACAAATTGGCATCCCAGTATTTTTATCCCAGATAACCGAGGTTTCTCTTTGGTTAGTGATTCCAATGGAATCAATATCATCCCAAGAAATGTTTTGTTTAACTAATAATTCGTTAGCGACATTAATGACACTGACCCAAATATTTAAAGCATCAGTCTCTACCCAACCAGAGTGAGGAAAAGAGCAAGACACTTCTTCTTGAGTTTTATTGACCACCATTCCTTGCTTATTAATCAATAAAGCACGAGTGGAAGTTGTTCCTTGATCAATTGATAAAATAAATTTTTCCATATAATGATTCCTTTATCGATGTTTTAACATCTTTTCAATATCTGAAATTTCTTTTTTGATTCCTCTAGATAGACATCTACTTCCTGTTTCAGTCACAAGAACGTCATCTTCAATTCTCACTCCGACTCCTTCGTTAACGAAATATAAGCCAGGTTCAACAGTAATGACATTTCCAGGGACAAGTGGACGTTTGCGATCTCCAACATCATGAGTGTCTAACCCTAAGAAATGGGAGACATTATGAATATAAAGTTTGCTAATTTCTTCTTCATCTTTAATTAAATCTAGACGTTTACATTCTTTCTTAAAGAAAGAAATCGCGTATTCTTGCAATTCAGGAATTGTTAATCCAGGTTTAACATAATCGATGACTGCTTTATTGCAGTTTAAAACTGTTTCATAGACTTTTCTTTGAAAATCAGTAAATGTTCCATTAACTGGGAAAGTACGAGATATATCCGCGCAATATCCGTTATACTGATACCCTAAATCAAATAAAACAAGATCACCATCTTTGATCACTCCTTCTTGTTGGGCAATTGGATGATGTAAGATTGTCGCATCTTTTCCAGTAGCCACTATTGTTCCAAAAGAAAGCTTTCTTCTACCATGAGTTTTTCCATAATATTCAAAACGATCACTCAATTCGTGTTCAACCACTCCAGCTTTAAGGTTTAAAAGAAGGTCATTAATACCAGTACTAGTCGCATTAATCGCTTCTTCGAGTTGACGAACTTCTAAATCGCTTTTAACTAAACGTAGTTCCACAATATGAGAATAAATGTTTTCAATTTTTAGATGAGGATATTTTTCTTCCATTTCTTTTGCAAAAATTTGAGTGGAACAATTTTCTTTGATTTTGATTTCGTTTGATAAATCGATGAACAAATTAGAAATTTGTCCATACATATTGTTTTCTTTTGCTAACGCCATAGAAAGCATTTCTTCAAATGTGTTATTAGAGTAAATATTATCTAAATCGGAAATTTGGCTCGCTTTTTCAAAAGTAAGTCTTTTGCCAGTCCATCTCTCTTTGAGTTCATTATATTCATCAAGGAAAAGATAAGACTTATGTTCTCCTGGGGTTTTTATTAACATCAATGTGGAATTTTCTTGTTCGATACCGGTTAAATAGAAGAAATTTCTATTAGCGACGAATGGGTAATATTCATCTTCAGAGACAATTTTTGAGATGCCAGAAAAAAGAAGTACCACTGAATTTTCTGGGATAGAAGCAAATAATTTCTCTCTTCTTAAGGAAAGTTCACTCATTATTTGTCACCTTCTTTTATAACAGCATCAGTAATTGATTCAAATTCTTTTAATTCGATATCTTCAATTTGACCTTTGTCTACTTTTGTTGCGTTAGCGGAGACAATTGGTAATTTGCCGAGGACTTTGAAATCCATTTTAGAGGCAAATTCATCAAGATGAGATTCGCCAAAGACTGGGATTTTTTCATTACATTTTGGGCAAGAGAGATATGACATATTTTCAACAACACCTAAAACGTTGATGTTCATCATTCTTGCCATCTTAATGGCTTTAGAGACCACCATTGAAACGAGGTCTTGAGGTGAAGTAACGAT
>DEJH01000088.1:0-8372 GCA_002353275.1 Caryophanales bacterium UBA2753 | reverse complement strand
CTCCAAATAATTGGTTCGTTTTCATCTTCTAATAGGCAATTAGCACTCATCACTTTAATGCCAGTTCTTGTTGGAATTGGATAGATTAAATTATCTTCTCCATAAGCTTTGTCAACCACGCCAAAAGCTTTTGGGATACTTGGACCAGTAACATCAGCGTCTAAGATACCAACTTTATATCCTCTTCTACGAAGGGAAACTGCTAAATAAGAAGTAACAAAGGATTTTCCAACTCCTCCTTTACCACTTAAAACAGCCACCACTTTTTTAGCGTGGCTTCTATCATTCATTACTGCTTTTTGGATTTGCGAGCTGCAATTTCCGTTTTGCTCACAGCCTTCACAGTTATGATCACATTCTGCCATTTTTATATTCTCCTTAAATTTCGATTAATTGAGCTTTATTGATAGCAATAACCGCACTAGCGACATAAGTCCTAAGTAAACGAGAAGCGCCTAATTCACTTCCTCCAAAATACCTGACAACAATAATCGCGGTATCGCTAAGGTTTTTCTTATTAAGGAGTTCAAGTAGAGGCCTACCCGCCGTTCCTTTTGGTTCTCGATCATCAGTGGACTTAGAAGATACTCCAATTTTATAAGCGTAAACAATGTGTTTTGCCTTTGGATTGGCTTTTCTAATTTGGTCTAGACGAAGTTGAAATTCATTAATATCAGTAGCTGGGAAAACAAAAGCGGTGAATTTTGATTTGAGAATTTCAACAAATCCTACTACCTCTTCTTTAACTCGATAAGCACTCATATTAACTAGTTAATCCTATCAATAACCTTGTTTTTAGTGTATTATTTTTCCTAGGGAAAATAAAGTAAATGTTTAACGAAAGCGATAATCAAGATAATAAAATTGAGCAAAGCGAACCGTTATTAAAGAGCGAACGCACGCTCATTCCGCTTCCTCTCTGGAAAAGAATCTATCTCTTTTTAGTTGGCTCAATCGGAGTTATTGTTATTGGTTTATTTATCACTTTGACCCTTTTTTCTCTCCCACAAAATTATCAAATTGCCTTAGGCCAAAATCTTTCATATGTCATTTTGTTTGTGGCCTTAATTGCGATTTTTATTGGCGATCTCCCTCGAGTTTTGGTTGAACTTAAAAAACTCCATAGTTATTTCTATGGGTTTCTTATCGGATTAGCGATTATTGGAATCACTTCAGCATACACGAATTTTGTTAACCTATTTTATTCATATGAAGTCAGTGATAACGAGACAACTTTAAGGAATATCATTACTCTTTATCCAGCCTTTTCTATTATTGTAATGGGGATTCTTGGACCAATTTGTGAAGAGCTAACTTATCGAATTGGTTTATTTGGGCTAGTGAAAAAATATAACTTAGTCTTAGCGTTTGTCCTTTCTACTTTAGTTTTCGCTTTTGCTCATTTCGGTTTTACTTCAAAAACCATCATTAATGAATTAGTGAATTTACCAGTATATGTGTTTTCAGGTTTCTTATTAACTTTTGCATATCATAAATATGGATTTGTTGGTTCCACTACCGCGCATATGACTAATAATTTAGTCTCTGTCATCATTGTTACAATCTCGATTTTAAATAATAAATAACATGAAGAAAGCCCTTGTTTTATCTTCTTTTATATTAAAAATCATCGCAATATTAACGATGACTCTTGATCATATAGGTTTGATTATTGAGATGAGTAATCCTGCTAATATGGCTTTAATTCAATTAGCCTCTGTTTTTAGATTATTAGGTCGACTTTCTTTTCCATTATTTATCTTCATGATTGTAGAGGGAGTAATACACACTAAAAACATTAAGAGGTATTTTTTGAGATTAGGAATATTAGCCGCAATTATTTCCATTTTCTTTATTGTTATTGAATATTCTTCTTTAAGGAAACAATTCCCAATTATTCCTCAATTTTTAAGAAGCGGAAATATCTTTTTAGAACTACTTTTAGCGGGGGTTGCTGTTTACGCTTTAACTCAGAAAGGTTGGAAGAAACTTCTTATCCTACTACCGCTAGGATTATCCATCACATCATTTGTTGTTAAAGGACTAGAAAATTCGACTGTTATTGATATATATTGGTTCCCGGCATTTTTAACTTTAACATATGACTGGGTAGGTATTATTTTAGCGATTCTTTTTTATCTCTCTTACTATATCGCAGATACATATATATCCATTACTTACGAACAAACTAAATTAGACAAAGAGAGTTGGATATTAACTGGTAATTATCGTCTATTAGTGAATATCATCTCAACTCTAATGCTTATCGTGGTTGGAGTCTTATATTATTTATTTATCTATATTTGGCCAAAAGCCGCTTTTGTGAATACACAAAGTGCGATGGTTCAACTCTTCTCAATAATTTCTGGTGCATTCATTTTGCTATATAACGGCAAAAGAGGATATAATGCAAAGTGGTTCCAGATTGGAGCCTATGTCTATTACCCAGCACATATTATCATTCTATTTGCGATATTTATTTTAATTAACGGAGGATTATAAAAATGATCAAACACATCGAAACCAAAAAAGAATTAGAAGAATTATTATCCCAGGGAGATGTTCTCCTCGATTTCTTCGCCACCTGGTGTGGACCATGCAAAATGCTTTCACCAGTTTTAGAACAATTAGATAAAGAAGGCTTCCCGGTTCAAATTGTCAAAGTCGATACTGATGAAGCTCCAGATTTAGCGATGGAATATCAAGTCCAAGCTATTCCTACTCTTTTATATTTCCATGAAGGTAAAGTTGCTAACCGCACTATGGGATATCAAAGAAAAGACCAAATTATTGCATTTTGTAAACAATAATATTGAAAACTCTTAAGCGTTTGTTATAGAATAACATTCGCTGAGATGCAGGTGTAGTTTAATGGTAGAGCATCAGCCTTCCAAGCTGATTACGCGGGTTCGATTCCCGTCACCTGCTCCAAGTAGTAAAAAACAGACCTAACTGGTCTGTTTCTTTTTTACTGTAGCAGGTTTGTAATCAGCTTCACGATGATTTCCATTTCATCTGGATTGCTTTCAGCAGTCAATATGGTTATGGCCACTAAAGCTTCATTTGAGATGATTTGTTTATTGTTCCTATATAGATGTCCACTTTTATATAAGAAGTTAATGAATAAGGTTGCTGCGATACGCTTACAACCGTCCGCAAAAGGATGATCCTTAACTAAGAAATAAAGCAAATGAGCGGCTTTTTCTTCTATGGATGGATATAATTCTTGACCGAATACATTTTGATAAACTTGAGCGATAATACCGTTCAGTTTTCCTTGTTCTTTTTCAACACCAAAAACGTCAGACATATCATTAAATTTCATAGAATCAATGATTTGTCTAGCTTCTTGATAAGTCATAACATAATCGCTTTGACTACCTTTAGGCTTAACTAGTGTTTGATGATCATAGCTATCAAGAAGGTCTAATGCTCTTGTGTATTCATCAATAACTTTAGTTAATTCTTCTTTATCGATATTTAAAGAATACGCAAGCATTCTATTTTGAATATCGATTGTTTTACCTAAGTTTTCTAGTCTTTTTTGATTAACGGCGTAGCCTTGAATTAAATAGTCTTTCAATACTCCTGAGGCCCAACGTCTAAAAACAATTCCTCGTTTAGAATTTACACGATATCCAACAGCTAGTATGACATCTAAGTTATATAACTTAGGAGATCTATTTGGCACCCTTATGTCGGAAAAACCGACGGAAGTATTTTCATCAAGCTCTTTATCACTAAAAATGTTATTAATATGTTCGGTAATTGTGTTTCTGGCTTTTCCAAATAACTTAGCTATTTCGTCTTGTGTTAACCACACCGTTTGATTATCAGCATCAGTTCTAACATTTAATACAAAATCTTCATCTTCAAATTTAACTAATTGATACTTATCCATAAGGTTTCCTCCTTTATATAAATAATATATCATTCATTTTACTTTTATTCAATGTTTCATTGAATAAATCAAGAGTATTTCAGTTATGCGGGTTCGATTCCCGTCACCTGTTCCAAACGATATGAACAGACTTGATACTCATTATTGGGTCTTTTCTTATATTCTTACTAATTTTAATGTTTTTTGATGATTTTAAAAGATTATGACCACTTAAAAAGAAGAGAAAATAATAACACTATAATTTGCATTTTCTTATATATAAGTATTGAATATTTAAAAAGAGAGAATTTAATTATGACTACTATTGAAATTACCGTTCTAATCCTATCAAGCATTGACGCTTTATGCTGTGTTATTTGCCGTGTTCCCCAAATTGTGAGATTGATCAAATTAAAAGAGTCACAAGCCATATCTATTCCATTTTGGGCTTGTAACATTCTTTCTTGTGTGATGTGTATCACTGCGTATTCTTTGCAGTTATCAATTGGAAATATTGCGATGGTAATATTCTTGTGTTCCGCTTCAATGAATATGATCTTGAACACATTAACACTGATATTAGTGAGAAAATATCGTAAAAATAATAAAGCTAGTCTAAATGCTCTAGCAGATCAAAAATAACTTCCTGTAATTTCTTATTAACAAATAAGACATTATCTTCATATTTACTTCCCTTGATTTCGTTATTGGAAATGATTCGATAAGCGACGCAAGGGATTTTCTTTATTTCACATGCTTTATATATGGCAAGAGTTTCCATGTCTTCACATAAGTTATGATATTTTTCTTTTAAAGCAGTTATGGTCTTAAGATCTTTAGTGAAAAAATCTCCAGAAAGAGTTTTACCGTGATAAATAGCGCATCCGGTATCGATTTTATCAAGTAATTTAGATAGTTTCTTATCGCCTTTAATTGAAAGATTAGTCTCTTTAAGAGTTTCCCAATCACTACTATGAGAATCGTTCATAATATAGCCACCATGATAAATAGCTTCATCACAAACAACGATGTCTCCAGCGTCAACTTCTAAAGCAAAGCTTCCAGCGGTACCAATATTAATCACAAAATCAGGATTAATTTCTTCAATTAAAGATTGGGTATTAGTTAAAGCATTAATAGTTCCAACTCCAATAGTCGAAATATATATTTCACTCTTCCCCATTTTCTTAAAGTAATAATCTTTTTTCTTCTTGGCTTTAAGTAAATCATTGAGGATATTAATTTCTTTATCTAATGCGGCAACGATTAAAACTTTCATAACAATATTAATATAAAGAAAAATAGTAAGAATTGAAACTATTTGCTTATTAAGCAATAATAAATAACAGATATGAAAGAAAGTTTTAAAAAGGTTTGGCCGATTATATTACCAATCTTATGTATTATTGCAGGAATTATCTCAATCATCTTCTTTTCTATTGGTCCATGGGGAAAGGGTCAATATGACATTTTAGTGATTGGTGTAATTCTTATTTCTTTAGCTCTTATCTCATTTATCATTGACATTGTGATGTCTAAAAAGAGGAAAAACAAATGAATTTTGAAATCTTAGTAGCGACGAATAACGCACATAAATTAAAAGAAATTAGGCAAATCTTATCTCCTCATCACATCACAGTGTATGGGATGAAGGATTTAAACATCGATATCGGTGAAGTTGAAGAAAATGGTAAAACCTATCAAGAAAACGCCTTAATTAAAGCTTTAGCCCTACAAAAAGTAAGTAAAATGCCGATTATCGCGGATGATACTGGTTTAGAAATTGTCTCGATGAATAATGAACCAGGTTTATATACCGCTAGATATGCTTCTTCTTTAGGAGGACACGCTGAAGCTTTTAAAGATATTTTTAAAAGAATTGAAGGAAAAGATAGGACCGCTTATTTTGTTTGCTCAATTGTTTTACTCAATGTTGAAGAAAGACCATTAAAATTTGAAGCAAGAATTCCAGGTCACATCGCTAAAGAAGTGACTTTTGGAGATGGGTTTGGCTATGATCCAATCTTTATTTGTGATGAAGTAAATAAGACCTACGCTGAAATGGGTCAAGAAGAAAAAAACCGCGTTTCTCATCGCGGCAAAGCATTAAATAAATTATTAACTTATCTAAAGATAAATAACTTAATCTATTGATCAATTCTCATCTTACGTTTTCTTAAAACATTACTCCAGATGAGGATGAAGATAAAGAGGACCAAAGAAGCAAGAAAACAAATTGATCCAGCAATTAAAAATAAAATAAAGTTCATTTGATTTGCGTATTGAAGATAAGCAAATAAACCGCAAGTAAAAGCGCCAAGTAAAAGAACAATTAAAAACGGAATAGAGATATTTCTCATTTTAATAATTGGAGTGTAATCTTTAAAGACAACATCTTTAATTGTCTTTTTACCTTTGACCCCTTCTTTTAAGGTTTTTAAATGTCTTTTATTAAATCTAGCGTTACTGATTTCATTGTTCTTTTCAATGATTGCTTCTTCGCCTTTAACTTTAACAAAAGAATAACCAACTCCATCAACAGTGAATTTATCTCCATGGAGTGAGTGATCTTTTTTCTCAATATCTTCTTCTAAAGTCTTAATTAGTTCAGAATTGTCCTGAGTAGTATAGTTCTTTCTAATGTATTTGAGTTTTTCTAAAATATCTTTTTTAAATTCGATGATGTCATATAGATGGGCTAAATAAAGCTTCATACAATCTTCATCGTAGAAATGTTCTTTGTAGATGAGACGATTAGTTAAAGCGGTGTCATATTCTTCTAAAGCAAAATCAATTCTTCTTAAAGCTTGAACATAATTATTAGTCTGATCAATTCCTTTATGAGAAATTCCTTCAAGTAATTCATTAGCGTCACTCAAATATTCTTTTCTGACTTTCGAGGTATAAATTAAACAAAGGATTCTTCCTAATAGAGCGCGGTAATTATCTCCTTCAACTTCTAACACATCAGCATATTGACGGTACGCTTTAACTGGGTCACAAGCCACAAAAAGGGTTTTATCTGCTTTTTCTAATAGACGAGAGACAATATTGTTATAATTCTCAATCGCCTTTTTAGGAGCGAGTTCTCTCATACAGTTAGGGCAATAACAAACTGTTGCTTCCGCGTTAACAGGAAAAATACGGCTCACGATAGGAGCGCGATAATTACAATATGGACAAATCCCTTTTTTACTCGCCATAAGAAAATTATAAAAATAATTTTGAAAAAGGCAACCATTAATATACAATTTTGGTGATGAAAATAAGTGATAAAAATGAAGTGATTAACTATATTAATGAATTGGTGGACACCAATAATTTAAATATGTCGATTGGCGATATGCTTTCTGAAATTGTTGGTAATAGAGAAATCGCTAATATCGAAGAATTAGCTCTATTATCTAATAAATTTAATCGTCCAATTAGAGAGATATTAGTTAACAAGATATTCAATTATTTTGATTTAGACGAAGATAACGAAGATGACGTTATTCTCTTTAATGAGTGTATCGCTAAAATAATTGACGAAGCTGATATCAACAAATATCTCAATAACCCTTATTACAAAAATATCAAGATTAACGATGTGAAATATCAAGATTATTCTTTAAGATATGACCACTATGAACCATTAGAGTTATTCTCTCTTTTAGATATGAAAAGAGATGAAAAATATCAAGAAATCAACTCCATTGCTTATTTTAAAGAGAAATTCCCATTCATCTCTTTAGAATATAAAGGAGTCACTTGGATGAGTATAACTCCTAATGAAATCGAAACGATGCAACTTGCGGTTAATTCTGCTTATGGAAAAGTTATCGTTTATGGATTAGGGTTAGGCTATTATCCATACATGATTTCTTTAAAAGACGAAGTAAAAGAAATTGTGGTAATTGAAAAAGATAAAACCATCATTGAACTATTTAATAAATATCTTCTTCCTCAATTTGAACATAAAGAAAAAATCAGAATCGTTAATGATGACGGTTTTAATTATATGAAAAAAGAAAATGATTTTGATTATGCCTTCATTGATTTGTGGCACGACCCATTTGATGGGCTTTCTTTATGGATAAAAGCAAAATCATTAGAGAAAAAAGGTCATAAATATTTCTATTGGCTAGAGAGTAGTTTTTATCTTTTATTAAGGAGATGTTTCTTCTCTTTACTTGAAGAGCAGATGAGTAACGCTGGTGAAAACGGATATCTAAAAGCAAAAACCATCACTGATGAGATCATTAATAAATATTATTTCTTAACAAAGGATATGGAAATAAAAAATAAGTCGCAACTAGACGACTTATTAAGTGATTCAAATTTATTGAATTTACTTCTTAATAACTGAAAGTTCATCTGTTAAAAGTTGAACTTTTTTGTATATTTCCTTAACATCTTCGTTGACGAAGAATTGACCATCACGGTAAAGGATTTTTCCGTTAACCATCGTTAATTTAACACAATCTTTTGAACCACTATAAACGAGGTTATT
>DEJH01000092.1 GCA_002353275.1 Caryophanales bacterium UBA2753 | reverse complement strand
ATACATATATTGTTAATGAGATACCGTTATTAGTTTATATGTTTTCTTTTTGCTTTGCAAACTTGTATAATATTTTAGATGGAAGACCGTTTATATTTTCTCGCTTCAGAAATCCATGATTCATTAAATAATCATCCTTTAGTGATTTCTTTAAACGAATTAGAAAAAGAACTTAATGATAGCTACGAAGTCTATCAACTTTCTAATAAGAAAAATGAAGCATTAGAAGCTTATCTAAATAACAAGAAAATCTATGGTGAAGATAATGAAATCACCAAAAAGAGCCTTGTTAATTTAAAAGAAGCGAAAGAAAAACTTAATAACTACCCATTAGTGAAAAAATATCTTAAGATTTATTCCCAAGTGAGAGATTTATATCTACAAATAAATGATATTGTTTTAGGAGATAAATAGACATGCCGATGAGAGTAATTGCAGGAATATATCGTCATCGTAAACTCCTATATCCTGAAGATGATAAAAATATCCGTCCAACTAAAGACAAAATTAGAGAAGCTTTCTTTTCTTCTTTAGGAGATATAAGTGATAAATCTTTTTTAGATTTATATGCTGGAAGTGGTTCTATGGGAATAGAAGCTTTATCTCGAGGAGCAAAATATTCTACCTTCGTCGATATTAGTGAAAAATCTCTTTCATATGTAAGAAAAAATATTGCCTCTTTAGGAATTGAATCACAAACCGAAATCTTAAAATGTAGTGATATAGAGGCTCTTAATCGTTTTAAAAATCAAGGAAGATATTTTGATATCATCTATCTTGACCCACCTTATGAAAGTGATTTATATGAGCCAGCTTTAGAATATATATTTAATAATGATTTAATAAATATAGGGAGTGTAGTCGCTATTGAGGCAAATAAGAAGATTGAAATTAATCCTCTTTGGAATGTGAGCATTAAAGAGTATCATTATGGAGAGATTACCGTAATCGTCTTAAGGAAGCAATAAAATGAAAAAAGCAATTTATCCAGGAAGTTTTGATCCGATTACTAACGGACATTTAGATATCTTAATTAGAGCGAGCAAAGTCTTTGATGAAATCATTGTCCTAGTCGCTAATAATCCGAATAAGAAATTTAATTTTTCTCCAAAAGAAAGAGTGGAGATGATTAAAGAAAGCACCAAAGATATTAAAGGTGTAACTGTTGATTATTATGATGGATTAACTGTTGAATACGCAAAAAAAGTTGGCGCCACTCATTTAATTAGAGGACTTAGAGCAGTTAGTGATTTCGAATATGAATTCCAACTCGCTAGCGCTAATGAGTTCGTTAATAAAGATATTGATATGGTATTCTTCATGTCTAGAGGCGATAAATCGTTTATCTCTTCTAGCTCAATCATGCAGATGTATCGTAGTGGAGTAGATGTTTCTTCTTTAGTTCCGCCTTCAGTAATAAAGAGAATGAAATAATCAAAAAAGACATTCGCGTGAATGTCTTTTTATTATTCTAATAAAATGTATTAGTCTTTGTAGTTTGGTGAGAACACTTTTTCGTAATTCCAACAATCGCTTAAGAATTGAGCTTTAGCAACGTTAGTAGTGGTATCAGTGTAATCAGTATTTGACATTAAAGCGGTGTAATCAAAGAAGACAGCGGTTACACCAGTAGAATATAAACCGATTGGTTCTTTGTCATATTTTTCGTAGTCATACATGAAGGTGAATGGAGTTAAGAATCCACTTGCATCATCAGTATCATAATCAATTGTGTTGATAGTCGCTAAATTTGATTTGATGGTGTTGAATTGATCTGGGATGTTCTTAGATAAGATGTAATCTCCTTCGGAGCCTTCACCAAATAATTTGTTTAATGAGTTGATAACACCAATGAAATTTTCATTGTTTTTGAAGAATTCTTTGGCTGGGTAATCGCCATTAGCGTCGGTTTGATCAACAACAATGGTGTAAAGAACAAAGTCTTTAACATCATATCCGTTAGGACGATTATTATATAATTCTTGGAATCCAGCGATATCGGCTTGGCAGTTAGAACAATCTTTTCTAATAAAGGAGACAAAGAATTTTTTGCCGAATTCAGTATTAACGTTTTGATATTGGTTGTTATTTAAATATTCAAATAACTTGGTTGCTCTTCCACCTTCAGAAGTGTCTAAAGCACGTGAAGGATCACGGTACCACTCATATGTATAATCGGTGTTGTCGATTTTGGAGTTATCAATCGCTTGTTTAATGTATGGGATTGAGAAGATAATACCGAAGATACCACCAACAATTAATAATGGTTGAATCCAAGCAGTATTCGCAATCCAACGTCCGATTTTGGCGAAGAATCCTCCAATTGCTCTTAATACTTTCATGTTAATCTGCCTCCTATATAGACATATAGCAAGTAAATACTATCATTTATGATGATTATTTTCAATAAAATAATAAGGAAAATTATCAAAAAATTAATTTCTTAAGAAATTAAATATTTAAAATTCTATCTTTTTCATCTTAATGTTGTTATTTTTTGTGGCGATGTATAAAATACATTTTGATATTTGTTATGAAGAAATTTGCTCGAATTAAACGCAAAATAAACGATTACTTATACGATCACATCAATTTGAGAAATTCACTCACTTTTACTAAGGGTGCTTTTATTGCGGCGATCACCGCTCTTTTATATGCGTTCGGGTTTTATTGTTTTATTTCCCCAGCAGTTGTTGATCATACCTCTATTACTGGTTCTGCTATTACAACCGGGGGTGTGGGCGGTATTTCACAGGTCATATGGATGATTACGAGCTTATGCGGGGGCAATATTGACATCTATACGATGCAATCAATTTTGTATTTTGCTCTTAATATCCCAATTTTAATTTTCTCATTCTTCAAAATCGGAAAAAGATTCTCTATTCTCACTTTGCTTAATGTTGGTTTATCTTCACTATTTATTCAATTATTCAAACAAGTAGAACTTGCTCATTTGGTGGCGGCTGCTTTACAAGGAGAACATGTTGCTAGAGTTTTATTCTCTGCTATCTCAATTGGCTTAGCCTCTTCTATCGCTTTTAGAAATGAAATCTCTTGTGGTGGAATCGATGTTATCTCTTATTATTTTGCATTAAGAAAATCAACAAGTGTAGGTAAATATGCGACTTTATTGAATAGTCTCATCCTTGTCACTTATTACTTCTTAACTTTAGCGATAAATAAAGGTAATTATCGCGAGGTTGCCTTCTTGAATTTATTATTCTCATTCTTATATTTATTCGTGGTGATGATTGTTGTGGACTTCATCAATATCAGAAACAAGAAAGTACAAATTCAAATTATCACGGCCTTTTCAGACATTTCTTCAGTATTAATCGCGAATTTCCCACACTCAACAACCACTGTTAATGCTAAAGGTGGATACTCTAAAGCTGATAAAACAATTGTTTATATGGTCGTCTCATCTAATGAAGTAAAAAGAGTTGTTAGTCTCGTTAGAAAGATTGACCCACACTCATTTATTACAGTTACTTCCTTAGTTCAAGCTTACGGTAACTTCTTCATAAAACCAATTGAATAAAGTAGTATAAAAAAATAGTTCTGGAATTTTCTCCAAAACTATTTTTTTATTTGTGCTTGATATTAAATATTATCAAGCTCTTTTTTGATTCCTTCTTTATCTAAATTTTGACCAATAAAGACGAGTTTGATTAATTTATCTCCCCATTTCTCGTCCCAGTCATGGGCGAAGTTTTTATCTTCATTAATGAGAAGTTTGAGCTGTTTTTGTGTGAGTGATTCTGAGTACCATTTTCCTGATAAGTTAAGTGTCTTTTGATGACCAACTTGCTCATATACATAAGCGTTTTTAATATCTTCAGTGAAATATAGAATTCCTTTACTTCTAATAATGTTACGTGGATTATTTTCTGCCCAGCTAACGAATTTCTCTTTAGAGAATGGTCTTCTACGATAATAGACGAAAGTGTTCACATTATATTCATCTGCAGTTCCTTCATCATCGTTTTCGTCCATTCCATGTTCGTGATGATGGTGGTGATGATGTTCATGTTCTTCTTCCTCTTCTTCGTCATCATCGTCATCATGATGGTGATGATGTTCATGCTCTTCATCAGCGTCAATTTCATTATCCCAATTTTCAAATTCACCGATCCAGGCAGCAGAAGTTGAAGCTTTTTCAAAATCAAATAAATTGGTGTCGACAATCTCGTCGATATCAACTTTGCAGTAATCTGCATGGATGATTTTTGCTTTTGGCTGGATTGCTTTAATAACTTTTTCCACTCTTTCGAGTTCTGTTTTACTAATGTCACTTACTTTATTTAAGACGATGACGTCACAGAATTCGATTTGTTGGATGACAAGATTTTCCAAATCTTCTTCTCCTCTAACTGTGTCTTTAAATACTTCTCCACAGCCAAATTCATCTCTAAGTCTTAAAGCGTCGGTAACGGAAACAATCGCATCAAGTTTATAGAATTTTGGTAATCCTTGACGATTGAATTCTTCTTCCATGAATGAAATAGTTTGAGCGATAGGGACTGGTTCACAAATTCCACTAGCCTCAATGATGATGTGATCAAATTTTTGACTTTGAACTAAATCCGCTAATTGGTTAATTAAATCTTTTTTAAGGGTGCAGCAAATGCATCCGTTTTGTAAAGAAACGAGGTTTTCATCTTTAGAAGAGACAACTCCCTCTTTAGAAATTAATTCAGCGTCGATGTTAACTTCACCTAAATCGTTAACAATGACTGCCATTTTATGATTCTTGCTATTTCTTAAAATGTGATTAACTAAAGTGGTTTTTCCACTTCCTAAATAACCTGTGATTAATGTAATTGGAACAGTTTTGATAGTTGACATATTTCTCCTCCTAATAACTTAGATATTGTAATCCTTTTATTTAATAAAGTGAAATTATATGAAAAAAACACGCATAGCGTGTCAATATTCTTTTGGCGGAGAAGAAGGGATTTGAACCCTTGCGAGACTTGCATCTCCTAGCAGTTTTCGAAACTGCCCCCTTCAGCCGCTTGGGTACTTCTCCAACCCCACAATTATATAGTATTTATGAATAAATTTTCTATACCTTTCATTTATGAATAGCAAGATTCATAACTTTGTTCTATAATTGTGATTATGAATTTTGGCAATTTCAGTGATTCAGTATTTCTCATATTCTTCGTTATCTTAATCGTTTTAGGGGTTACTTTATTAGTCACTATTGGAGCCTATCTTATCTCCTTGCATAACGATAAGAAATTCGTTGAACAAGTCGATTATGAAAGTACAACCACTCGTATTTATATTGTTGATGTAAAGAAGAACAAGATTGTTCAATTAAACAAAAGTGATATGGGAAATAAAATTTCCTATGATTTATTTTCTTTCTATAGCTCCTTTCACCCAAATGATTCAGAAAGAGTGAAAAACTGGATTTTCCAAATCTGCGTTGATCCAAAAAACGCTGGTGAATATTTAGAAGCTGATGTTTTAGCAAATAACTCTAAAAAAGTCTATTTTTCTCTATTAAGATTGCTCGAATATAATCCTAAAGTTGGTTTAATTCATCTCGAAAGTCACGTTCTTAAATATATCACCCCACTTAACGCGGTTAAGAAGAAGAATGATAATCGAACTCCAACTGGAATCGTTAAACGAAGTCAAATTGCTTCAATGATTAAAAACTTCAAAGCACTTTCTGGTTATACGTATTGTATTCGTTTCTTCTACACCGCTCAAAAAGTGATCTCTAACGATAAGATTGAAAGATATATGGTGATGAATTTAAAAAATTCAATCTATCCATATGCTTCTAACCAAAAAGCACCTCGTCAAATTTTAGATAATGGTGATAGTGAACTCTTCTTATATGATATGCGTATCTCTAATAGAGATAGCGCTCTCCAATTAGCCAATTCCATCGCTCGTTCAATCAGAAAACAAAATGAAGTTAATGGTTTTGCTGGAAACATCAATTTTGCAATTGGTGTAGTTGAAAATAGTCAATTTTATCAAGACTATGACACGATCGAAGAAAAAGCGAGAGAAGCTTGTATTTCTGGTCAAACTAGTGGAAGTGAAGTTATCTTCTATCAACGTAATGCGACCGTGAATAACGAGATGAATAAATACACTGAACAAATTGAACATTTATTAGAACCTGGTTCATTACGATATTTGTATCGTCCAATCATCAATGCGAAAACCAGTCAATTAATTGGATATTTCGAATATGTTAAAGCGTATGATTCTCCTTTCTCCTCATATTCAGAGATGAGTAAATACGCTTCTAGAATTAATAAAAACCATGATTTATTCGCGATGGTTAGTAAAAACGTCATCACTAAATTCAATAGTGAACGACCTGATAAGAGTGTCTCATTATTCCTCAATGTTTCAATGATTGATATTGATGACATTCAAAATGTAATTTCACAAATTCCAAATTACAATAAATCAAACATTGTGCTCGTCTTTGACGAACAAGAAGTGAATGAAAATTCACACAACACCGATTTATTAATTAGTAAGTTAACTAGCTTACGTAATGGGGGATTTGAAATCGCCTTATCTTTAAAAGATAAGAACTTATTACTCGATGATAAAATCTACTTCTTATTCCATTATTTTGTGGTAGGTAGTGCAATGATGGGTGAAGTGAAACACAATAACCGTATTAGATTATCGTTATACACTCTTGTGGAATCACTTCTTAAATATAATCGTCCAATTATCGCTACTGACTTAGAAGGATGGCAAGCAGTGGAATTAATCATTAAAAGTGGCATTAGTTATATTTCTAGTGACGCTGTCGCTGCTAGTAACGATATGCTACTTCCAGTTGAGAAAAAGAAAATGGAAAAAGTTGTCCTTATGGCGGACAAATATTTATAGGAGATTTACCTCATGGAAAATAAGCAAATTAAAAATGAGTCAATCACTCGACAAGAAGATGATTTTGCTCAGTGGTACACTGACGTTTGTAAAAAAGCCGAATTAATGGATTATTCATCCGTTAAAGGTTTTATTATTTATCGACCTTATGGCTATGCAATTTGGGAACAAATCCAATCTTATCTTGATAAGAGATTTAAAGAAACTGGACATGAAAATGTCTATATGCCAATGGTTATTCCTGAAAGTTTATTCAAAAAAGAAAAAGAACACGTTGAAGGATTTGCTCCAGAATGTTTAATCGCAGATATTGGAGGAGAAGAAAGAATTGATGATCCACTTATCATTAGACCAACAAGTGAAGTTCTTTTCTGTGACCATTATTCCAAAATCATTAAATCA
Source organism: Caryophanales bacterium UBA2753 (assembly GCA_002353275.1). Classification (GTDB taxonomy): domain Bacteria; phylum Bacillota_I; class Bacilli_A; order RFN20; family CAG-826; genus UBA2450. The sequence continues at coordinate 32,503 of DEJH01000092.1, read as the reverse complement.
TACCGTGATTTACCAAAATTATATAATCAGTGGTGTTCTGTGGTGCGTTGGGAAAAGACCACTCGCCCATTTTTAAGAGGAGCGGAATTCCTTTGGCAAGAAGGACATACGATGCACGAAAGTGAAGAAGAAGCTCGTACAGAAGCATTAAAAATGCTTGAAGTCTATGACGATTTAGGAAGAGATATCTTAGCAATTCCATTTTCCAAGGGAAGAAAAACTGATAAAGAAAAATTTTCAGGTGCTCTAGAAACTTATTCAATTGAAGCTTTAATGCCTGATGGAAAAGCCCTTCAATGTGGCACAACCCATTATTTCGGTAATGGTTTTGCTAAAGCATTTGGAATAACTTTCCAATCAAGAGAAGGAAAATTAGAAAACCCATATCAAACTAGTTGGGGTGTTTCTACTCGATTAATTGGTGCAACAATCATGGTACATGGAGATGATAATGGTTTAGTTTTACCTCCATATGTCGCTCCGATTCAAGTTGTCGTTATTCCAGTAGCAGCTAATAAACCAGGAGTAATTCCTGCCGCTAGAGAAGTCGCTAATAAATTTAAAGAAGCAGGCTTTAGAGTAAAACTTGATGATAGCGATAAATCACCAGGATGGAAATTCTCTGAATATGAAATGAAAGGTGTTCCACTAAGAGTGGAAGTTGGACCAAGAGACATTGAAAAAGGGCAAGTAGTGATCGCTAAAAGAAATGATGGTGTGAAACAATTTGTCCCAATGACTGAAATGGTCGAAAAAGGAAAAGAATTACTTAAAGTGATTCATTCTGAAATGTATGAAAAAGCTTGTAAATATCTCGCTAATCATGTGAACGATGTCAAAGACATGGATGAACTTAATATCGCTTTAAATAAAGGCGGATATTCCAAAATCATGTGGTGTGGAGATAGAGCTTGTGAAGATAAAATTAAAGAACTCACAAACGCAACCGCTAGATGTATCCCATTTAATCAGATGGAAGTTAGTGGGGTGTGTCCAGTGTGTGGCAAAAAAGCGAAGAAACTCGTCTTATTTGCTAAAGCCTATTAATTTCATTTATAAAAAGAAGTCGCTACTCAGTAGCGGCTTTTTTGTTGAACCATTTGATGTAACCAAAATAGAGGAGTACTCCTAGTCCATACATCATTATTAACATAACTAAAAAGACAATCATTCCAATTCCTAAACCAAACGTTCCAAAGCCGTACCAATCGTTTTCAGTAGTGCCATAGCCTTTAGTAATAGCTAAGTTAGTCATATAGACTATTCCATATAGTGTACTTGGTATAATTGTTAGGAAGGTATGTTTGAATTTTAAATTTTTGCTTTTTGGTTCGATAATTAGCCAATGGAATATTGCGTAAACTGGGGTGACTAAATGCATGAATAGATTCGTTCCCTGTAATAGACTTATATAACCAATAAGTGGTCCGAGATAGACCATTACTGTGAAAAATGTTAATGCAACAGTGCCAGTTGAGACATATTTTAAAATTGAGACCCATTTAGGATTGAGGTCCTTTTTATTATATATAAAGGATATAAGAGCAGCGATTCCAATAAAGATGTTACTTTCAACGGTGAAAAATTTAAGCGCTTCAATTGTGTTAGCAACTAGTGCATCATTACTTTTTGGCGCTAAAAACATATATAGAACGGAAAAAATCATGAAGGCAAACAAAATAAAATTTGACGTCATCACTCTTCTTTTTTCATTGCTATTCCAAGTTAAATGCATATGTCGATTATATCACAAAAACGAATTTTAATGACCTTATCAATTATTAATAGTTGATTGTCTTGGTCAATCTTACTCACTAATCCATGAGAGTTGATATAACTTCCTCCATCTTTTTTCTTATCTTTCAAAAAATAGATTATTGAAACTGTTTTCTTTTCATTAATATGAGAAGAAAGATATGAAAGTTTTTCTCTTATTTCTTCTTGTTTATCTATTCCCAATTCAATTTTTTTATCAACATATCTACTCGCTTCATTTATTGATTCATCATATCCGGTAAGCGCAGCAAAAGGAGCAAATTGAGCGCTTCGATCATATATTGACATTTGACGGTGATTTTTGCTGACGTGATGAGGAAGATTAATAATGTCAGAATATCGTCCCATTATGCTTTATGGCCACCGATTTGAGCGTTTCTCTCCTTGGTGGTCCCTCCTTTTTCTAAATTCATTCCTTTAAGAATGCTATTTTTTCCATATTTCTCTTTGATTGAAAGAATCGTCTTCTGAAGCTCCATTTCTTCTTTTTCATTCTCATTAAATTTCTTTTCTCTATCAATTAGATCCTCTTCGCTAGCGAATAAAGAAAGCTGTTGATATTTGGATGTATATTTTTCTTTATCTACCTCTTTAATAACATGAGAAGCAACTATGAATACGCGACGTACATGAAAACGTCGATCAATTAATCTCTCAAATAATTGAACTGCAGCCTTTTCAATTAAAGTAGTGGAACAAGTAAAATGAGATAGGTTAATTGAGCCATGTTCACCTGTAGGAACTTTTCTCCAATACCAATCTAAAGATATTTCATTAGAATTAAGCATATCAGTTACATCGGCGATATCATAACCAAACGCTAAAACGATTTGATCGGTTAATAATCCTTTTTTCACTAGGTCTAAGGAAAGAGATTCCGCCATTTCTTTGACAATTAATTTTGATTCGTCATATTCATACGCTCTAGAAAGGACTTGTCCTACTGATATAGAATTATTTTTTGGTTTATAGTTTTTAATGTCACTAATAGTGACAGGCTCATATCCCCAAGCGTGATCGATTAATAATTCAGCGTTAATTCCAAATTCTTTATATAAAACATCCTCATCAATAATTGATTGTCTAGCGATGTCTCCCATCGTATATAACCCGTGCTTATATAATCTTCTAGTTAATCCCGCTCCGACTCTCCAGAAATCAGTAAGAGGAGTATGTTCCCAAAGAAGTTCTCGATAACTCATTTCTGTGAGTTTTCCAATTCTCACCCCATATTTATTCTCTTTAGCGTGTTTTGCGATAATGTCTAAGGCAACTTTTGCTAAATATAGGTTATCTCCTATTCCGCCAGTCGCAGTGATGCCTGTTTCTTTTAATACATCAAGGATGACCATTGTCACAATCTCTTCTGCGTTCTTTTTATATGCTTTCTTATATGAAGAAATATCCGCAAACATTTCATCGATTGAATAAACGTGGATGTCTTTGCTAGAGAAATATTTCAAATAGATTTGATATATTTTGGTGCTGATTTCGATATATTTACTCATTTGTGGGGTAGCAGCAATATAATCAAGCTCTAAAGATGGGTTTCTTTCTAATTCATCTTCATCAAAAGATTTTCCCACAAAGCGGTGATTAGGGGCCTTTTTTAATCGGTCAGCGTTAATCTTTTTTACAGCCTGGATGACTTCAAAAAGTCTCGCCCTTCCTCCTATCCCATATTTTTTTAAAGAAGGAGAAACCGCTAAACAAATGGTTTTTTCTGTTCTAGAAGTATCAGCGACAACAAGGTTAGTTTTTAAGGGATTAAGTCCGCGATATACACATTCAAAAGAAGCATAAAAGCTCTTTAAATCAATTGCTATATATTCCCTATTCAAATCACCCATATACGTATATTGTATCGAATTATTAATTCAAAAAATATAAAAAACTCCCATAATTTATGGGAGCTATTTGATATTAACCTATCTTTATTTGAATGTACCGTCAGGATAGCAGCGGTGCATAGTCTTTTCAATCGCTTCTTTTAAACCACCTCGAGAAATATGAAGTTCTTCACAAACTCGATCAAGGACTTCTGGTTCAACACAGCTCACTGTATCGCTATTCATGATTTCTTTCATCACGAGTTTAAGATTTAAACCTGGTTCTTTGCCTTGTTTCTTTTCTTTATTAGCGACCATTTGTCCACCCATTGCACATAACATTTTTCCTGGGTGAATAATTTTTCTTGGTTTTGGTAAGACCGCTCCTGTCATTGTATTGAGCATGAAATCAAATGATTGATTTTCATCACCGACTGGATATCTTTCTCCATCTTTTCCATATTCAAGAGCACCAAGAGCGCTTTCAGCGATATGTTCGACCGCAATCATTGTGGTTTTCCCTTTAGGGAAGAAGATTACTTTATGACCATTTGCGTATCGATCTAAAAACACTTCTTTCCAAATTGGCATTCTTTCTGGCATCGTTCCGAAAATATATGGGAATTCAAGAACGACAACTTCCATCTTTTTCTTTTGTTCATTTAAAAGCTTAGCTTGTTCAACTCGACAACGGATATATGGATGCTTTTCAGCGAGCTTAAGTTCTGGGTTTCTTCTAGCGAAATATGCAAAATATGAATTAAAGCAAACTGCTTTTTTGATTCCCGCTCTTTCGGCAGCGCGGAAACATTTCGCACATTCAACCACTAATCTTCTGTGGAAATATTCATAACTAGGAGCAATAGGGGTTTCTCGATCATCTGGTCCAACTGAGTAGATCATATAATCATACCCTTTCATCATCTCTACTAATTCATCTTCTGGTGTTTCGAATAGGTCAGTAAATTTCACTTCAACTTCTTTTGGATACCAACCTTCTAAATTGACGTCATCTAAAGAGATGGAACCGACTTCATATCCTCTTTTTAAGGCTTCCATAGTGGAATAGTAACCTAAAAAGCCAGTGCCACCTAAAATCAATAGTCTTTTTTTCATATTCGTTTTCCTATTTCAAAGTTAAAAATATTATCGCATAACATAAAAAATGTGAAAAGATAAAAAAATGAGCGACTGAATCACTCATTTTGTTAATTTGCTTTCTTAAAGACTTATTTCTTTTCTTCAAGGATTTCAGCACGACGAACTTTGGCTAATTTAGCAAGTTCCATAAGAGCTTTTCTTGCTCTACCGGCAGCGGCTTTGTTTCCTTTTGTAACGAATTTTTCATTTTCGCAAACGAATTCTTCGTAAGCTTTTTGGAGTTGTTCAACAGTTGACATTATTGTATTTTCCTTACTATCGATGTGAGTAAGTCCTTTCTGCTATTAATTTTATAATAAAACTATCTTAAGACAAAACAACTTTTTTCATGTTATACATGAAGTAGAAAATTTATTACATTGAATTTATATTCAATAATGCGTATAATTTAAAGTTAGGAAGGAGATAGAAGTTATGCCTGTTACTACTGTTGATCAAATCCTTGCCGAATTATTAAATAATTGGCAAATATATGATGCGAAACACAATGTGAATTGGCCAGTTGGTAACTTATTCCTCGTATTGATCGCAATTGTCTTATCAGTAATTCTCTGTGGAATCATTGGTATGGAAAGAGAATGGAGAGGAAGAAGTGCTGGTTTAAGAACTCACTTATTAGTCGGTGTTGGCTCTTGTATCATCATGATTATCTCAATATATGGATTCCCTGCAATGTTTGGTGAAAAAAGAGATGTCGCTCGTTTAGCTGCTCAAATTATTACCGGTGTCGGCTTCTTAGGAGCTGGTGCGATTATTCACCGCAATAGTGGAATTAAAGGATTAACCACCGCTGGAACGATTTGGATCGTAATGGCGATTGGTATTGCTTGTGGTTCATTTAACTTTATCCTTGCTGCTGCTGGAACACTTGTTATTGCTATTGTTCTTATCGTCTTTAAGAAAGTTGAAGTTTTAATTAGCAAAAAAAATCCAGTAATTATTATGACTGCTCCTGCTAGTGAACCAATCTTAAATAAGATTCTCTCTGTTTCTAAAGAATTTGATTGCACGATTCACGCTTTATCTACCGAACTTATTAGTGATGGTGGAGAATCATTAGTGGAATGCACTTTCCAAGCCGCTTTCGATAGTGGAGAAGAAAGAGTGAACGAATACATTTCTAAACTCGAAAACGAAACCAAAGCCACGAGCATTCATATCTTAAGCCATAGATAATTTGTATTAAAAAATATAAAACCTTAATTACCACATAAGCGGGGCGTTTGCTCCGCTTTTAATATGACAACAATTTGAGATGTATAAAGGTAAAAACAAATTGGAATCACTGATATTTTACGAAATCGCAACATCTTAAGAATTTTTCTTGTGAAAATAGCACTCTATCGCGATAAGTGCTTGCATCTCTCTCTCTCTCTCTATAAAATTGAAATATGAAAAGTAGCATGCAGATATCTTATAAAAAGTTGTGGATATTGTTGATTGAGAAGAACGTGACTCCTGTTAGTTTAAGGTGCGATTTAAAAATTGCGACAGGAACTATGACAAAATTAAGAAAAAACGAAGAAGTCGCAATGTCTGTTCTCCTTCGTATTTGCGAATATTTAGAGTGTGACATTGGAGATGTCGTTTCATTTGTAAAAACGGCGGATCAAGGAGTTGACATTTAATGTATTGTTCTAATTGTGGCAAAAAAATAGCGGATGACGCAAAGTTCTGTGATGGATGTGGTGCAAGAATTAAGAACACTACAGATGAAACTGATAAGTTTTCAGATAAAGAAGGTACTGTTTTTAAGTGTCCCCATTGTGGTGAATACCTAGCATTTGATGCAATAGTGTGTCCTTCATGTGGGTATGAGCTCAGAGGAAAAAAAGCAGCAGAAAGCGTGAAAGAGTTTTCGAAAAGAATTACCGCTACAACCGACTTAAAATCAAGGGAATTATTAATCAGAACATTTCCTATACCAAATAGTAGAGAAGATATTCTTGAATTTATGGTTTTAGCATCTTCTAATTTTTATTCGACGAGCTCTTCAAGAAATTCTATTGAGTTGGGTGCTTGGGCAGCAAAGATGGATCAGTGTTATAAAAAAGGAAAAACTTTGTTAAAAGATGAAACGGACATTGAACAGCTTAATACTCTATTTTTTGGAAAAAACAAAGAGGAAAGAGAAAAGATTAAAGCTGAAGCGAGAAAAAATAAGAAAAAGGCAACAATATCTCTTTTGGTGTCTCTCCCATCTTTAATATTAAGTTCTGTTTTTTTCATTCTTTTCCTAAGTTGTTCTAATTATGAAATAACTATTAATCCAGAAACCGAAGAACAAATTAAAGAATTAATAATAACGCCTGCGCTAACTCTATATTTTTCTTTAATGAGTGTGTTTGCGGTTTTATTTTTGGCCACATTAACCGTTGGTGCTCTATTATTTTCTAAATATGATGCTGGTCGTAAAGTAGATAACCCAGAAACTATTTGGAAAATAGTTGATGAAGTAAAAAATGATGAATTATTGGAAAAACAAAGGGAAATTAAAAGAAAAGAACAACTAGAAGAAAGAATTAGAAAAGAACGCTTGGAAGCGGAATATAGAAGAAACAACTATAAATAATCATTATTAGGAGGAATGTTTATGGGTATTTTCAAAAAACAGCATCAAGGTGGATTTGCTGACGTTATTAGATGTGATAGTACTGACTATCTAATTTGGAAATGGCATCCGGATAAATATGAAGAAGGTAGTCTTAAAAGAGAAACCGCAATTAGAACAACTTCTATCTTAAGAGTTAAGCCAGGTGAAGTAGCGGTGTTTTTCTATAAAGGCGAAAAAGAATTGGTAGATTTCATCCCTGGACCATATGATGGAAAAATCACAACAAAGAACTTCCCTGTTCTATCATCAATTATAGGAATGTGGTATGAGGGAGACACTCCGTTTCAAGCTGAAGTGTTCTTTATTAATCTTTCTAAATCCATCCAAATTAAGTTTGGCATTCCATATTTTGATGTAATTGATCCTAGATTCACTGATTATGTTGTTCCAGTTTCTGTGCGTGGAACAATGACGTTTAACATTGAAGATTATAAGGGTTTTGTTTCTAATCATCAGTTACGTACATTTGATTTAGAACAATTAAAAGAAAAAATAGATTCATCAGTAAAACACGATGTTAAAGAAGTCATTATCAATGCACCAACCGAACACAATATTTCGGTGATGGCAATCGAAGGTAAAATTGGCCTGATCAATGAAAAAGTGGAGCCAATAATTATTGAGAAAGCAAAAGAATTATTTAATGTTAATGTTGTCAGTTTTGACATTAACACGATTGAAATTGATAAAGAATCTACAAATTATAAAGAATTAGCAAAAGTTACTAAAGGAATTACAGCTAGAAAGATTGAGGCTGAAACAGTAGATTTCGAAGAAAGGTTACGAATCAAACGAGAGGAAGAACAATACGCTCAACACTTGAGCACTGAACAAGCTAATCTCGGTGCATTTCAAACAGAGAAGCAAGCTGAAGTTGGAGTTGCTAGTGCTGAAGCTATCGGGAAAATGGGCGAAAATGGCGCAGGAAGTATTGACCTAGGTGGTGGCGAAAAACACCATTCAGAATTTAATCCTATGACAATAATGGCAGGATTAGCTGTTGGTGGAGCTTTGGCAAAGAATCTTAGTAATACTGTTAATCAATCAATGAACCTAAGCACAGGTGAGATACCACCAGTTCCTAAGGTTATCTATTATTTGGCGGTAGATAATCAGCCAACAGGTCCTTTTGAGAAGGAAGGCATAATCGAAATGATAGCGAATAATAAAATAAGCAAAGATTCGCTTATTTGGAAAAGTGGAACGCCAACATGGGAAAAAGCTAATTCGTTTAAGGAATTCGAATCTCTATTTCCGCCAGAAATAAATAATAAATAGTTATTAATTAACACATTAGTGGAATGCACTTTCCAAGCCGCTTTCGATAGCGGAGAAGAAAGAGTGAACGAATACATTTCTAAACTCGAAAACGAAACCAAAGCCACGAGCATTCATATCTTAAGTCATAGATAATTTATATAAAATATAAAAAAGAATCCAGCGATGCTGGATTTTTTAATTTTCGATTAGAAATCTGAATCAATCAAGTGAGCGACTTTATAGGCTCCAATATCATTTATTAATGAAGAGACAAAGCCAACTAGTAACATGATTGGAATGTTAAGTAACATTGAGAAGAAGGCTTGATTTGGAGTGTTATAAATATGTAATACGAAATAGTTAAATAGTGTTAAGGTTGGGGTGATTGCTACGTAATAGATTATTGTAATGATTAAGGTTGCGAGTAAGCGATAAGGCATATTTCCAGTATATGTATCATTACGAACATGGAATAAGCCAGCGAACCATCTGCCGATTTTAGTAAGAGGAACAAACATTCCAATAATCATTGCGATTGTAAATCCGACCAAGAAATTCCATAACATATTGAGCCAATTGATGTCTTTAAAAACGATGGTTAATGTTCCTGCTTCGAAGTTACTCGCTCCAACAATTGAAGCAGCTAAACAGAGGAAGAAACAGACCGGGATATTACAGATTAAACAATAGACAAATGTTGCAATTTTGATTTTCATAACCCATATATCTTAGTTATCTCGAAAATAATAATCAATAATTTCTTTATTTATTATTCTTTTTTGGTTAAGATTTCCCTTGATGAAAGAATTTGATACATATTTATTTGATTTTGATGGGACTCTTGTTGATTCATATGAATCATTAGTGAAAGTCTTTGAAGGAGCGTACCAAAAAGTTGGAGTTAAAGTTCCTCATGGATATACCCTTAGACTTATGAGATGTCCTTTATATGTTGGCTATCAAGAATTAAACGGACCAGAAGATGAAGAAAGTAAAAAAATCTTTGGTGAAGAAATTATCCGTTTGCTCGATGATCCTGAAGTTTTAAAGGCGACAAAAGCATATAAAGAAGTGAAAGAGGTTTTATCTACTCTATTTTCAAAAGGAAAAAGATTAGGGATTGTTACTAGTAATAGTAGTAAACACGTTAGAGAAGTCCTGTCTTTCTTAAATATGGATGAGAAGATGTTTTCAGTAATCGTTGGTAACGAAGCCACTAAAAAACACAAACCAAATCCTGACCCAATTTATAAAGCGTTAGAGATTTTAAATATTGGAAAAGAAAACGTCTGTTATGTCGGTGACGCGATTGATGATATGAATACTGCACTTAACGCCAAAGTCACTCCGATTTTAGTCGACCGTTTATTTGAGCATGGTAATAGTTGTGAACTAACTATTTATACGCTTGATGAACTATTATAATATTAACTTGTTATCTTAAAATATCCATAGTAAAATATTACTATGGATAATATCAAATTATTAAATCTTCAAGAACTCGCTAGCACTGGTAATATAAGTGCGACTATTTCTCTAATTGATTTTTATAAAGAAAACGGCGATTATTCCAAAGCCTTTTTAACCGCCCAATGGTTTATTTATTTTCCTAGTGGAGTTGGTTATCGTTATCTAGCAGAATTTCATCTTAAAGGAATTGGAACGATTAAAAATGTTGATAAAGCAATTGAATATTATCAAAAAGGATTTGAACTTGGAGATTACGTTAGTGGTTATCAACTTTCTTTGTATCATATTAAAAATAAGGATTACATTTCTGCTTTAAAATATCTCTTTGTCGGAATTGAAAATAATCATATCCCATCAATCAAATTATTAGCGAATATGTATATCAATGGCGATGGGGTTTCTAAAGACGCACAAATCGCAATTAATTTGCTTAATAAAGCCAAAGAATTAGGAGATATAAAAGTAATCCATCAGCTTGCACTTTTATATTATTCTTTAGAAGAATATAACAAAGCGTTTGAATGTTTTAAAAAAGGCGCTGATAATGGAGATTTAGATTCCATTTATCATCTTGGCTTATGTTACGCTAAAGGACTAGGAACAAAACAAGATTTCTATTTAGCAAGAGCTGAGTACGAAAAAGCCGCTAAAGAATATGAACCACGTTCGTTATATAACTTATCTTTGTATTACCGAAACGGGATTTCTGTTAATCAAAATAGTGAACTTGCTGATAGGTTACTAGAGCAAGCCTATGAACACGGTTTTAAAAAATAATTTAAAATTTTTTACGCTTATGTGATAATTTAAAAAGACTATGAATAGCAAAAAGCTGAGAAAACTTGATGAAGTTAATGGTTGGAAAGTCAATCACCCACACAGCGCTGCGAATATTTTTTATATTCTCTTCACCTTCTTTTTGATTGCTTCTCCATTAGCCTATCTCTTCTTCCCTAATGTCTATATCGCTTCTAAGGATCATCCTTTTGCTCCTTTAGGAGATTTTAAGGGTTCTGATTTATTTATTGATGTCTTTGATTTATTAAAGTCATTAACTAGTGGTGCTCAAATTACTTGTTCTAATCCTTTCACAATTGCATTATGTGGTGAAGGATATACAGGAAAAGTTCTTTCTGGAGTCGTTCCTTATTTTTTGATCGTTTACGCAGTTCTCATCATTTTGATGCTTGCCTGCTCTTTAGTTCTTCTTGTCTTATTTATTGTTCACCTTGTTAAAGGTTATCTTAAACATTCAGGTGTTATTAAAGCTTTTGTTGTCGTTGAATTTGTTTTATCTCTTCTTTATTCAATTTCGTTATTAATTCCATTTATTGGTTCTCTTTATAGCAACATCCAAAACGAGAACATGGTGCTTAACATTTGGAATCCATACTTTATTATGGGTGGGATTATGTTCTTCTTTATTGTCATCGTTGTTATTTATTCAGTTAACTTTAGAGATTCAATCCCAGAAACTGAAATTGAAATTCATGATGGACCAACTGTTGAACATATTCAAAAAGTCCATGAAGTTACTAAAGTAACATTCGCTGGAGCGTCAACTTTACCAACTGAAATCGAATCTATTGGTGGACACGCCTACGCTGAAAATCAAGCTTTAGTGGTCGCTAATATTCCTACTAATATCACTAAACTCGGTAATAGTGCTTTTGCTAATTGTTTAAATTTAAAAGTCGTTTCTCTACCTCGCGGATTAACTTCAATTGGTTTTAATTGCTTCTTTAACTGTGCTTCTTTAGAAAGAGTGAATTACGCTGGTACAAAAGAAGAATGGAAGAAAATTGCTCGAGGAAGTAACTGGTTACTTAAAGCTAAAACCACTCAAGTTGTTTGTCTTGATGGAGCGATTATCGTTAATCCACACCATTAATGGAATTCATTGTTGATAATAATAGATATATCCTTGGATATAATGACGCTAAGGAAGAAGTTGATAATTTTCAAGTTCACGATGTGATCAAGAAAATTATTTTTGAAATTGACCGCATCTCTCGTAAACATAAAATTAATTACGCTTTATCTTTTGGCAGCGCTTTAGGTCTATATAATTATGGGGGATTTATCCCTTGGGATGATGATGGTGATATCATCATCGATTATTTTGATTATTCAAGATTTGTGAACGCTTTAAAAGAAGATTTAAGCGATGAATTTACTTTTGATACTGAAATAGTTAATCCAAGATATAATCCCCTTATTCCTCATATCAAAGTGAGATATAAAAATTCATATATTAAAGAGAAGACCAGATTCACTCTCCCTGATCATACTAAAGAGAGAGGATTATTCGTTGATATTTGCCTATTTATGGGAGTGCCACAAAACAAAAAAGAACACCAAAAATTAATCGCATATTCTAAAAGATATATGCCTTTATATGTCTTTTTAGACGCTTTCTTACACATTAATCCAAAAACAATCCGCAAGAAACTCCGTAAATTTGAAAAAAAATGTGCGAAAACATATCAAGAAAGCCCTTATGTTTCTCAAACTGTGATCATTCCTTTTCAAGAACACCCAAAGAAGTTCGTAGAACATCTTTCTTTTCCTAGAGAAGTAATTTATCCATTTAAGGAATATGATTTTTTCGGAAGAAAGATTTTCTCCTTTAACAATCTAAGAGAATTTTGCCGACTCCGTTATGGAGAAAAAGCGATTAAAATCATTGATAGTAATGGCGAAGTACGCGACCCATTTTTAAACAAAAACAAAAAGAGTGGTCATATCACTCGGATAAATATTTATAAATAACCTCTTGATATCTATTTATATTAAATATATATTTATATGTGCGTTTAGCAATAAACGTAAATTAGCTCTGAATAAGAGTGGCCCGATAGCCACTCTTTGTTTTTAAGGGAGATATCATGGATTTAGTTAAGATTAAAAATTTACTTGAAGAAAAGATTCCGACTCTAGGATTTGAACTCGTTTCAATTAACCGCAAAGTGGAAAAAGGCGAAGTCTTATTATCGATTGTCGTTGATCGAGTTGAACCAATTGATATGGACGCTATCGTTAAACTTTCTCAAGATTTATCCACTTATTTAGATGAAATCGATGATAGTGAAGACAAATATATGTTAGATGTCTCTTCTCTTGGAGCGGAGAAACCTCTTAAAGTCGATAACCTTAAAGCTTATGAAGGAAGATATGTGAACGTTCACGTTAATAATGCGATTAACGGAAACAATATCTTTGAGGGAGAACTAACTGAGGTTAAAGAAGATTCTATTACTCTTACTTACAGAATTAAAACAAGAGTAAAAACTGTGGTTATATTACTTAGTAATATATATAAAATTCGTTTAGCAATTAAATTTTAAGGAGTGTATTTATGGCTATTAACGTAAGTGAAATTAACGCTGCTCTTGATCAAATTGAAATTAGTAAAGGTATTTCAAGAGAACGCGTTATCGAAGCATTAAAGGAATCCATGACTAAAGCTTATAAGAAGTCTTTAGGTGGAGATGATGCTTTAGTGGAAGTGAACATTGATCTTGAAGCCGGAAAGATTGAAATGTTCCAAATCAAAAATGTTGTCGAAGATGTTCAAGATGATCTTCTTGAAATCAGTGTCGAAGACGCTTTAGAAAGCGATCCAAAAGGAAAATATAAAGTTGGAGATGTTTATAAAATCCCAGCAGATATTACTGAACTTCGCAAAGCAATGGTTATTACCATTAAGAATTTAATGAAACAAAAATTTGCTGAAGCTGAAAAAGAAGTTCTTCACGAACAATTTAAAGACAAAATTAACACTTTAATCACCGGAAGAGTGGAACAATATGATGAAAGAGGAGCGACCATCAATATTGGTCGTACTAGTGTTTATCTTCCAAGAAAAGAAATGATTAAAGATGAAAGATTTGCTATTGGAGAAAACATCAAATTATTTGTTAATGATGTCGCTACCGGTACAAAAGGTGCTCACATCGTTGTTTCTCGTGCTTCCGAAGGTTTCTTAAAAGCGTTAATGACCGAAGAAATTCACGATATATATGATGGAACCATTATTATTAAAGCTCTTGCTAGAGAAGCTGGAGAAAGAAGTAAGGTTTCTGTTTATTCTAATGATTTAAATGTTGATCCAGCAGGCGCATGTATTGGTCCTAATGGTAGCAGAATCCAAAAAGTTGTTTCTCAACTTGGAAATGGCTCTTCTAAAGAAAAGATTGATATTATCACTTATAAAGAAAACGCTGGATTATACATCATGGAAGCTCTTAAACCAGCCCATGTTGTTGGTATCGCTTTAGACGAAGAAAAGAAAGCCGCAACAGTAGTTGTTAAAGACGACTCCTTATCTTTAGCAATTGGTAGAAAAGGCGTTAACGCTCGTCTAGCAGTCAAATTAACCGGTTATAACATTGACATTAAGATTGAAAGCCAAGCTCTTGAAGAAGGACTTGTGTTCAAGACATTTGAAGAACTCAATTCTCTTGATCTTGAAGAAAGAGCAAAGAAGATTATGGAAGCTCAAAGAGAAGCTCTTGTATATCAAAATAAACAAGAAACATCTCTTCCAGGATTACCAGAAGGATATGTTGCTCCTCAAGCTCGTAATTATGAAGAAGAAACTAATGACTTTGACGCTGCTTTAGAAGAAGTTGCTGAAAAAGAAGAAAGTGAAGCACCTGTCACTAAAGAAGAAGTTGAAGTTAAAGTTGAAGAGAAAGAAGAAACTCCAGTGGTGGAAGAAAAACCAGTTGAAACTACAACCGTTAAGACTACAACCACTCTTGAGGATCTTGAAAAATCCTTAGAAGATACTTCTAAGAATCAAAAGAAATCTAACAACTATAAACGTAAGAAAAAAGTTGAAGAAGAAAAAGAAGAAAGTGGTATCACTCATACTGAAGGACCACGTATGTCGATTTACACCGAAGAAGAACTCAAAGAACTCGAAGAAGAAGAAAATGAGGTCGATGAAGTCGAAGAAGATGATGTTGATTATGATGAATATGATCAATATTACGATGAGGATTAATTTATAAAATTAATATGAATAAAACCAAACCCATTTATCGAATGTGTGCTGTTAGTAGAGAAAAGCACTTAAAGAAAGAGATGTTTCGCATTGTGAAAACACCTTTAGGAGCGTTTTTCGATAAAGAGCAGAAGATGATGGGAAGAGGGATTTACATCAAGAAAGATTTAAAAACAATTGAATTAGCGTATAAGAAGTCTATTCTTTCTCGTTCATTAAAATGCGAAGTGAAAGAAGATGTGTTTCTTGAACTAGTTCAAGAGTTAATGAAGGAAAAGAGGGATTGATATGGGAAAAAACAACAAGAAGACCTTTGAAAGAGAGACAAACGTTTCTACAAAAGTTAGTGCTGATAAAACCAGAACAAAAGTTAATGGCGGTGTTTTCGTCTACACAGGTGCAATTTCTACTGCTGAATTATCTAAATCACTTAACATTCCTGTTGGTGATATTATCAAATTCCTTTTCATGCAAGGAAAAATGATTACGATTAACACCATCCTTGATGATGAATTAATCGGATTAATCTGTTTGGAATTTGGCTACGATTTTGAAAAGAAAAAGATCGTCGCTGCTGAAAATTTTGAAGATGTCGTCATTAATGACGACCCTTCTAAACTTAAGCCACGTCCACCAGTGGTGACTATTATGGGTCACGTTGACCATGGTAAGACCACTTTAATCGATGCGATTAGAAATAGTAATCTTGTCGCTGGTGAAGTTGGTGGTATCTCTCAAGAGATTGGTGCTTATCAAAAAGAAGTTAAAGGACAAAAAATCACCTTTATTGACACTCCAGGTCACGAAGCTTTTACTGCGATGAGAAGTAGAGGTGCTTCTGTCACCGATATCGTCGTTTTAGTCGTCGCTGCCGATGATGGAGTTATGCCTCAAACAATTGAAGCGATTGATCACGCTAAAAGTGCGGGAGTTCCAATTATTGTGGCTATCAATAAAATTGATAAACCAGGAGCTGACCCATCAAGAGTGAAAAATGAACTCATGGCTCATGAAATTGTTGCTGAAGAATATGGTGGAGAAAACATCATGGTGGAAATCTCCGCTAAAAAGAAAGAAAACATCGAAGGATTACTTGAAGCGATTCTTCTCGTTAGTGAAATGAGCGAACTTAAAGCCAATCCTGATAGATACGCTTTAGGTACAGTTCTTGAAGCTAAACTTGATAAGAATGAAGGCCCAAAAGCGACATTATTAATTCAAAACGGTACTTTAAAAGAAGGAGATTACCTTGTTGTCGGTACATCATATGGTAAAGCTCGTAGAATGACTAATGAATTTAAGAAAGTTCTTCAAGTCGCTACTCCTTCTACCCCAGTTTCAGTTATCGGTTTAGATGAAGTTCCTGAAGCTGGCGATCACTTTATGGCATTTGCTGAAGAGAGCGAAGCTCGTGAGATTGCTTTAAAGAGAAAACAACTCAAAGAAGCTAAAGAAAAGAATAAGAGTAGCGCTGCTTCTTTAGATGACTTATTTGCTATGGCTAAAGAAGGAGAAGTTCAAACTATTAATGTGATTGTTAAAGCGGATTCAACTGGTTCAGCTGAAGCGGTTAAATCTTCTTTAGAAAAACTTAATAATGACAAAGTCAAAATTAATATTATCCGCGCTACTAGTGGAGCTATCACCGAAGGTGATATCCTTTTAGCCAGTGCTTCTCACGCGATTGTTTATGGTTTTAACGTCAGACCAGATGCAAGAACTAGAGCAAAAGCGGCAGAAGAAAAAGTTGAAATTAGATTACATAACATCATCTATGCTTTAATTGAAGAAATTCAAGCAGCGATGAAAGGTATGCTTAAAAAGGAACTTGTTGAAAAAGTTACTGGCCAAGCTGAGATTCGTAAACTCTTTAAAGTTTCTAAAGTTGGTACCATCGCTGGCTGTATGGTCGTTGATGGTTCAATTAAATCTAATTCATTACTGAGAATCATTCGTGATGGTGTGGTGGTCTTTACTGGAAAGATTGCCTCTTTACAAAGAGAAAAAGACCAAGTCAAGGAAGTTAAATCTGGATTTGAATGTGGTATCTTAATTGAAAATTATAATGATATTAAAGAAAACGATATCATTGAAGGATATGAAATGGTGGAGGGCGAATAATGGCTAATAAGCAAGAAAGAATTGCCTCTATTATTCGCAAAAACATCGCCGAAATCATTCAATTTCAAGTCAAAGACCCTCATCTTGGATTTGTTTCTATTCCAGAAGTGAGAGTCTCAAAGGATTTCTCATATGCGACTGTTTATGTCTCTTTCTTCAAAGAAGAAGATATTGCTCCTTCTCTTGAAGTATTAAATAAAGCAAGAGGATTTATCCGTACAGAACTTGCTAAGAAAATGGACACACGTCGAGTTCCTGAAATTCGCTTTGTCCTTGATGAAGGATATAAAAAAGAAGAAAGAATTGCAGAATTATTAAAAAAATAGGAGATTTATAATCTCCTTTTGTTATTATGGACGGAATATTTTTTATTGATAAACCTATCGGAATTTCTTCAAGAAATGTATGTAATCAAATTGGAAAGAAATTTCATACTAAAAAAGTAGGCCACTTAGGTACTCTTGATCCTTTTGCTAGTGGTCTATTAATCGTCGCTATTAATAAAGCAACAAAAGCCTTAACCTTTTTAGATGAGTCAATTAAAGAATATGTCGCTACCATTAAATTAGGTGTTGAAACTGACTCTTTAGATAACACTGGTAAAGTAATTAAAGAAATTAAACCTAAAAAATATTGTGAAGAAGACATCATTAATGTCTTAAAGAAGTTTAAAGGCCCTCTTAAACAAATACCACCAATGACTAGTGCGATTCATGTTAACGGGAAAAGATTATATGAATTAGCCCATCAAGGAATTGAAATTGATCGTAAAGCTAGAGACATCACTGTCTATGAAAATAAGTTAATTTCTTATGATAAAGAAAATGATGAAATCACTATCTATTTTAAAGTGAGTAGTGGGACTTATATCAGAACGTTAGGAAGCGATATCGCTAAAGAACTCGGCTCAATTGGTCACTTAAATAAATTAGAGAGAACTGGTGTTAATGTTTTCTCAATTAAAGAATGTTCCTCTTTAGAAGATGTGTTAAATGACAAAGTATCTCCAAAAAAGGTTAAAGATGTCCTCTTAAAAGTAATGGATGTGACTTCTTTTAATGAAAACAAAATTAATGATATTAAAAACGGAAAAAATAGATATTTAGAAGTTGAGTCAAAAAATAATAGAATATTAGTAGTGGATTCTAGCGACAATGAAATTGCTATATACACTAAAAATAAAGAAGGTAAATTTGAGTTTACTCGAGGCTTATTTTAATGAAGATCATTGAAATTGATGTTGAAAATATATCACTAGATGAGAATCCTAATCTCAATTTAGTTCTCGGATTTTTTGATGGTATCCATCTCGGTCATCAAAAGATGATTAATAAAGCAATTTCTGAAGGAGAAACTGGAGTGATGACTTTTGATGTTTCTCCAGGATTTGCCTTAGGCAAAGGTGGGAAATTTTCTCACATTACTTCTTTATATGATAAGTCTGTTATTTTAAAAGGGTTAGGAGTTAAATATCTCTACGTTTTAAGAGCGACGCCTATTTTACTTTCTTTAGATAAAGATGAATTTATTAATAAGATTTTAAAAAAGATCAATCCAAAGAAAATCTTTGTGGGTGAAGATTATCATTTTGGAAAAGACGCCTTAGGGGATATTAATACTTTAAAAGAATATTTTGATGTTGATGTAACTACTCTATTAAAAAGAGATGGCCAAAAAATTTCATCTCGATATATAAGAGAGTTAATCTCTAGTGGTGAAATGAAAAAAGCAAATGAATATCTCTCTAGACCATATCAAATAAGTGGGTTAGTAATTGAAGGTAAACATAATGGAGAAAAAATCGGATTTCCTACCGCGAATTTAGAGCTCTCTTATCCTTATGTTCTTCCTAAAATAGGTGTTTATATAGGTTACGTTAAATATCTTTCTAGTAAATATAAGGCAATTATATCCGTAAGCACACACCCAACGATTCAAGAATTAAAAGAACCAATCATCGAAGTTCATCTTCTTTCATATAAAGGAAACCTCTATGGGAAAGAGATTGATGTTCAATTTGTCGACTATATTAGAGATATATATAAATTTGCCTCTTTAGATGGATTAAAGGATCAATTAGAAAAAGATTTAGAAACCGCAAAAAATAATTTGAAATAAAATATATTTTATCCTAATATATATCACAGCGACTTATCTCTAGGACTTTCGAATCCTCAACGAAACTCCCGGGCTTAAGTTAAGAAAGAAAAGAAGGAGGAAACTTAACGATGGCACTTTCAAAAGAAAGAAAAGCAGAAATCGTCAAGGCTTATGGTAAGAACGAAAAAGACACTGGCTCTATTGAAGTTCAAGTTGCTCTTCTTACCGAACAAATTAAAGCGTTAACCGAACACTTAAAGAAGAATCACAAAGACGCCGCTAGCAAAAGAGGCTTAATGATTCTCGTTGGTCAACGTAGAAGCTTACTTGATTATCTTGCTAGAACAGATAGAGAAGCTTACTTAAAGCTCATCGTCTCTCTCGGATTAAGAAAATAATCGAGGATAAAAAAAAGAAAAAAGAATCAAATTAATTTGGTTCTTTTTATTTTATATTCTGTGTGGTAACATAGTTAGCGTATGTTATTTAGAAAGAAGAAAAAAGAGATGAAAAAAGTATTCGAATTAGAATTCGAAGGAAAGAAGTTCGTTGTTGAAGCCGGCGAAATCGCTAAACAAGCTGATGGCGCTGTCTTAGTAAGATTAAATGAAACAGTCGTTCTTTCCACCGCATGTGCCTCTGATTTACCAAAAGAAGGCGATTTCTTCCCACTCACAGTTGGATATGAAGAAAAACAATACGCCGTTGGTAAAATCCCAGGTTCATTTTTAAGAAGAGAAGGTAGAGCAGGAGAACACGCTACCTTAACTGCAAGATTAATTGATCGTCCAATTAGACCAATGTTCTCTGAAGGATTCCGTAATGAAGTCCAAATTGTTAATACTGTGATGTCAGTTGATCAAGACTGTACCCCAGAAATGACCGCAATGCTTGGTTCAAGCTTAGCTCTTGGAATTAGTGATATTCCTTTTGACGGTCCTATCGCTGGAGTTTATGTCGGTAGAGTTAATGGCAAATTCATTATCAACCCAACCGTTGAAGAAAGAGCAAAATCTGATATCAATTTAGCGGTTGCTGGTACAAAAGAAGCAATCAACATGGTTGAAGCTGGTGCTGATCAAGTCAGCGAAGAAGATATGTTAGACGCCTTAATGTTCGGTCATGAAGCAATTAAGAAATTATGTGTCTGGCAAGAATCAATCATTAAAGAAATTGGAAAAGAAAAACGTCACATCGACTTATATGTCTGTGATCCAGTCATTGAAAAAGATGTTACCGAAAGAGCAGAGGCTCGTTTAGTTAAAGCAATTTCCATCTTTGATAAACTTGAAAGACAAGACGCGATTGACGCGATTGAAAACGAGATTATCGACGATTACGATAACCGTAAATACGAAGATGAAAAGACCCATCAAAAAGCGGTCCACATGGTTAAAGAAACCTTAGAAAAATTAGTCGCTAAAGAAGTTAGAAGATTAATTACTGACGAGAAAATTAGACCAGATGGACGTAAAGTTGATGAAATTCGTCCTTTGGACGCTCAAGTCGATTTACTCCCAAGAACTCATGGTTCTGCTATGTTCACCCGTGGACAAACTCAAGTTATCTCAGTAACCACTTTAGGAGCTAAGAGCGATGAACAAATCATCGATAACTTAACCGATGAAGAAACACGTCACTGGATGCATCATTATAACTTCCCACCATATTCAGTTGGTGAAGTTGGAAGAATGGGTTCTCCAGGAAGAAGAGAAATCGGTCATGGTGCTTTAGGAGAAAGAGCGTTATCTTACGTTATCCCAAGTGCTGAAGAATTCCCATACACCATTAGAACAGTCGCTGAAGTTGTTGAATCAAACGGTTCTTCTTCCCAAGCTTCTATCTGTGCTTCCTGTATGTCCTTAATGGCTGCAGGTGTCCCAATTAAAGGTATCGTTAGTGGTATCGCCATGGGATTAATCAGCTCTGGACCATTAGATGGTAAACATCCTTATACCATCCTTACTGATATTCAAGGTTTAGAAGATCACTTCGGTGATATGGACTTCAAAGTCGCTGGTACTGAAAAAGGTATTACCGCTTTACAAATGGATATCAAAATTAAAGGTGTCACAAAAGAAGTTTTACGCGAAGCTTTAGCCCAAGCTCATGAAGCAAGAGCAAAGATTCGTGAAGTGATGAAAAAAGCGATTAGTGAACCTCGTAAAGATGTCGGTAAATACGCTCCAAAAATGGATACATTCTTTATTGACGTCGATAAGATTAGAGATGTCATTGGTACTGGTGGTAAAGTGATTAATGAAATCATTGCCCAATGTGACAATGTCAAAATTGACATTGAAGACAACGGACAAGTCACCCTTTATCACATGGATAGAGAAGTCATCAACAAAGCCAAACAAATCATTCTTGATATTGTTAGAGAAGCAAAAGTCGGCGAAGAATTCGTCGGTGAAGTCACTCGAGTTGAAGACTATGGTGCCTTCGTTAAATTATTTGGTAATGTTGAAGGATTATGTCACGTTTCTCGCTTAGGCTGGGGATATGTCTCTCGCGCTAGCGATGTCGTCAAAGTTGGTGACAAGCTCAAAGTTAAAGTCATTGAAATTGATGACCACGGAAAAGTTAAGGTCTCAGCGAAAGAATTCATGGAAAAGCCTCTTGAAACTGAAGAGAGAAGACTTGAACATCATTCTCAACCAGATAAGTCCATTAAAGGACCAAGAAAATTTAGAAAATAAAAATTTCAATAATTAACTCTCGAATTTTCGAGAGTTTTTATTATAATAAAAGTATATGTTAGATGTAATTATCGTTGGCGCAGGTGTCACTGGCGCTTTTATCGCAAGGAAATTAGCGCGTTATGAATTAAACGTCCTCTTACTAGAAAGGGAGAGCGATGTTGGTAACGTCACAAGTAACGCAAATAGTGCTATCGTCCATAGCGGTTATGACCCTGTCCCAGGAACTTTAAAAGCGCTCCTTAATGTTCGTGGCAATAAAATGTTTGATCAGATTGCCGATGAACTTGATCTTCATTTTAATCGTTGCGGATCTTTAACTATCGCGATTAATGATGAACAAATGAAAACTCTTTACGAATTAGAAAAGAGAAGTGAACAAAACGGAGTCCCTGTTAAAATCTTATCCGCAGAAGAAGTGAAGAAAATGGAACCAAATGTTAATCCAGAAGTTAAAGGTGCTCTATTTGCTCCTACTGCTGGAGTTATTGATCCATTTAATTTAGTGGTCCACTGTGTAGAAAACGCAGTTGATAATGGAGTTAAACTTCATTTAAATGAAGAAGTAACCGCAATTAAAGATAATGGTGAATATTTCACTGTTAAAACTAATAAAGGTGAATATCAAACTAAAGTCGTGATTAACGCTAGTGGATTATATAGCGACAAAATTGCTTCTATGGTTGAAGATATCGATTGGAAACTTATTCCAAGAAAAGGTGAATATTTCGTTTTAGATCATTTCTCACCTGATTTTGTTACTCACACTCTTTTCCCTTTACCAACAGCAAAAGGAAAAGGTGTTCTTGTAAGCTTAACTAGCTCAAATAACTTTATTGTTGGTCCTAGTAGTGAACCAATTGATGATATTGAAGATTTTGGAACTGATAGCTTAACCTTAGGAGAAATCCGTAGACAAGCGACTGAACTCGTTCCAAATATCCCATTTAACCAAGTGGTCCGTGTCTTCTCTGGTATTAGACCAACTTCTACTAGACATGACTTCATTATTGAACCTAGTAAGTCCAATAAGAGATTCATCAATGTTGCAGGTATTGAATCTCCTGGTTTAGTTTCCGCTCCTGCAATTGCGGAATATGCATTTGAAAATTACATTTCTCATTTATTTGAATTAAAAGAAAAAGCTTCCTTTAATCCAAGAGTGAAACGATATAATCGTTTAAATGAAATTTCTTTAGAAGAAAGAAATCGTTTGATTAAAGAAAATCCAGAATATGGAAAGATTGTTTGTAGCTGCGAAAAAGTCTCTTTAGGTGAAATTAAAGATTTGTTATCTCGTTCAGTTCCACCAACCACAGTTAAAGGAGTGAAAAGAAGATGCCGCGCTGGATTTGGTAAATGCCAAGGCGGATTCTGCTCTCCAATTGTCACTTTAACCTTGGCAAAACATTATGGAGTTAATCCAACTGAAATAAAGTGGGACAAAGAACAATCTAATATCCTCAAAAGCGAGGTGAAGAAATAATGGAAAAGCGTGATTTAGTGATTATTGGTGGTGGCTCTGCTGGTATGGCAGCGGCTATCGAAGCTAAAAAGAATGGAATTGATGATATCCTCATCTTAGAAAAAGATGATGTTTTAGGTGGTATTTTAAATCAATGTATCCATAATGGCTTTGGATTAACTGAATTTAAAGAAGAATTAACCGGACCTGAATATTTATCGAGATTTGCTGATCAAGTCGAAGAATTAAAAATTGAATATAAACTCAATTCCTTAGTCTTAGATGTTAGTGAAAATAAAGTGGTAACTTATTCTAATCCAACTGATGGAGTTGTTGTTTGCGAAGCAAAAGCAATTGTTTTTGCTACTGGATGTTATGAACGTTCTCCAGGAGCAATTCAGTTATCAGGAGATCGTTGTGCTGGTATCATTACCGCTGGAACTGCTCAAAAATATTTAAATATTCATGGCTTTTTAGTTGGTAAGAGAATCGTTATTCTTGGAAGTGGTGATATCGGATTAATCATGGCTAGAAGAATGACATTAGAAGGAGCCAAAGTTTTATGTGTCTCTGAATTAATGCCATATTCAAATGGTCTTAATCGTAACATCGCTCAATGTTTAAATGACTATGATATCCCTCTATATTTATCCCGCTCTGTTTTAAGAGTTGAAGGTAAGAGTGGTAGGGTAGAAAAAGTCGTCCTTGCTGCCGTTGATGATAAGTTGAAATTTATCCCTGGAACCGAGATGGAATTTGAATGTGATACGCTTCTTCTTTCCGTTGGGTTAGTTCCTTATGTTTCTCTTTTAGATAAACTTCACGCTGAAATGAGTTCAACTCGTGGAGCAAAAGTTAATGATCAACTCATGACTTCAATTCCTGGTTTATTTGCTTGTGGAAACTGTCTCCACGTTCATGATGTTGTCGACTTTGTTACTGATGAAGGAAGAGACGCTGGTAGAGGTGCTGCTAATTATATTAAAGGCCTCTCAAATAAATCTAAACATATTGAAGTTAAACCAGGTAATGGTGTTTCTTATGTAATTCCTCAATTTATTGAGACTGATTTAAATAATGACATCACCTTCAAATTTAGAGTTCGTAAACCAATTAAAAATGTATTTGTGAATTTTAAAAGCGGAGAAGCTTTAATTCATAAAGTTGTTAAACCTGTTCTCATTCCAAGCGAGATGGTGATGATTAAGATTAATAAAGACAAATTAAAAGATTTACCTCTTAGTGAAATCGAAGTGTCTTTGGAGGAAAGATAAATGAAAGAATTAACTTGTATCGTTTGTCCTCGTGGATGTCGATTAACTATTGATGACGAACTTAATGTGACTGGTAATTCTTGCCCAAGAGGTGCTCAATACGCCAAAGACGAATTAACCAATCCTAAAAGAATGATTACTTCGTTTGTGAGGGTTAAAAATAGAGAGAATACAGTCGTCTCGGTTAAAACCAGTACCTCTATTCCAAAAGGGATGATTTTTGATGTGATGAATGAGATTGATAAAGTAAGAGTATCTGCTCCTACTAAAATTGGAGATATTGCAATCAAAAACGTATTAAATACTGGTGCAGACATCATAATTACTAAAAACATTAAATAGACCTATAAATTTTCATTTTTATTTGTTAAAATAAGACTATCTAATTGTTCATAGTCAATTTTGATAGTGAAGGAGTAATATGTCAGAAAAGATAAAAGTATTTGCTTTGGCTGGACTCGATGAAGATGGCCGCGATTGTTACATCGTTGAAATCAATGATGATCTTTTCGTAATTGACGCTGGAACATCTTTACCTGATAAAACTATTCCTGGAGTAGACTATTTATTACCTAACTTTGATTATTTATTTAGAAATAAGGATCGTATTAGAGCCTATATTATGACGCATGGTCATGATGAAAGTATGGGTGCTCTTCGTTATTTCTATAAATACGCTCCTGCTCCTGTTTATTGCTCAAAAAGTACTATGGTTATTATGGAAGGGCAACTAGCAATTAATGAACAAACCAAACTTCATTACGACTTCCATATCGTTAATCCAAGTGATGATGTGATGATTTATAATCATCGTGTCAGATTTTTCCAAACTTGTCATAACGCTCCTAATAGTAGTGGAATCGCTATTTCTACTAACTTAGGAAATATTATTTTCACTAGTGATTTCATTATTAATTTCGCAACCGAAGATAAAAATTATCAATTCGATTTAGCGATGACTAGCGAACTCGCAAAAGAGAAAACTCTTCTTTTAATGGCAGAAAGTAAAGCCGCTAATAAAAAAGGTTATTGTTCTCCTCGTCACCGTATAAATGATTTAGTCGAAAAATATTTCAAATTAGATCGTAGAATTTTTGTTTCTTGCTATTGGCAAAACATGTATCGCTTAAGAGAAGTGATTCGCTTAGCGAGAAAATATAACAAGAAATTATATTGTTATGATGATTATACCCGTACAATTCTCTCTCAAATCGTCGCCGCTACTGGAACGGCGTCAATCATTCAAGATGATTTCGTTTCTCGCGAAGATTTACTAAGAGTAAAAAAAGAGAATCTCGTCATCTTAATCGTTGGTCAAAATGATGACCTTCTTAAAGAAATATATGCTTTATCAACCGGAAGTAACGCTGATAAACGTATCAAAGTTGATAAAGATGATATCTTCATGAATGTCGCTGTCCCTCGTCCAAGTTTTGAAACCTTAACCACTAGAGCAATGGATTCGATGTATCGAACTGGATGTGAAGTGGTGTGGCTTAAAAATAAAGAAGTCTCTGCTATGCATGCTAGAGAAGACGACTTACGATTCGTTTTAAATTTATTCAAACCTCAATATTATTTCCCTGTTAGAGGTCACTATACTCACATTATGGATAACGCTCGTATTGCCGTATCTTTAGGAATCGGACTTAATCATTTAAATGTCTTTGTTTTAGATAACGGAATGCAAATTATTTTCGAAGAAAATAGAAGACCAGTTCTTCTCCCAAATGAAGTTACTGGAATTGATGTTAGTCCAATCCTTGTTGATGGAAAAGGCGTTACAAAAATTAGCAATGAATTAATCGAAACTCGTCAACAAATGGGTGTCGATGGAGCAGTTGTCATTGCGTCAACTGTCTCATTAAGTGAAAAAAGAATTATTGCTGGACCAGATTGTCAAATGAGAGGATTTGTCTTTGTTAAAGAAGCTGAACCATTACTTAAATCGATTACTCAAATTTATGTCGAAGAAGTGAATGCTGCTTTAAAAAAAGGAATCGACATGGAAATGGCTAAAAATACGATCAAAGAAAGAATTAGATGGTTTATTCGAAGAGAAAATGGTCGTGAACCTTTGGTCGAACCTATTATCCTAATTGAAAAATAAAGCACTTCGGTGCTTTTTTCTTTAATTCAATCTTGCGTGTGCGTATAATATACGTATGGCTGAAAAAGAGATTAAAAAAGTACCTCCTAGAGTAGAAAATATTATCAAAGGACTATTTGTTGTTCTTTTTTCTATAATCCTCATTATTAATGTTGGGAAAGTTGGACGAACACTAGCGTTCCCATTAGTATATCTCTTCGGTGCTAGCTATTACTTCATTGTCGCCTTTTTCTTATTTTTAGGTTTATATCGAATATTCAAACAAAAGAAATTAAAAATTCGTCCTGTTTTCTTTATTGTTGGACTCATTCTTTTGTTCTTATCTATTAATGTAATTTTTGGTTATGGATTCATTAAGGCAAATAATGGTAGAAGCTATGCCAATAGCTATGCTAATTTTGATTTAACTAGTGCAATTAATAATTTACATTCCGATTTAGGAAGTTATTATTCTTCACCAATCATTAATTTATTTGGTGCCGATTCTCATTACCTCAATGGCTTAGTTGGTATTTCCTTTGGTGGATTAATTAAAAATGATGCGATTGTTCTTTTTATTGGCATTGCCTTATTTGTATTAGCAACCCTTTCATTTGTTATTCCAGTCATAATTAGACGCAAAAAAGGAATCAAAGCCCCTAAGGAAAAGAGTGAACATAAAGAAGAAAAAGTGGTGGATAATAATCCAGTTATCAAGACTTCTAGAGTAGAAAAAGAACCAGCGGAAATCGCTCCTGGATTTGAAAGCGATCGCTCTCCAATTGTTAATGAAAATAGTGGCTTCTCTTCTACCGCTATATCATTAGATGAAGCTTTTGCTTCAAATAATATTAAAAATGGAAACGAATATTCTGATTTCCTCCCTCTTTCTTTTAATAGCGATCCATTTGCTATTCAAAATAATCCTCAACCTCAATTCACACAAAAAGTAGAAGAAGAGAAAGTTGAAGAGATTGTTCCAGAAGAGATTAATTTAGTCGAATCTCGACCAGTTATCGAAGATAAAGAAGAAGAGAAAATTAGCGAAAAGGTTGAAGAAATCTCTCATCAAATTGATGAATCGCTCGTTAAAATTCAACCTCAATTTGCTCCAATTGAAGAGATAAAGCCTGAGCCAGTTAAAGAAGAAGTTCCAGTTGAAACTCCTAAAAAGAAAGAAAGAGTTGTCTGGATTCCGCCTTCAACTGATTTATTAATGAATTACGAAACTCAAGAAGCCCAAGAGTTAAATGAAAAAGTCGCTAACGAAAGAGTGGAAGCAATTAATAAAATTTTAACTGACTATCATATCGGGGCTCATGTTTGCGGATATGACATTGGTCCTTCTGTTACTAGATTCAATATTGAATATGATCCAAACGTTTCTTCTAAATCGATTGAAAAATATGTTCAAGATATGTCTCGTCGATTAGGAGGAATTTCAGCGAGATTTGCTCCAGTTGTTTTAGGTCAATCTTATTCAGGATTTGAAGTTCCTAATGCGACAATTACCACAGTCGGTTTTAAAGAAATTATTTCTTCACTTCCTGATGTTAAAAAACATCCTTTAGCAGTGGGCTTTGGTAAAGACATATCTGGCAATGTCCGCTATGCTGATTTTGATGAATTCCCACACATTTTAGTAGCAGGTACCACTGGAAGTGGTAAATCTATCTTTGTTTCCTCTATTATTTCTACTTTAATCATGAGAATGTCTCCTGATGATTTAAAGATTGTTTTAGTCGATCCTAAAAAAGTTGAAATGACTAAATATCGAGACATGCCTCATTTACTTTGCCCAATTATTACTGAAGCCGATAAAGCAAAAGTTTGTTTACAAAAATTAGTGGTGGAGATGAATCGTCGATATGACATTTTCTCTGAAAATCCAGAAGTCAGTAATATCAAAGACTATAATAATTTTGCCAAAGAGATGAAGACTGAAACCCTTCCATATATTTTAGTGTTCATTGATGAATACGCTGATTTAGTGGAACAGTGTAAAGAAATATCTAATTCAGTTGTTTCTTTAGCCCAAAAAGCCAGAGCAGCTGGTATTCATATGTGTATCGCCACTCAAAGACCATCCACCAACATCATCACTGGTGTGATTAAAGGAAATATTCCTACTAGTGTTGCTCTTTTAACTAAGAGTTATACTGACTCTATCATCATTATCGGTGAAGCTGGAGCAGAAACTTTATTAGGAAAAGGAGATATGTTAGTTCAAACTCCTTTAGTGGAGAAAAACGTTACAACTCGTTTACAAGGTTGCTATATTCAAAATAAAGAAATTGTGCACATCGTCAACTATTTAAAAGAGCATTATGAAACACAATATCATCCTGATTTTGTGGATTTAGTTGATCACTCAAAAGAACCTGCCGTTAACGCTTTAGCCCCAGGAGAAGTAATCAAAGAAAGCGACGATGAAGAAGAAAGAAAATATCAATCGATCAAAGAATGGGTCATGACTCAAGAATTTGTGTCGATGAGTAAAATACAAAGAGATTGTTCAGTCGGTTTTAACCGCGCTGGTCGATTCTTTACACGTCTACAAAACGAAGGAATTGTGTCTCTTAGTCAAGACGGAACTTCTAAAGGCTGTCGAGTTTTAGTTCACGATAGCTATGACGATGGAACTCCGATTGTCACTAGTGACGAATTAATTGGATAAATATGGAAAATCAATTATCGAATGTTTTTCTACTTGACTCATCTCATATTGAGATTACTTATATTTCTGAGAACATTAATGAAATTAATTTCTCATTACTTTAT
The DNA here is from genome assembly GCA_002353275.1 of Caryophanales bacterium UBA2753. Classification (GTDB taxonomy): domain Bacteria; phylum Bacillota_I; class Bacilli_A; order RFN20; family CAG-826; genus UBA2450. The sequence goes on along the minus strand of DEJH01000092.1, from coordinate 2,850 downwards.
GATGATGAAAAGATTTCTCTTGTTAAAGAGAAAGATTTTGTTAAAGGTGATGTTCATCGAATTATTTTTTCTACCAACAAAAAAATTGAACTCGGTCATATTTTAAAACTTAAAACTAGTGAAGAAGAGGAAGCTTTTGTGAGGTTAGACCGTTACGTCGCCACTAAAGAATTCGATGAATTATATGCTTATGAAGATAAACTTGGTCTCTCTTATTCAAAAGAAGAAACCAAATTCCGTTTATGGTCTCCGTTAAGTGAAAAAGTTTTTCTTAAATTAGAAAAAGGTGAAAATAATTTTGTCTTAATTCCAATGGTAAGAAAAGATAAAGGTGTATATAAAGTCACAGTAAAAGGTGACCTCTTCAATAAAAAATATAACTTTGTTGTCTATCAAAATAATATTCAAAAAGTAATCACTGACCCTTATGGAAAAGCCGTGGATGAAAATTCTGTTCACTCTGTTGTTATCGATATCGATGACATTAAGAAAATGGGTATAGTCAAACCACACACCGAAATTAAAAACGCTAGTGATGCAATTATTTATGAATTACACATTCGTGATTTCACTGGAAAAGATGAAGAAAACGAAAGAAAAGGTACTTATCTTGGCTTATTAAATAAAATCGATTATTTAAAAAAACTTGGTATCACCCATATTCAACTTTTACCAGTTATTGATTTTGATGATGTCGATGATTTAGATAAGAGTAAATATAACTGGGGATATAATCCAATTTCTTTCTTTGCTTTAGAAGGAAGCTATTCCATTTATCCAGAAGACGCTTTAGCTAGACTTGTTGAATTTAAGACATTAGTTAATGAATTACATAAAAATGATATCCGAGTAGTAATGGATGTTGTATATAATCATTTATTTGATTATATAACCACTGATTTTCAAAAAAATATTCCATATTATTATTTCCGTAGAAACGGAAAGAAGATGGCCAATGCTTCTGGCTGTGGAAACGATGTTGCGAGCGAAAGAAAAATGGTGAGAAGAATCATTTGTGATTCAATCCGTTATTTCTTAGAAGTGTTTGATGTCGATGGTTTTAGATTTGATTTAATGGGATTAATCGATATTGAAACTAGTAAAAGAATTGTTAAGATTCGTAATGAAGTTAAACCTGACGCTCTTCTTTATGGCGAAGGTTGGAATATGGGAGTTGAACTTAAAGCGGAAGAAAAAACCAGCACTGATAATTCCCATCTCGTCCCTGAAATTGGCTTCTTCAATGACCGTTTTAGAGATGTGATTAAAGGTTCAACGTTTGATCGTCATTCCCCTGGCTATATTTTAGGAAACATTAACAATTATTTTGAGATTGATGATGTGATTTTTGGCTCTCTTTTATCAAATCGATATGATAATTTCTCTCAATCAATCAACTATGTTGAATGTCATGATAATCAAACTTTATATGACAAATTATCTTATTTTTCTGAAGATGAAGAAACTAATCTTAAACGGGTAAAGTTCGCTAATGCATTAACCATTTTATCAATGGGTGTTCCATTTATTCATATGGGTCAAGAAATCGGCCAATCTAAAGAATTACTCGATAACACTTATAACGTAAGTGATATTAACGATATGGACTGGAAGCTTGTTGATGAAAGAGAAGAAATGGTTGATTATCTTAAAGACTTAATTTCTCTTCGTAAAAAACTTGGCTATTCTGAAGTGAATAATATTAATGATCTTGAGGGAAATATGGACGCAATCCATTTGGAAAATGGATTATTGATTGTGAAAATCACTAACAAGAAATTTCTTTTAGATAATGTTAATGAGGCGGTTATTGTTGTTAATCCGACCGAAAAAAATCTTTCTTATGAATTTGATGATTATTATCGATTATATTTCTCCTTTAGTGGCTTTGTTAAAGGTGATTATTTCTGTCAAAACTTTATCTCTCCTAGCTTAAGTATTGCAGTATTGGTGAAATAAATGTGGCATTTAATTAGAGCAATCTTATTAATATTTCCTACTCTACTATGGGATATTTGTGCCTGGGTTTTTAAATATTCAAAGCACCCAGAGAAATATCCATTAGAAAAAAGATACGCTAAAACACGTAAATTAATCTTAAAAGCGAATAAAGCTCTTAAAGTTGAGACAATAGTGGAAGGAAAAGAAAACGTTCCTAATGAAACATGTTGCTATTTTATTAATCATTTAGGAGCGGCTGATCCATTATTATTAATTGCTGATAGTGAACGCCCTCTTTCTTTAGTGGCGAAAATCGAAATTAAGAAAATGCCAATTGTTGGTAGAATTTTTACTGGAATTGATGGTTTATTTTTAGATCGAGAAAATCTAAAACAACAATTAAGAGTGATGATGAAAGTGGAAGATTCTTTAAAAAACAAAAGATGCGACTGGGCGATTTATCCAGAAGGAACAAGAAATAAAGATCCAATGCATTTACTTCTCCCATTTCATAGTGGAACCTTTAGAGCAGCGATGAAAGCAAAAGTCCCTCTTGTCCCGGTTGTGAGCTATGGAACCTTTAGATTATTAAACACTCATCACAGTTATAAAAAATATCCTACCTATCTGAAATATTTAAAGCCTATTTATCCTGATGAATACGAAGGAAAGACGACTGATGAAGTTGCTATAATGGTGCAAAAAATGATTCAAAAAGAGGTCAGCTTTATCGCTAAACCTCTTGATCATAAACGAATGATTGAATCTGGTGATAAGTACTACAGATTTAATAAAATTAAATAATTAATATTTTCTTCTTAACCCTTTTGGGTAATAATTCTTAATAATATTTCCATCGGTTTTAGCGATATCAATGGAATTATTTTTGTATGTTAATAAGACATATCC
>DEJH01000025.1 GCA_002353275.1 Caryophanales bacterium UBA2753 | reverse complement strand
ATGAACTTGCTATCGCCGTGATGCTAAGTGCTCAAACGACTGATAAAGCTGTTAATAAAGTCACTCAAATTCTCTTTAAAAAATGCCCAACGCTTGAAAGCCTTAATAACGCAAAAATTGAAGATATTGAAGAATGTATTAAATCACTTGGATTATATAAAAATAAGGCGAAAAACATTAAAGAAATGGCCTCGATTTTAATTTCTGACTTTTCTAGTAAGCTTCCTAGTGATAAAAGTGAACTACAAAAATTACCTGGCATTGGTAATAAATCTGCAGGGGTAATTAGAATCGAAATTTTTAAGATTCCTGATCTTCCTGTCGACACTCACATCATTAGAATCACTAATCGACTTGGCATCGCTAATAAGAAAGATGAACCGATCGACATTGAAAGAAAATTAAAAAAACTGATTCCCGAATCTTCTTGGATTAAGACTCACCATCAGTTAATTCATTTTGGAAGATATTTCTGCACTGCTAAATCACCAAAATGTGATGAATGTAAGCTTAGAGATATCTGCAAATATTAGAAATATTTTTCTTCGATTGCTTTAATATAATCGATTCTAGGATTATAGCCTTGATTAATTTCAATCCCTTCATTAACGAAACACTCCAAAGGGATTGATTTTCTTTCTCCCTTTTCAAAAAAGGAAATCACATAACTAGCGTCTAACAAATATACCTTATTTAATGATTGGAAATTAATGATGAAGAAAGCGATTCCTCCATGTTTAATTACCAATTTCAAATGTTCAATTTGATGCTTAGTGATATTGTTTAACGGGAAAGAAGTCCTGTTTTTTGTACTTTTAGCTTCAAAATCAATGTATCGAGATTTATATACCCCGTTATAGTCGGTAGTGGATTGTTCTTCAAAATAAGCGTGAGTGATTTTTGCTCCTTTTGAATAATCGACTTTTACAATATTAATTGGAGTAGGTCTTTTAGTGATTAAACAGATATCATGTTCACGATAATAATCATTTGAGAGATTAATTTCGTGTTCAAAAGCCATTCCTCGATTAGCGCTGCTTAAAGAGATTTCAGCTTTGCTCTTATGACTATTTCTCACTTTTGAGGAATGTGGTTTATATTCTTGTCCATTAGGATATTTCATATTATTCAAGATATTCTTTGATATATGATTCGAATTCTTCAGGAGTAATTGAAGAACCTTTTAATAATTGCTTAATCGCCTTATCGATAGGAGAAGGATTGAAAGTGCTTCTTGATAATGTTTTCTTAAATTCAGATAACACAACTTCCTCTTCTCTCATGAATGCGTCATATAATCTAGAAAGATTGATCGCATCATTTTGAGGATCATGAGCCTCTCCTTCAAACTCTAATTTGAATACTTCAAGATTATGAGTTAAAGATAAAACATTATTCTTGTCATCTTTGATGAATTCTGTGATGATTGCTTGAAAATCAACATAGTTATTTCTAATTACTTCATAAATTGGTTTTGGTGAATCTAAGTTATAAGAAATTGATTGATTTAAAATTCTAAAATCATGGTTACCAAAAGTCATAAAGGTACAGTTTTTAAACGCCATACCACAATATCTTTTTAAATCTTTCATCGCATTAGCAAAAGACATTCCAAATCGATCTAAATCTAATCTTGTAATTCCGGTTAAATTTTCAACATATTTTCCGATTGGATTTTTAGCTTTAACGTATCTTTTAATCGGAGGTTTTCTTTTAACAATTCTCCCTTGTCTATCGATCGTGGCAAGTACCGCCCCATATGCAATCATCTCATGAGAAAATTGAGTTCCTTCAAAATCAAGGAAGCAAATATAACGATGGTTTTTTAACTTTTTTAATACTTTTTTCATCTTGTTACCTTGTTTAGTTTAATGAACTTGTAAATAATTTACAAGAAAAACACCAGTGGTGATAAAAATATAATATGATATATTCTCTAATTTTTCATAGAAAAATAATTTGATATAAGGCATAATATACGGGTATGGAGAAGAAAACAAACTATACAAAAGAGGAATTACTTAATAAAGAGTTTTCTGTCGCAGTTAAAGGATATAACCCATTAGAGGTTGATCAAGTCTTAGATAAAATTATTGAAGACTATGAAAAATTTGAGAAGAATAAATCAAATTCATCGGTGGATGTTGATGCTCTTCTTAACCAAATCAAAGTCCTAAAGGAAGAAAATGAAACGATTAAGGAAGAACTCGAAAAAGAACGTAATAAATGGAAGTATATCTCAAAAGATCACAAAGATATTCATCTAGATAATTACGAACTTCTCCTCAGAATCGGGAAACTTGAAATGTATATCCATGACAAGTTAGGAATCAATCCCGAAGACATTAAATAAAAAACCTTCGATCTGGATGATTGCTGGCAATTGCTAGAGGAAAGTCCATGCTCACACAGTCTGTGATGGCTGTAGTGATTACGCTAGTGGAAGAAATAACACTAGGCACGTAGGAGTACGTGACGGCGGAAATTAACCTAAAGGGCAACCCATGGTAAAATTCCTGAAAGTGCCACAGTGACGGAGCTTATTTGAAAGAATAAGGTGGAACGCGGTAAACCCCGTAAGTGAGAAACCCAAATTTGGTAGGGGAGACTTGATAGAGAAACGAATCGATTCAAGTAGGAGCAATCCTAGATAAATTATCATCCTAGACAAAACATGGCTTATAGGATCGAAGACTCGCTAAAAAGAAAGAAGACTGATTATGAATTTACCAACAAAAATTACATTCTCTAGAATCATCGCGACAGTGTTACTAATTATCGCTTTATTTGTTTTATCAGTGATTCCTCATTTTCACGTTGATGCTTTAGGAAATACAAAACTTAATATTGTCTTCTTGGTTTTATTCGGTTTCTTTGTGATTGCTAGTTACACTGACCATTTAGATGGTAAGCTAGCTAGAAAAAATAACCAAGTCACTGATTTAGGTAAATTCTTAGATCCAGTTGCCGATAAATTATTAGTTAACACAATGACTATTTTCTTATGTGCGCCTAGCGTTTTTGCTCCTTATACATTAGGGGTTCAAACTGCTTTCTTCCCTGTATGGTGCGTTATCCTTATGGTTGCTAGAGATACAGTTGTTGACGCTTTAAGATTTATCGCTGCTCAAAAAGGAGTAGTGATTGCCGCTAACATCTTTGGAAAACTTAAAACTGTTTTACAAATGGTGGCTATTGGTGCGGTTTTACTTAATGATTTCCCATTCCACTATATGTATCCACAAAATACTTCACCTTATTTAACAGTAACTATGTTTTTAGTTTATTTAGCAACTTTAGTTTCTTTAATTAGTGGAATTATCTACGTCATTCAAAATAGAAAAGTGTTTGTCAAAGATGAATAGTGAACAAATTAATCAACTTTTTAGAGAAAAAGGAAGAACCTTAGGTTCGGTAGAATCTTTTACTGGTGGTCTTTTCGCTAGTGATATTACTTCTGTTAGTGGTGCTTCACATTTCTTTAAAGGAAGTTTAATTACTTACGCCACAGAAGAAAAAAATCGTATCTTAGGAATTTCATATAACGACATTGATAAATATGGAGTGGTCTCTAAAGAAATTGCGTTAATGATGGCTTCTCGTGGTAAAGCTTTACTCAATGTAGATTACTGTGTTTCTTTTACTGGTAATGCTGGACCAAGCGCGATGGAAAATAAGCCAGTTGGAGAAATTTACATCGGCATTGCTTTTTATGATACTGTCCAAGTTCATGCCTATAATTTAAAAGGGGACAGAAAAAATATTCAAAAAGAAGCAATTAAAATTGCTTATGAACTTTTAGAAAATTTATTATCAGAAAATTTTAAAAAAAATTAAAAAATCCACCTATATATAAAGTGAAGGGGTATTTTTATGAAAAAAGAAAACGAACTCAATGAAAAAGAACTCGACGAAGTTCTGAAACAAATCCAAAAAAACTTTGGTAAGGGTGCTGTTATGCGTCTTGGAGAACGTCCTCCAGTTGACGTTGATGTCATTCCTTCTGGCTCACTTCTTTTAGATGAAGCCTTAGGTGTCGGTGGTTATCCAAAAGGAAGAATCATTGAAATCTATGGTCCTGAAAGTAGTGGTAAAACCACATTAGC
>DEJH01000056.1 GCA_002353275.1 Caryophanales bacterium UBA2753 | reverse complement strand
GATGTTGAACGTTAGCCCATTCACCAGCCTTAACATATTTGAGCCCTGTCTCTTCTTGAGAAAGTTGGAATAAATTATAGTTAGTCCATGTAAATGTCTCCCAGCCATTAACTATAATACTAGAACCACCACTATCAACTTGATCATTCACCCAAATAGAACCTTCAGGTAATGAAGTTGAAAACCATATTTTATCAAAATAGAATTCTCCTGCTGAGGCTTGCCCTAATTCTGGATAAATGGCTACTTGATATAACAAGTCCATAACAGTTCGATACGTTTTTTTGACTTTTAAAGAATAAGTTTTATAAGTAGCATCAACAGAAATATATGTGTCTCCTCCAAATACATTACTTCGGTAGTTATCTTCCACATCATAAAACGCTCTAATTGATAGAGGTTGACCTAAGTTACCTTTTGCGTGGATATTCAAATAAGTAAAATCTGAAAATCTACCGATGACTGGAGTGCTAATATTTGCGTAATTAGTCGCGCTCGATTTGTTATAAGTTACATGATATTCATCATTTTCTAATTCTGCTTTAATCACACCGCCCGCGTGGCTTGGATAAAAATCATGAAGATAAAAATCTTTTTTATCACCTTTATAGGTGTTTTCAATTTCCACTACGCCTTCTTGATATCGATCTATATAAGGATCATAAGCTTTACCTTGAGGAGTAGTATTTCCACAAGATGCTAATAAAAGTGACATTATGCCAAAAATTAACAATTTACTCTTTTTCATATTCTTAATCCTCATAATCGCTTATCACATAGAAAGCTGGTTTTTTCTCACCAAAAATATCAAAGATATATGGATAATTAGGACCAGCGTGTCCAAAGAATTCAATTGGATCATTCATATAGGTGTTGTTATCTCTAATTCCCCAAAAAGTCACATTGCTAATCTTGTCTTTATATTTTCTAAAAACTTTGAACGCGTGATTATAGATTGTAGCTTGAGCGTCTAATATTTTTTGTGGCGCTCCATCAACATAAGAATCAACAGGTGTGACATTTGGGCTTTCATCATAAATATCAACGTCAAATTCCGTAATTTGAACATCTAAGCCCAAACTTGAATATTCATAAATCGCACTTTCGAGTTCTTCCTTAACAAAACTACCCATATGGTAATGACACTGTAAGCCAATTCCATCAATTGGACAATTTTCTTCTTTTAACCAATTAAGCATCTTTAAAGTTTTAGCCATCTTAATTGGTTTAGTGTTGTCATAATCGTTATAATAAAGTTTAACTTTATCTCTAATTCCTAGTTCTACTAGTTTTGCGTCTGCATATTGGAAAGCTTTTAAGATATATTCTTTGCCAGATAATTCATACCATAAATCGTCATGACGATAGGTATTCTCTTCAGTAATATCTTTATCTTCGTTATCACTAATAACTTCATTGACAACATCCCAACAATAGACAGAATCTTTAAAATGTTCGATTACATCTTCAATATGCTTTTTTTCATGTAAGAATAATTCTTCTTTTGTATTGATTTCACCTAGACTCATATAACCAGGAAGAGCGCGATACCACACTAAAGCGTGACCCCTAACACCCATATTATGACTTTTAGCAAATCCGACATATTTATCTGCTTTTGTCCAGTCATATACATTTTCTGCAGGATGAAGCTTATCCCATTTCATATCATTTTCTAAAGTCATCGAATTAAAGTGGTTATATAATCCATCATCTTCAAAAACGATTCCTTCATCGTCCTCATCAATAGGAATAGGCATATTTCCTTTATTAAAAGCTGCTCCAATTGTAAAGAAATCCTGATAGACATCTTTTAATAGCCTATCACTATTTCTTACCGCTACTTTTGAACAAGAAACACCTAAAAAAGACACAAATATTAGTGATAATAATTTTTTTCTCATATTATTTTAGTCCTCCAGCTGAAACACCCTTCATAATTACTTTGCTTAAGAAGAAATATATTAGTAACATTGGCAAAGCAGTAATTAAAATACCCATATAATATGGACCAGTTTCAATAAAGGCATCATTAGTCATATAACTCACAATTTGAGGGAGGGTGAACAATTCAGGCTTAGATAAGAATGTCACAGGCCCCATAAAATTGTTCCAACTAGAAATAATGCCAAATAACGCCATTGTTGCCAAAGCTGATTTAATAAACGGCAAACAAATTCTATTGAATGTTATAAATTCATTAGCTCCATCCATTCTAGCCGCGTCAACATATTCTCTAGAGAAATTTTGTTTTAAATATTGCCTCATAAAGAAAACAGTAGAAGGAGAAGCAATAGCAGGGAAAATAAATGGAATATATGTATCCATCCAATTAAGTTTTAACGCCATAGTGTAAAAACCAACAGCCCCTAATTGACCAGGAATAATGATTAAAAAGAGAATGAATTTTTCAAAAAATGCCTTTCCTTTAAAATCATAGACGTGGCAAGCATAAGCAGTCATCGCACTGAAATAGATGCACAAAGAAGTACTAGAAATAGAAATAATAACAGAGTTAAGGAATGCTCTTGCGATAGAATACCCGCCGGTATCTGGATCATGCAAATGATTAATTAGACCAGTTAAGTTATCACCAAAGTGACTTCCAATCTCAAATTTAAATCCAGCGTCAATATCTTCTGAAGCTCTTGTTACCGAAATCACTAGTGAAATTATCGGAAGAATCACCATAACCGCTACAGCAATACAAATTAAATACAAAATGATTTTTGCAATTATTTGTCCAGCTGTGTATTTACTTTTATGAAGTCTAAGAGATATAGAGTTAGCTTTGTTCATATTTTTTCATCCTCCTCCATATCTTCTTTTCGTAATTTTTTTCTTTAAATAGCAAGAAGTACATTGCTACTGATAATGATAATGAGAATGCAAACAAAACAACCGATGCTGCACCAGCAATACCATAATCATGTGGAGCGTATTTCATTTTTTCAAAGATATAAATAGTGATTGTATCTGTAGATGATGTACCACCAAATACTGGAACTGAAGGATCAATTGCCTGACCTCTCATAAAGAACGGGATATCAAACATTTGTAGTCCACCAATAATAGAAGTAATAAGCGAATAAAGCATAATCGGTTTTAAAATTGGAAGAGTAATACTAAAAAACACTCTCCAAGGAGAAGCCCCGTCTACATCAGCGGCCTCAAATACTTCATCAGAAATACCATTAATACCAGTAATAAAAACAATCATGGAATTGCCAAACCACATCCAGAACAAGATAAAGGCAATGACCATTCTCACAGCCCATGTATCATATAAAGGATTGGTTAACATATCCATTCCTAAAAAACGGAGCAAATTATAAAATGGTCCACCTTCATATCCGATAAGTCGCATATCATCATCATAAATTGCGGCTCCTCTCATAAACATCAATCTAAAGATAATAACAACTGTAGCCGCGGTTAGAATGTTAGGAAGAAAATAAATAAATTTAAAGAATCCTTTTCCTTTCATTCTGATTCTTTTGTTTGTAAATAAAACTGCAAAGAATAATGCCGCGATAATTTGTGGAATAAAGTTCATCGCAAAGATGATAAATGTGTCAATAAAAGAATGCCAAAAGTTCACATCCTCAAAAATCACTTTATAGTTAGAAAAAGTAGTGAAATTTTCATAAACTGTTTCGTTTTCATTTTGGAATGAATAAGCAATGGAGCTTATCATTGGATATAAGGAAAAGAATAAGAAAGTAAGAATAAATGGGGCGATAAATAAATACGCCCACTTATTCAATTTTTCGTTTGGATTTTTGACTCTCTTAATCTTGTTCATTGTTTAATCAGATGGTATTAAATTTGAATATGATTTTTTAACTTGGACGATGAAATTAGATTTATAACTACTTCTAGCCTCTTCAATTTGAGCTGGAGTATATGGTTCAGTTCCTGCACCTGTATATCCCGCCATAGCGAAATCTGCACAGGCGCTTTGGAAAGCCCCATCAATAATTGCATCAGCAGGAGAAATTAAGTTTCCGTTAATTAACTGAGCGACTTCATATAATTTTTTAATATGATCAGTTTGCCCGCCTAAGAAGACACCAAATTCGGATTTGGATAAATCCATATCTTTTAATTGGTTCATAACAGTAAGACTATTCATAAAGTCACCTGTTTCGATACAACGTTGTTTTAAGAATTCTTTATCAGTTGTGACATACTTGATAAATTCTTTTGCTGCTTCAGCGTGTGGTGCACCTTTTGGAACCGCTAACCAAGTTCCACCTTTAAAATAATTGGTAGGAGCTTTACACATTTTCCACTTGCCAGCAGTTGTTGTAGCATGAGGCATAAGATCGAAATTTAAACCCCAAGAGGACATGAAGAATCCTAATACATTATTACTTCTCATATCATTCCAATAAGAAGAATCACGTTCTGATGTCCCTTTGGTGTAGTTATTTTGTTGCAACGCTCTTACAACATCAAAACAGTTATATACTTCTGTTCCACCACCAAACATCGAGGATTCCATATTTAAGATGTTACCAGTAACCCAAGGTTTATTTCTTTCAGATAAAAACGCTTTAATTGGGTCTGTTATACTAGATAAAACCATAAGTTTATTTGTCTTACATAACGCCGCTAAATTCATGAAGTTTTCCCAAGAGTTTAAATATGTCGACTCCATTTGTTCAACAGTTGTAATACCTATTTTTTCAGCAATATCACTACGATAGAAGAATCCACCAGGTGTAGCTTGCCAAGATAAACCGATTAAATGATTATCTGGTGTAGTGACTACTTCTTTAGTGTAACTATACATATCACTCAAATCAGCGATTTCTTCTAAAGGCATAAGTGGATTATCATTATCTTCTTTATCTCGATAATCAGCAACAACCGCTGCTTCTAAACACAAAATATCTGGAAGCGTTTTTCCAGCTTTTCGATAAGCTTCGAAGTCAGTTTGAACTTGAGTAACCCCTTGTTGCTTTAAAACAACATTAACATTGTGCCCAGAATAATATTTTCTCACGAGTTTAGACATTTCATTAGAGAAAGTCCAAATCGTGAATTCTGCTTCTGGTGCGGAACCACCACAACCCACCAGGGCCCCAATTCCCATTGCTAATAACGCTGGGGCTAATATCAATTTTTTGAATCTCATATATGACCTCCTAGTTAATTTTTTTAACCGATTCACCTTTTAATAATTTCGTTGGTACAATTATTCGCTTATTTTCAGCTTCTCTATTTGATAGTTGAGCAAGCAAAAGTTTTGCACAAGACTTGCCAATTTCTTTTGTATCTTGTCTAACAGTAACTAAACTTGGACGCATCACTTTTGATACTTCTACCCCATCAAATCCGGTGATAGAAATATCATTAGGAACTTTTAATCCTAATTTCCTTAAATAAGGGATTGCACTTATTGCAGTATAATCATCCGGATACATGATAGCAGTTGGATTAATTCCACTATTTAGGGCTTTATCTGTTGCTTCCTTTGCAGATCCTTTTGAATAATATGGAGCATCAACAATCATTCTTGGATCATAAGGAATGTTGTTCCTTGATAATCCCTCAAGAAATCCTTCCAATCTCTTTTTTGCTACGCCACCAGAACCAGGTCTAACATAACAAATACGAGTGTGACCCATGCTAACCAAATAATCCACCATATCTGCTACACCTTCTTTATTCATAGATGTAACAAAATAATCTGTATTAAATAAATCAAATGCAACCTTTGGAGTTTTAACATCCATTAATTCCAAGAATTTTTTGGTGTCAGTGGATAAAGAGAGAATCACAATACCGTCAATCCCCCTTGATTGCACTAATTGAGAATAAGTAAGCTTGTCTTTATTCGTTAAGTTTCTTAAAAAACAAATATCATATCCTTCTTTTTCGACTTCAATCCTTAAATAGTTAATGATTTCAGAGAATAGTTCATGGGTAATGGAACGATCCTCACGAATATGAAGAACCACACCAATAAGATGTGAAGATTTATTTGAACTAGCTAAAGATACTGCAGACTGAGATCTTACATATCCTAACGCATTAGCGGTTTCCAATATTTCTTTTCTTTTTTCTGAAGAAATTTTGCCAACATTGTTAAGAACCTTGCTAACTGTAGTAGTAGAACAATTACATTCTTTAGCTATGTCGTAAATTGTACAGGCCATAATTCTCCCCTATTTCAAACTTTCAATAAAACAACTTTCTCAGCACATAAGTCTTATTTAGCTACTAGTTGATAAACGAATCCAACAATATAGAGCAAGACAAAAAAGATAATCTAATTAAAACAATTTGAATTTTGTTTTTCATAATAACCTCTTTCATTATGAGCTTTTCTATTTTTATAAATAAACGCTTTCTAGGTAAGCGCTTACCTTTACAATAATATTATCCGATATATATAATTCTTTTCAAGAAAAAGAAATCAGTTTATGTAAAAAAGAAGCCTTTAGGGCTTCTTTTAACTCAAAATAGTCTAAAACTAATTGAAATCTTATATTAATTCTTTTTGCGGTACACTAGATATGCGCTTGCAATTCCAATAGCGAATATTGATAAAACTATAATAACAATCATTCCACTATTGTTGCTAATTGAGGTTATATTAATCCATTTTAAAGATGAGATTACACCATTAGAAGCGTTAATTGATTCTCCATTAGCCCTGGCCCAAGAAGCGAATCTATCCATTGCCGCAGAGAAATTATTATTTAATTGAGTAAGAACATATGTGCCATAACCACTATTCATAATCGCATTAAAATGAGTTTTAGCTTCTGAATATCTACTCGAACAATATTGGGTCGAACTATGATCATCAGTAGGTACGGTTCCATCCATCAACATTGTATGTTGAGAGAAATTATGGGCGAACACATAATTGATATTATCCCACCAAGTATTTTTTCCCTCGATATCATTAGCCTTAACATAACAGTAATTGCCAGTTGTGGTTAAATAATCAGTTGCATCTTGGCCATTATTACTGAAAATAACACGGTCATATCTATTGTTAATAGTTGCTTTATAAATTAAACCATTTGTAGCAATATCAATCATTTGTGTGGCTTTAAATTGATCCGCAAAGGATGTGCCAAATCTAGAAAGGCTCAAATCGACATTTCCATTATAGACATTATCATAATCGTATAAATAAATATCCATGGTAGGCACATCATGCCAACCATCGTTATAATACCATTTGCTAGTGGATGGCGCAGTCAATGTTGAGGTTTGTTTCGTGTTGTCATTGGAATTGAAAATAATATTTCCATAAAGCGGTTCATCAAATGATGGCGACCAAGAGAAAACAGCTTGACTATATTCATTATTCCAAAGCCATGTCATTAAATACCCAGGCCATGTCGTACCGGAACTTCCTTCATTCCAAGTATGGATATACGTAGCACCATCCCAATTTTGGCGCGTGAAACGAATTTCTAGTGCGGAGTCATTAGAACCTACCTCGTACTTAGAGACAAGATTAATTGTTTCAGTGGATGTAAGAATGTTAGATGTGCTGTATTCATCAGAAGCAGCATATGTGGTACCTACATACCATTTGTTATTTGTGGCATATCCATCAACCGCGACTTTACTAACATTACCAAAATAATATTTATAACATGTAACTTGGTCAGGAGCTTTAACTGAACCATCAGATTTTAAGAAATATCTATTAATTGTTATTTGGTCTGAATATGAAGTTTCATCCACAATTGCAGCAGAACCGGATTCATTGCCAGCAATGCTAAAATTCACTGTTTTACCAACTCCAGAATTGGAATTTGAAATTGAATTCAAATTTCCCATATTAATAGAGTGCTGTCCTGAACTCCATACATTGTTTCCTTCAACATAAATTGTGCAGTTAGTAATCCAAGCAGGAAGATAAAATACGTATGGATAAGTATCACCACCAGCACAAAGATTAACCCCAGTATTCCAATAATGGTAACTCTTAGTAGTACTAACGTTCGACCAATTTTCTACATAATTTTGATAATAATTTGATACAAATTCGTTCCTTCTATCTTGATTGTAACCATCGGCATATGAAAAATTATCAAGCCATAGTGTTCTGCTATAGAAATTAGAACCCCATGTATTTGTAACGATGCTAATTTTAGTCATCAATCCAAAATTTTCATCAACAGGATCATCACCACCAGAATTAGTGACCGTAATAGAACATGTATCTGTAAAACTACCATCATCAGTGGTAACAGTAATTGTTGCATTTCCTTCTGCAACAGCGGACACTAAACCTTCACTAGAAACAGTTGCAACACTTGAATCAGAAGTAGACCAAGTTACGTCCTTATTAGTAGCGTTATCAGGAGATACAGTTGCAGTAAGTTGAACACTGCCACTTAATGATAAAGAGTACTCAGAATAATTTAAATCAACACCAGTAACAGAAACAGCAGGTCCTACAGGGGCAGTTAAAGTTCCATTAGTATTTAACCAAGCAATAAGATCTGCGTTATTTTTTGCTGTTCCGGCATCAGTGGCATCGAACATAATTGTTTTGTAGGCTGAGTCCGCCCATTTCATATTCCAGTTAATTGATCCGTATACCATGGTACTATCATAGTAAACTGATGTTTGTGGAACGTGATTCGTTTTTAATTCTAACTTAGAATAAACGACACTATTGCTTGTAAAGTTAATGTTATATGTGTAGGTTTTCGAATATCCATCTGCACTTGGTGCATCATTTCCAACCCAAGTACACCCAGTTAAGTCTGTAATTGTGTCAGCCTTTGCGACATTAACTTTATTTGTATTTCCAACTAAAGCTACAGTGGCTAAGCATGCACTGGCAAAGAAAAATATAGAATAATTAAACGCCTTCTTCAAAAAAGAACTCTTTTTCATGGTTTTAACCTCCAAACCAGATATCTCACGTGACGTAATAAATAAATATTATAATAATGTTCACAGATTGACAAAGTAATAAACCCTCGCTTTTTTTCTTATTCAATAATAATTATTTGAATAAATATTTTAGTATTATCTCTTCACATTTTATGATGATTAATTCTAAATATTTGACCTTATTTTATTTCGAATAACCGAACGCCATAATTGTGCAAATACCGGTAGCGTTTTCCATTTTAATTGTTACCTCATAACTATTAACACTATCTTTGTCAAAAATTAGAATACCACATGGATTTTGCCAGCCACTTCCACTTACAGTAACTTCTTCCATATGAGAATCATCGTTTTGTTTACATGTTTTAGATACATCCCAAATTAATGTTCCTGTATCACTGGAATCTGTTTTATTTATATAAGTAACAACAATGTTACCAGTCGGATCACCGGCTAAATCATTATTGCCGGCTTCATAAATGAGAATAAAGTTTTTTGCTTCAACGTCTATTACCATTGGTTCATTAACTGTGGTATCAGTTTTCTTCCATCCTTGTTGGAAAGCAGTAACATCACTTTGTTTGCTTGTTGATGGGGTGGCGGTGTTACTCGCCACAAAACTACCTAAGGAAGTGATTTCTCCGTTAACTGATTTGTTATCAACAGAAACCAAAGAATCATATTTATCATATCCAGTCATGCTTGGCGTACTTGGATATGCATTCTTTTCATCCTTTTGTCCTTCAATGACATTTCTTAAGAAATAACATAATGCCTTGGACATTAAGATGTGTCCTTCTTGATTTGGATGAGTTGCATCTTCAGTAAACATACGGAAGATTGGATCAGTTCTATCTTTATCTAAAGTTCCAGTAATCGCTCTAAACCCTTTATCAAATGTAAACATTGGTAAATTATAATGGTCACCAATTTTTTTCATATAGGACTCACTACTTCCAGTATATGATGTACATGAAAACACCAATACAATTGCAGGGTCGTTTGGTAAGGACATCACCTTTCTAATCAATGATTCATATGTTTGGCGATAAAAAAGTGTTGATCCATTATTAGCAGCAAATTCAATAAAGACAATATCTGGACTATGTTCAATGACATCTTTTTGAGCTCTAGCGATGCCAATTTCACTGCCAGTGCCACTAATTGAAGCGTTAACAAAGCTTAATTTATTTTGAGGATCATAATTATTCTTTAACCATTCTTTTGTCCAATAAGCGTAACCTTTTTGATGTCCGTGCTCATCATATTCAGTATGATTTTCACCAACAGTGATAGAACCTCCACAGAATAAGACGGTAGTATCTACTCCATTTTTTAAAGCTTCAATTTTTTCAACTAATCTAGCATTATTGGCGCTAGACATATATTGGCATGAAGTTGTTAATAGTGTCGCCATTTTTTCATCACCAATGAATTGTTCTAACTCGGTATTAAGTCCTTCAATAAATGTATCATAAGTTTCGCCTTCAACTGGAGTTGCTATAACACTAACAGGCTCACTACTACCAGAAGCATTTTTAGCTACGACTTTAAATGTATATTCTTGACCATTAGTTAACTCTTTAACTTCCATAAATGTGCCCTTTACATTGCCAATTAATGTATCTCCATTATAAACATCATAACTTTGTGCAAATTGGCTTAAACCCCAAGTCAAAATCATACCGCTATCAACTGGATGTGCTTGTAAGTTTTCAACCGGATCAGGCGAAGCAATATTATCTGTATACATTGTAATAGACTTAACAGTAATATCAGTCGCGCTAGACCACCAGCATTGTAATAAAATTTCTCCTTCTTTAGAAATATCAATATCACTATCTAAATAAACTGTTATTTTTCCAGTAACTGGATCAGGATTGCTCTTTTCCATGATAGGAGCAATATTTAAAACATTATTGTTTCCAGTGCCAGGGAAAATCGCAAATGGGAATCCTTGGATATAGATTTGAGATTTACAATAAGATTCTGGATTAATGGTCTCAAATTCAACTTCCATCTTGTTAACTCTTCCAACTTTTGTAAATGAAGAATAAGGAACTCTAGCAGTGTA
>DEJH01000083.1 GCA_002353275.1 Caryophanales bacterium UBA2753 | reverse complement strand
CAAGAAAACATGTACACCACCAAAATTGATGATCGTGATTTCGCAATTAAACCAATGAACTGCCCAGGAAGTATTCTCGTTTACAAAAACGAATTACATTCATATAAAGAATTACCACTAAGATATGCTGAACTTGGTTTAGTCCATCGTCATGAAGCTAGTGGCGCTCTTAACGGCTTATTCCGTGTCCGTTCATTTACTCAAGACGATGCTCATACTTTCGTTAGAGAAGACCAAATTGAAGAAGAAATTACTTCAATCTTGAAGTTATATGATGAGATTTATTCCGTCTTTGGATTAGATTATCGTATCGAATTATCAACTAGACCAGAAGAAGGTTATATTGGTGATATCAATATTTGGAATAAGAGTGAGGCAATTCTTGCTGACGTATGTAAACGAAGTGGAAGAGAATTTAAAATCAATCCAGGCGATGGCGCTTTCTATGGTCCAAAGCTTGACTTTAAGCTTAAAGATTCAATGGGAAGAACCTGGCAATGTGGCACTGTCCAATTAGATATGAATCTTCCAGGAAGATTTGATTGTTTCTATATCGATAAAGATGGAGAAAAGAAAACTCCAATTATGATCCATAGAGCGTGCTTAGGCTCGATTGAAAGATTTACCGGAATGATTATTGAGCATTTCGCTGGTGCTTTCCCTACTTGGCTCGCTCCAATTCAAGTCGAATTATTACCAGTTAATAACGAATTCCATTTAGAGTACACTAAAGAGCTTTATAGGTTAATGTTAGATAATGGAATTAGAAGTGAAATTGATGACGCTAATGAAAAACTTGGTTATCGATTAAGAAATACTCAAGTTCGTAAAATTCCATACACGATCGTTATTGGAGATAATGAAAGAGATAATAAGACTGTCACTTATCGTAAATATGGTCAAAAAGAACAAATTACTGTCCCAGTAGAAGAGTTCTTAAAACTGATTAAAAACGAGATTGAAAACAAATTGAGATAAATTATAAATTTAATCTTGTTTCTAATAAAAGAGTAATGTATATTATTACTCGCAAATAAATAGGTAGAAAGCAGAGGCACCCGCTTCTCGCCAGACCGATAATTAAGTTGGTTGGCTTACATACTAAATATTCTATGGGGTTAGAAATAGTACGGGTGCAAATCGCTTGCATCCGTTTTTTTGACAAAAAGGAGTTGATATTTATCCAAGACCAAAATTATGGCAAAAAGCCAAACCAACCAAAAGAGTTGATTAACGAAAACATCAGATTCCCACAAGTTCGTCTTATCGGACCTGAAGGTGAACAATTAGGCGTCATGTCTAGTAGAGAAGCTCAATTTAAGGCTAATGAATATAACTTAGATTTATTCTGTGTTGCCCCAACTGCTACTCCACCAGTCTGTAAAATTCTCAATTACGGTAAATACCGTTATGAGCAACAAAAGAAAGCCAAAGAAAGCCGTAAGAATCAAGTGAAGATCGAAATCAAAGAGATCCAACTCACACCACAAATTGGTGCCCATGATATGGAAACTAAAGCTAGAGCAGCTTGTAAGTTCCTTGATCAAGGCAACAAAATCAAAGTCGGTGTTCGTTATCGTGGTCGACAAATGACCCACCTTGAAGTTGGTGAAGAAGTCTTGAATAAATTCATCGAATTATTAGGCGATAAAGCCCAGGTTGAAAAACCTGCACAAATGGAGGGTAGATGGTTACTCGCAGTAATCGCTCCCGCCAAAAAGAAATAGAAAGTAGGAGGAAACAATATGCCAAAAATGAAAAGCAAACGTGCTTTAATGAAAAGAATTAAAGTCACTGGCAGCGGAAAAGTCACAAGACATCACGCTTACACATCACATTTAGCCCCACACAAAACAACCAAACAAAAGAGACACTTAATGAAAGGTGCAGTCTTACATAAGACCGACTATAAGAGAGTTAAGTATCTCATCGTAAAGTAAGGAGGAAGTAGTCATGAGAGTTAAAGGCGGAACAGTTACACACGCAAGACGTAAGAAAATGCTCAAAAGAGCAAGTGGTTACTTCGGAGCAAAACACTTACTTTATAAGACTGCTAAAGAGCAAGTCATGCACAGCTTACGCTATGCGTACATCTCTAGAAGAACTGTCAAAAGAGATTACCGTAAGCTCTGGATTAGACGTATCAACGCTGCTTGCAGAATGAATGATATCTCTTATTCCAAATTCATGTACGGATTAAAAGTTGCTAACATTCAAGTTAACAGAAAAATGTTATCTGAATTAGCAATCAACGATCCAAGTGCATTCGCTGATCTTGTTAAAACAGCCAAAAAGAATATTAAATAATTAGTATTCCAAAAAATAATAACAGTCCGGTTTTAATCGGACTGTTTTATTATTATTCAATGAATTTAACTTCGATATTTCCAAGTGCCTCATTGATTAATGATTCATAATCGAATTTTGATTCATATAATTCAACATCATCTAAGTGAGGTGAGGTTTTAGGAGCTTTTGGAGTAAAGATTGTGCAACAATCTTCATATGGTCTAATTGAGATTTCGTAGGTATCAATCTTCTCGGCGATTTTGATGATTTCAAGTTTATCCATAGTCGCACATGGGCGGATAACTGGAATAGAGGTTACTTGATTAATCACGTTCATACTTTGAAGAGTTTGACTCGCTACTTGTCCCACCGATTCACCACTACTGATGACTGGACAATTTCTACGTTTTGCTAATCTAGCGGCTAGTCGGAACATCATTCTTCTCATAAGTGTGATGCAATAACTTTCAGGAGTGTGATCATAAATCGCTTCTTGAATTTTTGTAAATGGAACGATATGCAATCTAATCCATGGTTGATATCGATTTAATTTACGTAGTAGATCTTCAAGTTTATAAATAACGGCTTCTTGAGTGTATGGAGGAGAGGCAAAGTGAATGCATTCAATAGTCACTCCTCTTTTCATTAATAGATACGCTGCTACTGGAGAATCAATTCCGCCAGAAAGCATATGCATACTTTTTCCAGCCACTCCTAAAGGATAACCGCCCGCTCCACTAATTGTCTTAGTGAAGATATAGGTTCCTTCATCCCTTACTTCAATTTGAAGTAAGATATCTGGATTATGAACATCAACTTTTAAGTCTGTATTTCTTAAAATCACAGGAGCGACTACTCTCGTGATTTGATCACTATCCATCGGGAATCTCTTATTTCCTCTTTTGACTTTGACTTTAAAGGTTTTGCCTTCTTCTTGTTTAATGAGCTCTAAAGAAGAGGACTTGATTACCTCAATATTGTTTTCACATTTATGAACCAAAGAAAGCGCTTGAATACCACTTACATCTTGAAGTCGAGAAAGAACTGGTTCCACTTCATGACCATTAAGATGAACATAGATGTGGTCATATCGAGAAGAAACAGAGATATCAGGAAATTCTTTTAAGGCGTGCTTGATATTGAAAAAGAGAATTGAAATAAATTCTTTTTTATTCTTTCCTTTAGTGGAAAGTTCACCAAATCTGACCATGATGTGATCGTAAGTTATCATCTGATTTCTCCTATGATTTTATCTATAGTAGAAATGAATATATTCATTTCTTCGATTGTATTAGAGGCATCTAGTGACACTCTTATGGTGTTATTAGCGACCTTATCGCTTTTATTTAAAGATTTAACAACATAACTTCCTTTTTCTTTTGATGAGTGACATGCACTAACAGAAGAAACCATAATGTTATGATTTGATAAAGCTTCAACTACGACACTTCCTTTTTTATTAAGCGTTGAGAAATTAATAATATAAGGATTAATTGGATTAAATGAATTTAGTTCATATTTATACTTATTATCTTGAAGATAATTAATTAAGATTTTGCTTATACTAGAAACTTTTTGATAATTTTCTTTCTCTTTTTCTAAAGCAAGTTTAAGCGCTTCGTAAAAAGCACATAAGTTAGCGAGATCTTCCGTTCCACTTCGATAGTTATATTCTTGCCCACCACCACTATTAAGAGGGAGTAATTCGATTCTTTTTCTTTTAATTAAAGCGCCTGAACCAACTAATCCATGTATCTTATGAGCGGAAACAGTAATTAAATCAACATCGTTATAACTAATTTCTTTCTCTAATTTGCCAATAGCTTGACAAGCGTCAACATGGAAAATGATTTTTGGATATCCTTTTAATAAAGAGGCAATTTTTTCAATTTCATTAATTGAGCCGATTTCATTATTGACCGCCATAACAGAAACTAAAATAGTTTGATCGGTAATTGCTTCTTTTACCGAATTAGCGGTAATCACACCTCTATCAGCAGGAGATAAATATGTAACTTTAAAGCCAAATTGATCTTCAAGTTGTTTAAAAGCTTCTAATACTGAAGGATGTTCATATATCGAAGTAATTAGATGGTTACCTCGATTTTTATATCTAAGCGCTATTCCTTTAATCGCTAAATTATTTGCTTCGGTAGCTCCGGAAGTCATAATAAGCTGATGATCTTTCATTTTTAATAAAGAAAGAATGTTGTCTTTAGTTTTATTAAAAAGATATAACGCTTTTTGACCTTCTTTATGAATTGAGGAAGGATTAGCAAAATATTCTTCATGAATTGAACGATAAATATCTAAAACACAAGGGTAGACCCTTGTGGTAGATGCGTTATCAAAATAAATTATTTGCTCATTAAGCTTCATTATCACTGTGACGGTTTTTGTATAAAGAATTAGCTTGAGAATAGACTGATTGGAAATCAGCTTTACTAAAAGCGAGTTCTAATTGATTAACGGTTTGATTAATATCTTGTTCATCGCGATCGCGATTAAGTAACATGATTGCTTTCTCTGCAACTTTAGCGGTTCTAGCGTTAGATTCGATATCTTCAAACATTGCGTTAGCCATGCTCTTAAGATTATTAATCTTATTATTAACTTCTTCGACGTTAATTGGTACAGTTTGAACTTCTTGATAGATGTCATTAAGCACTTCATAAACTGCTTCAAGTTTTTCTTGATACATTTCAGTAAATGAATCAACATTCACTTCTCTTAACGCTCTTTCAGCTTCTTTTGTCTGGAAATAGTAAACAGAAATCATATTGAAAGCTTCTTCAGCGGTGCTCTTAAGAGAATCGATATAAGTCTTAAAGTTATTAACTCCTTCGTTAACGATACTGTAATTAGCTTCTAACTCATCGAGTTTACTTTTTAATAGAGAAAATGGTTGACGAGTTCCGCTATGGACAAAGCCATCAAGATATCTCTTGGAATTGCCGAGATCATTAACTGATTTAGATAAGGAATCAATCTTTTCTTCTTCACTATCAGAGATAATATAGATTTTCTTAATTTCAGGAAGAACTGCGCAGATTCTTAAAAATACTTTTTCAACATCGTTAACTGATCGATATACGGTTTCATAATGTTCTTTAAAATATGTGCGAGCAGTAATCTCATCATCGAGTTGCTGACTCATCTTGGTAATTTCAAAAATAATGATTTCACATTCATGTTTAATACCAGCGACTTGAAGGTTAATAATTCTCTTGCTAATATCGCTTAATCTCTTTTTCCAATCTTCAACATGGTTTTTAAACGCTAAATGGTATAAAGGGACTCCTTCTTTCTCGGTTTCCTTATATTTAGTTTGTAATTCAGAGAGGAGTTGAGGAATTTCGACTTTGGAATATGAACATAATTTTGGGAGTTCGATTAAAATGTGTCCTAATGCTGTAAGGACATTATTTAAATTTGCTGCTTCAGCGTTAATTTCTTCATATTCCGCTCCTTCGAGTTGATCATCAAATTTAGCGAAAGAAGAATCAAGTTTATCAAACATTTTGTTAAATGTTGAAGCCACCATTTCAAGTTCATTAGCTTCAGAATAATATGTTTGTTTAACATGACGATAAACTTCTCTTAGGTTATCAATTGTTTTTCTGCAATCTTCTTCAAGCTTAATCACGTTATATAAATCAGCGTCTAAATTCTTAACAGAATCTTCTAATACTTCGATTGCTTTTTTGGCTTCATTAATAACAGATTTAATATTCTTATATTGTTTAGCCGCTAATAAAGACTTTAATTGTTTAATTAAAGATTCAGCGTAAGCTTCTTCGTTATCGTGAATGATTTTAAATCGACGATAGAAAGACTCATATTTTGACAAATATAAGAGATTAGTTCTTGAAATAATTTCAAGACGGTGAATGTATTGAGTATCTTGCCCTAATAAAAGAGCGTCAAAATGAGAATATTGTTTCTCAAGATTAGCGACTTGTTTACGATAATTTAAGCGAGAAAAAACAAGGAAATATAGGAGCACTCCAATAGCGATAAACGCTATAACGGAGACAACAATAATCGCAGTCAATTCACCAGAAGATAATTGAATGATCATCCTAATCCCTCCATTTAATCTTAGATTAATTACATATATTATATCGAATTGCCCATTTAAGAAAAATCAAATTTGATATTAAATCAATTTTATTGGGAATTAGATAAAACAAACAAATAGAAAAATATCTTGATAAATTATTTGAGTTAGTAGGTTATAAATTCACCACTATTTTTATTGCTGAAACTTAATGAAAAATATAGCGATAAAAATTTTTTAATTTTTTTGTTGTTCACTTTGTGAGTTTCCTGTATATTTATTACTGCATGTAATGCAGCACATAAATACTACTCGACCGACGTTTGATACGGCTGTAACGAAGTAACCTAAGCTACATTGGTGAAACGATTAATCAAACATCCGGAGTAAGGGATTTATGCCTATTCATTATTTTGCAAAATAAAATAAGGAAAGGAAGTACAAGTCATGAGATATACTGGATCAGACTGGAAAAGAAGTCGTAGATTAGGTTTTTCAACTCTTGAAACTAACAAGGAACTCCAAAAACGTCCTTATGGACCTGGTCAACATGGAGCTGCTCGTAAGAAAAAACCATCTGAATATGGTAAACAATTAGTCGAAAAACAAAAACTAAGACAAATGTATGGTGTCAATGAAAGACAATTCAGACGTTTATTCATGATCGCGTTATCAAGTAAAGAAGTTACCGGTTTCGCATTCATGAAATTACTTGAATCCCGTTTAGATAACCTTGTCTACCGTATGGGTTTCGCCCGTACTCGTAGAGGTGCTAGACAACTCGTCAATCATGGTCACATTGAAGTCAACGGTAAGAAAGTTGATATCCCAAGTTACTTATGTTCCCTTAATGACGTGATCTCTGTTAGAGAAAACGCCAAAGAGATGAAAGTGATTAAAGAATCCTTAGAATCAGTCGCTACTAAAGTCGGCTGGGTCGAAGTTGATGCTGAAAAACTTTCAGGAAAATACATTAGAGAACCAGAACGTAACGAATTAACTCAACAAATCACCGAATCACAAATCGTTGAATACTACAACCGTAAACTCTAATACATGCATTACACAAAAGACTCACTTATGTGGGTCTTTTTTCTTTATTTATAAAATCACTTATGCTATATTTCTACATAGTAGGAGGAAGCATAAATATGGGCATATATGAAGAATTAGAGCAAAGAGGATTAATCGCTCAAGTAACAGATGAAAAAGAGATTCGTGAATTAATTAATCACGGAAACGCAAAATTTTATATTGGTTTTGATCCTACCGCTGACTCTCTTCATGTCGGACATTTTATGGCCCTATG
>DEJH01000050.1 GCA_002353275.1 Caryophanales bacterium UBA2753 | reverse complement strand
ATACATATATTGTTAATGAGATAATTTTAATTTACTATAAGTAATCTCTTATTTCTATAAAAATAGATTGTAAACAACAATTTACAACCTATTTGCGTATTAATATATAACTACTATCCGTTTTTCTTTAGGGATTTAGCCGCTCCATTAGTGACGAAATCTCGAGAGAAGAAACGAGAGAGGAAGATATTCATTTTATTTTTGAAACCAATGACTTTGAATGTTTTCTTACTATCCATGAGTTTCATTGAGATTTCAGCAACTTCCCTACTTGTTAATACTTTACTTGTCTCAAAAACATAATCATTATGGGCTTTTGAAACAAATCCACTTTCAAATGGTCCTGGACAAATTGTGGAAACAGAAACATTTGTGCCTTTTAATTCTCTTCTAATCGCTTCAGAAATATTAAGCAAGAACGCTTTAGAAGCGTGATAAGTACACATGTGTGGTCCTGGGAAAAAAGAAGCAACTGAGGCGACGTTTAAGATATAACAAGTGCCCTCTTTTTTAAGAAAGTCATTAATATAAGCGTTCATTAAATACATTGGACAATTATCGTTAAGCTCCACCATTTTGATTTGTTTTTCAATATCCATATCTTTAAATTCGCATTGATCACCAAACCCTGCACAGTTAACGAGATAACGAATATCTAAATTATTAGAGTCGCTATATTCCTTCACTAAATGGAAATTTGATGGATTAGTTAAATCTATCGCTAAAATATGAACATCAACTTGATATTCTTTTTCAATTTCGCTTTTAGCGGCTTCAAGGTTTTTAATGTTTGAAGAAACTAAAAATAAAGATACTCCTCTTTGAGCAAAAAGAATTGATAAGTCTTTTCCTAATCCGCTTGCTCCACCAGTAATTAATGCATATTGATTCATAATTAAACTCCTTAATCGTTACTCATTTGAGTGACATCAAATTTGAAATCTTGCCACTTCCCACCATGATATCGATGAAGTTCTTCAGTAGCCATAAACCATTTCATGGTGATATTTTCTTTTGGGTAAAATTCATGGAAAGCACCATCAAAGAATGTATAAAATCTTGTCACATCAGTACACATTCCATAACTTGGTAATTTATCTAAATCTAAATGAAGAGTGACTTCTTCACCATTTTTACTTCCTTTATAAGTGAAACCTTGATGATTAAGAATAATTTCTCCTTCTCCAACGATTTCACTAGTCTTTTTATCTTTTAAAAGTTGATACTCTGGAAGAATTCCTAATGAGACTTTCGCCCTCATTTCAAAATTAGGGTCTTTAATTTCTTCTTTAACATTATTTCTTTCCATATTAAACCATTTGGTTTGAGTGGAAGGAATAACGCATTCTTTATTAAATGGATGCATTTCGTAAGTATCATCTAAAGAAGCCCCATTGCCACAGGATTCACAGTAGATGTCGTTTCCTTTAGAAGCCATCGTGAACTCTTTTCCGCATTTTGGACACCAATATAAAAGTGTATGTAATCCTTCAGCGGTCTTTCCTTTAGTTTTATAGTGGATTTTCCTTTTCTTATTCCATTCATAATCGTCATGATAAAGAAGCTCGTTAACACGGTCTTCAATCTCTTCACTAGTTAAAGATTGGAGCTCTTCTTTTGTAAACATAATGTCTACAACTGATTCAACTTTTCCTGGTCGATCAGTGTTATTATATTTTGGACAAGAAAGATATCCGCCTTTAATCACAGAATAATAGACTGGGACATTTAATTTTTTAATGAAGTTACCAGTTCCAATTGCAACTGGCTGATTAGCGCCACTAATGGAATTCATTCCTTCTGGGTAAATTGAAATAACACCACCTTGATCAAGAATGTTTTTAATATTCATGATTGGTTTAACTTCGAATTGGAAATTCTTTTTAGGAATGCAGTTAATCGAATTAACAGTTCCACTTAAGTGTGAACGGAAAAATTCGTTATAGCCTAAAACGAAATTTACTCTTTCTTTAAAATATATCGCGTTAAAAAGATAGTCCGCTCTTGAAGCGTGGTTAGAAATAAATAGAAATGGTCCTTTTACTTTTCTAACATCGGTTTTCCATATCATTTTCGTGTGATATGTCCAAGTGAGAACAGTTCTTGCGACGATTTTTAAAACCCCGTAATTAATAGGGTTAGGTCTAGTGTAATTTTTATCTAATAAAGTTTGATCAATACTCTTCTTTTCTTTTCTCATATTCTCTAACAACTTATCAAAAATTAATGAAGCAGGCAATATTTAATTATTTTATAAATAAATATAAGGAAGCTAAAGCCACCGTAATTGTTGGTAAAGAAGTGATAAGCCCGTATTTAGTAAAATCTAAGAATGAAAACTTAACTTCATATTTCTTTAATAAGGAAGAAAACATGATTCCCGCTAAAGCGCCTATTGGAGTTAAAAAGGCTCCGATATTACTACCAATAATCGTTGAATAAATAGCGAAATAATAATTAACACCACTTAATGAAGTTGGTAAATTTGAGAAAAGAATACTCATTGGAATATTGTTGATTAAATTAGAAGCAATAAATGAAGAATATCCATATACCCAAATAACATTTTGTGAGCCTAATAGTTC
>DEJH01000043.1 GCA_002353275.1 Caryophanales bacterium UBA2753 | reverse complement strand
CCAGTCTACTTAAAGAAAATGGTTGAAGCTGCGGTTGAAGATACTGGTTTACCAATCGTTCTTCACCTCGATCACGGAGCAGATTTTGAAATTTGTAAAGATTGTATCGATGGTGGTTTCACCAGCGTTATGATTGACGCAAGTAGCAAACCATTTGAAGAAAATATTGCTATCACTCGTAAAGTTGTTGAATACGCTCACGCTCATGTTCCATATGTCACTGTTGAAGCTGAACTTGGAACCTTAGCAGGTATTGAAGACGATGTCAAAGTTGCACATGGTTCAGAAAGCTACACTAGACCAGAAGAAGTCGAAGAATTCGTTCGTAGAACTGGTGTTGATAGCTTAGCTATCGCCATCGGAACAAGCCACGGAGCTTATAAATTCAAACCAGAACAATGTACAAGAGATCCAAAAACCGGAAAACTTGTCCCACCTCCATTAAGATTTGATATCTTAGAAGAAGTGAGCAAGAGACTCCCAGGATTCCCAATTGTTCTCCACGGAAGTAGTTCTGTTAACCAAGAATACGTTGATATCATTAACGCTCATGGTGGTGCTCTTAAAGATGCCGTTGGTGTCCCAGAAGAACAACTTCGTCACGCTGCTAGATTATCAGTTTGCAAAATTAACATTGATAGTGATCTCCGTTTAGCGATGACTGCTGGAATTAGAGAACACTTTGAAGAACATCCAGATCATTTCGATCCACGTCAATATATTGGTGATGGTCGTAAATATGTTAAAGAACTCGTTAAACACAAGATTACCGATGTTCTTGGCTCTAACGACAAGCTCTAATATTTAGACACATACAAAATTGAAGACCGGTTGGTCTTCTTTTTTGATATAATCGAATCATGAATATCATCTTCGTGTGCCATGGTAATATTTGTCGTTCTCCTATTGCAGAGATTCTTTTTAACGAATTAGTGGTCTTACATCATAAAGAAGATAAGTTCGTTATTTTTTCTCGAGCGACTTCCTTTGAAGAAATTGGCAATGGAATTTATTATCCAATGAAACAAGTTCTAGCAAAACATAACGTTATTTATAAGCCTCACACCGCTAGTAGAATTACTAAAGCAGAATTTGATGCAGTAGACTATATCTTCTATATGGATAAAAATAATTTATATTATTTAATTCATTTATTTGGGGAATCTAAAAAATTCCATCTCATATCTGAATTTGGAGATAATAAAGAAGTTGAAGATCCTTGGTACACTGGAAGATTTGAATACGTTTATCAGCAAATAAAAATTTACTGTAAGCAAATATATGAAAAGATGACCGAATAAATCAGTCATCTTTTTTAGTTTAATCTAATGATTATTTTTTAGCAGGAGCTTTTTTCTTACCGCTACTCTTTTTCTTAGAGGCAGGTTTTTTCTCACTGGCTTTTTTAGCTTCTTCTTCCGCTTTAGCTTTGGCTTCAGCTTCGGCTTTAAGTCTAGCTTCTTCCTCTTCCTTAGCTTTTTGTTCAGCTTCTTCTTTGGCCTTTTTCTCTGCTTCTAATTTTTCTTTAGCGGCAACACCTCTTTCATGGACGGTGTTAATTGCTTTAATGATGCAGAAGAGAATTAAGGCGACTAATAAGAAGTTAATAATCGCGGAGATGAATGTACCCCAATCGATGTAGTTGGTTTTTGCCCAATCAATTGTGTCACCTGCAGAAATTACTTGTTCTAAAGAGTCACGAGCTATTCCTGATACACAAACATATTTACCTAAAACAGTTCTCGCGCTTTCAAGGGAGGCGTTACCCATAATCTTACCAATTAAGAAGTTGATAACTGGTTGAAGAATTCCACTTGTTAAAGCAGTAACGATCGCAGTGAAGGCACCACCAATAATGACACCAACGGCCATATCGAGGACGTTTCCACGAGTAATGAATTCTTTGAATTCCCCAAAAAAGCCTTTCTTATTTGGATCTTTTTTCTTACACATATTTTTATTCCTTTCGTTTTAATAATAATTCAAACGAGTTCATTTTAAAAACATTTTTTGTAGTGTATACTTTTTTATGGAGAAAAATATGATAGATTTACATTTACATTTAGACGGTTCTTTAGCGTTAGAGGACTTTGAATTTTTAGCCAAAAGGAATGGTGTGAATCTTGGAAAAGAATTCCCAAGTAATGTCTACGTTCCTAAAGGCTGTACTTCTTTAGAAGAATACCTTACTAGGTTTGACCTACCTTTATCTTTGTTACAAGATGAATATTCAATTAGTTATGTCACTAAAAGCTTAGTTAATCGCTTATATAACAAAGGTTATGTTTATTTAGAAATTAGATTTGCTCCTCAACTTCATACTTTAAAAGGATTAACTCAAGAAGACGCTGTTAAGGCGGCAATCAAAGGATTAAAAGAAGCGCTGAAAGACAAAAAAGATTTTGACGCTAATCTGATAATTTGCTGTATGAGACAGGCAGACTATAAAACAAATAGGGAGTCTGTCCTTTTAGCGGCCAAATACAAGAAAGACAAAGTCTGTTGTTTAGATCTTGCTGGTCCTGAAGCATTTAAAACAGGTGATAAATATAAAGAATTATTTGATGAAGCTGACTCATTAGGAGTAGATATCATCATCCACGCTGGAGAAGCTTGCGGTAGTGATGAAGTTGTTCGCTGTGTTAATCTCTTACACCCTCAAAGAATTGGTCATGGAGTGCATCTTGAACTCACAAAAGAAAATGTTAAGTTAGTAAAAGAAAAGCACATCACATTTGAATTCTGCCCAACTAGTAACCTACAAACAACTTCATTACCAAACTACGAATCTGTCCCTTTATTAGAATTTGATAAGTGTGAAATTCCTGTCACAATTAATTCAGACAACATGACTGTTAGTAACACTGATGTAATTGAGGAATATCGTCATCTATATAAGACATTTAAATTAAGTAAGGACCAAGTTCTTCACTTCTTAAAAAATTCAATTAATGCAGCTTTTATCCCTCAAAAAGAAAAAGAATACTTCTTAAAAGTGTTAGATGAACGGATTGATAAATTCTACGAAGAGATAAAAAAATAATACCGGGGTCTCCGGTATTTATTTTACATATGTTTCTAAGAACATTTTTAAGATTGGATCATGTAGACTTTTTTGATAACCAAGTCTCCAATTATATCTTTGTTCTTCAGTTAATTCTTTTCCGTCTAGAACATATTGTTCTTTATCTTCAGTGATGAATTGCATTGCGTTTACTCTTGCTGTTGTAAAGTAAGAACTAATCGTGTAAGGAGCTTCGCTTCCTGTCACTTCATCATTTAAAACCACAATCATATCAGTTACTGTATTACCAGTTCTTCTTTGAAGAGTTGGGAATGCTCCGCCTTCTTCATCTGTTCCATATCCAAATACTGGATTACTACCTTCAGTTAGACCATATTTAGCTTTTGTTGGTTGATATTGATCGGTGCCACGGTAATTTTGCATATCGAAATAATATAAAGGTTCATCAATTTCTTCGGTAATAGTGGAGGCATATTCTTTTAATCCTCCATTATTGATAGAGGCGCAATCTCCACATCCGCATCTTCCTACATAAAGGTTGAAGGTTTCATTTTGAGAGATTAAATAATCTAAGTTTGTTTCAGAAATCTCATAAACCATTTTTGGATAAACAACATTATCATCTAAAAACTTATTGAATTTTTCTTGATGAATGAAGATATCGGTGCTTGCAGAGTTGCCGTAACTCACTTGTTTAACAAGTGTGCCATTTTCAAATAGAGCAATACAAGGCATAACTGCACTTAAATTTAATCCAAAAGATGATTTTCCCGCTCCTTCAAAATCACCAGTATTGATTTTTTTGATATTTAATTGTTTTTCATAATTAGCTTTAGCGACCAGTGGTTGGAAATTAACCCAGCAAGTGCAACCAGAGTCGTTATAAATTACAAGAACCATTGATTCTTTGTTGTTGATTTTGTAGTTCAAGTTTGCATAACTAATTGAATCAATAGTTTGTTTTGTTGAATCGTTTTGATAACCACCAAAAAGAAGATGAATTGGTCCTTCATATCCTCCTGGAGTGTTT
Organism: Caryophanales bacterium UBA2753; assembly: GCA_002353275.1. Taxonomy (GTDB): domain Bacteria; phylum Bacillota_I; class Bacilli_A; order RFN20; family CAG-826; genus UBA2450. The sequence continues at coordinate 33,846 of DEJH01000043.1, read as the reverse complement.
CCACAACCAATTAACGAAAATAACATCATTGAACTAGCGAGAAATAGTAGGGATTTTTGGTGTCTTTTTTTCATAATTAATTAAAGTATATATTCGCGTGCGAAAATTGTCAAAAAAAGTGAGGAGAAAATCGCGAATTTTTTTGAAAAATTAAATTTTGAAAAAAGTTTGATGTAGTCAATAAAAAGTTAACAATAGCACCCTCGCAAAAGTCAATTTGAAATCACGTTGAAAAATTTTTATTTGTTTTTTAAGAATTTTATATATATATTTTTATGCGAAATATTGAATAAATATTCTCACTCGTTTTTTGAAAGGTTTAGGGATACATTATGGCGAATGAAAACTGTATTATCTCACTTCAAGGTGTGAATAAAACTTTTGGCAATAACACAGTTGTCGATAATTTTAACCTTGACATTACTAAGGGTGAATTTGTCACCTTTTTAGGACCATCAGGTTGTGGTAAAACTACAACTCTCCGTATGATTGCGGGTTTTGAAACTCCAACCAGCGGACAAATTTTATTAAATGGTGAGGATATCACCAAGATACCTCCACACAAAAGGCCAATTAACACTGTCTTCCAAAGATATGCTCTTTTTCCATATCTAGACGTTTATGATAATGTCGCTTTTGGATTAAAGCTCAAGAAGATACCTTATGAAGTCACCAACAAAAAAGGTGAAACCGTTACTAAATACCGTCATTTAACTAAGAAAGAAATTGACGAAAAAGTAATGCGTGCCTTAAAGGTTATTGATCTTGAAGATCTTGAAAATAGAGACATCTCTACTCTTTCTGGAGGTCAACAACAAAGAGTGGCGATTGCTAGAGCGATTGTTAACGAACCAGAAATCTTACTTCTCGATGAACCATTAGGCGCTCTCGATTTAAAGATGAGAAAAGAAATGCAACTCGAACTTAAAGAGATGCATAAGAAAATTGGTATCACTTTCATTTATGTTACTCACGACCAAGAAGAAGCTCTTACGATGAGTGACACAATCGTGGTTATGAAAGATGGAGTTATTCAACAAGTTGGTAAACCATTAGATATTTATAACGAACCAGTGAATGCTTTCGTTGCTAACTTTATTGGTGAAAGCAATATTTATAACGCGATTATGACTGGAAAACTCAAAGTTAAATTCCTCGGTAAGGTCTTTGACTGTGTTGATGATTTCCCAGTTAATGAAAAAGTTGATGTCGTCGTTCGTCCAGAAGATGTCATTATCACTCCTGTTAAAGACAAAGTTAAAGAAGGCGCGTTAAGTGGAAAAATCGTTACAAAAATCTTTAAAGGTATTCATTATGAATACGTAATTATGATGGGCAAATCAGAAATCGTTGCTCAATCCACTAAAGATTATGAAGTTGATTCAACTGTGACAATTGACTTTGAACCAGAAAATATTCAAATTATGGAAAAATCAGTTTCTAATAACGTGTATTCAGAAGCTTGGTTAGATAAAAACAACAAACTCATTATTTCTGACGCTAAATTTGATGTTGATATCACTCAATTATTAAGCGGTTCTAAGGTTGATGAAGATTTATATCTCATCGGACCTGACGGAAAGAAATATGACCTCGATGACGCTGACGTGATTGCCGAATTCGGATTCAACGATGTTGAAATTGTTGACGGATACGATAACGGTAACGCTAATGGTGTAATCGTCGATTCAATTTATAAAGGAGACCATTATGCAGTTTTGGTAAGAACTGCGGAAGAGGAAGATTTCGTGGTCGATTCTGTCGATACATGGAATGATGGTGACCTTGTTTCAATCAAGGTTAACCCAAGTAAGATTAAACTTACATTGAAAGGATCTCTTGAAAAATATGAAGTCAAATAAGGCGAAGAGATTCTTCACTTTACAGAGAAAATATCTCTGTATTCCGTATTTTATCTTCCTTATTTTGTTTATTATTGTTCCTATCTTGATCATTGTCTTTTACGCATTTACATATGATTATGTCGATGCAACGAATGTCACAAGAATCAAGTTAAGTGGAGAAGCTTTTCTGAATTTCTTCACTGACCCGAGCAAATTAAACGTTTTACTCGTCTCTTTATTTATCGCATTAATTACCACTCTTATATGTTTACTTATTGGTTTCCCTCTCGCTTTCTTTTTAGCGGATAAGAAAGTCAATAAGAACGCTGTACTTGTTACATTATTTATTGCTCCAATGTGGATTAACTTCGTTTTACGTACTGGTGCTACTCGTGATCTTCTCACTTGGTTTGGTATCAATGGTGGAACCCATCCATATTTAGCAACCATTATCGGTATGGTACAAAACTATTTACCATTTGTTATCTTGCCGTTATACACAACAATGACTAAACTCGATCAATCTCAAATCGAGGCTGCTCGTGATTTAGGAGCTAATCCAGCTCAAGTGATGTTCAAAAACATCATTCCTCAAGCAGTTCCAGGAATTGTTTCTGCTTGTTTGATGACATTTATGCCAACGATGTCTAGCTATGTTATTTCTGATACCTTATCTGAAGGTAAGATTGTTTTAATCGGTAACTACATTGAACTCGAATTCGTCAATAAAGCCTGGCACGATGGTTCCTTTATGGCTCTTATCATGCTTTTATTTATTGGCATTACAATGTTCATTTCTCAAAAATTCTCAGGTGATGAAAAGGAGCGTGGTGGAAAATGGTAAAGAAAATTTTCGGCCAAATCTACATTTGGCTCATTCTCATCTTAATGTATCTTCCTGTTCTTGTTTTAATCGCTTTCTCTTTTACAGAATCGGTTAATGTTGGAGAATGGACAGGATTTACTTGGAATTTATATCCACGTTTATTTAATTCTCCTGAAATCTTAACCGCGTTAGGCAACACTGTATTAATCGCGGTTATCTCTGCTTTAGGAAGCACAATTATCGGTTCATTAGGTGCTGTCGGTGCTTTCTATATGAAAAGAAAATGGAAAAACGCAATTGATTTAATGACTCAAATCCCTGTCGTTAATGCTGAAATCGTTGTCGCTTTCTCTTTAACAGTTATGTTTGTCTTTATTGGCAATCTTGTAAATGCATATATTTTCTCTTTTTGGACCTTATTAATTGGTCATATGTGTTTATCAATTCCATTTGTTTATATTTCTGTTAAACCAAAATTAATTCAAATGGATCCAAGTTTATATGAAGCTGCTTTAGATTTAGGAGCTTCTCCAACTCAAGCTTTAGGAAAAGTTATCGTTCCTGAAATCATTCCAGGAGTTCTTTCTGGCTTCATGCTTTCAATCACATTATCTTTAGATGATTTCATCGTTACTGCCTTTACCCGTGGTAATGGACTTCTTTCAGGAGATAAGAAAATTGAAACTTTATCAACCTTGGTCCAGGCCAAGATTAAAAAAGGCCCAATTCCACCAGAAATGAGAGCCTTAACAACTTTATTATTCGTCTTGGTGGTCATTGCGGTTATTGGTGTCACCTTATACCGCAATCACCAAGCCAAAAAGATTAAAAATAGGAGAGCATTCTAATGAACAAACATTTTAAATGGTTACTTTTGTCACCTCTTATTTTGGCTGCTTCTAGTGGCTTAACTAGTTGTTCTAATAATGATGGCTATCTTGTTTTAAGAGTTATTAACTCTGAAGATTATATCTATTTGAATGATCCTACCGATCCAGAAAGTCTTCCTGATTTAGTTGATCAATTCTGTGATCCTCAATATAATCCAGAAATTGGTACATTTTTAGAAAACCACCCTCAATATAAAGGGGTTAAGGTTGTCTATGACACTAGTGACACTAACGAAACTTTATATAGTGAACTTCAAACTGGGAAAACTAATTATGATTTAATGAATGTTTCTGATTACATGGCACAAAAAATTGTTGCTGGTGGTATGGCGGTTCCTTTATATCAACACGGTTTAACTATCCCTAAATATGATGCTTATGCTTCTAAAGAGATTAAGGGACGTTTAGATAATATTATCGCTAAACAAAAATATTACGATGAAGTCGAAGGCAAAATTAAAGAAAGAGACTTAGAGCTTAAAGACTACGCTGTCGGATACATGTGGGGCACTTTAGGTATTCTCTTTAATCCTAATTATTCTGGCTTCAGTGTTGACATGGACACTGTTATTCAAGACATGAGTTCGTTTGGTGCTCTTTGGGACAGTAAATATAAAGGTACTATCTCAATTAAAAATTCGATGCGTGATACTTACGCTGCCGCTCTTTTATATCGCTATAGAGATGAATTTAAAGCAATTCAAGATGAATATGTTGCTTCTGGTATGACTGATGAGGCCTTAATCATTTATCAAAATAAATTTAACAATATCTTTAACCGTTGCTCTGAAAACGAAGTGGCGGAAGTTAAAGAAGCTCTTGTTGCTTTAAAAGACAACATCTTTGGTCTTGAAGTTGATAGTGGTAAACAAGATATCATCACTAAGAAGATTGGCATTAACCTTGCTTGGAGTGGTGACGCTGTTTATTCGATGGATCAAGCTGAGGACCCTAAAGAAGTTGCTAATCCATTTGAATTATATTATTCAGTTCCTGAATTAGGATCTAACCTTTGGATGGATACATGGATTATGCCTAATAATGCGAGAACCGATGACCAATATGAGCTTGCTCATCTCTTCCTTAATTTCTTGGCGGATCCAGGGGTTTCTGCTCAAAACATGGAATACACTGGTTATACTTCATTTACTGGTGGAGATTCAATTTTAGATCTCGTCCGTGACTGGTATGACGCTCGTACTGAAGATGAATTTATGGCGTATAACCCATATGATCCTGAAACCGAACCTGAAGAATATGAAGCATGTGAAGGTTTTAGAGTTTTCTCAGTTTTAACTGATGAAACTGATCCTGAAGATCCTCAATACACAATCACTGAAATCGGTTATTCGGATTTCTTATCTTCGCGTGATGCTACTCGTAATAGTGAACCTTTATATTATTATGATCCTGGAGATGAAGAAGAAGTTGAAGAACCAACTTTTGATCTTCTTACCGCAATCATGACTATTGATGAAGGAGCAGAAGATGAGCGCCAAGTCAAATATGAAGAACTCACCGTTTATGATGATCCTGATAGTGGGTATGACGCTGTTGATTTAACTTATTTCTTTAAAGATACGTTAACCGAATATAGTGTTGATGACGGAGATGCTATCTTCTACGCTGAAGATTATTTCTATAAATTTGTTGATGAAGAAGGTAATCCTTTATTAGACGAGGAAAATAATCCAATCGAGAATGTCTCCGTAGGACGTCAATTCTTCTGTCAATATCCTAATAAAGAAACCATCAATCGTTGTGCGGTGATGAGCGATTATGGTGAAAACAATAAATATGTCATGAAAATGTGGGAGTCATTTAAGACAAACCCTCTTCCAGTTTGGGCAATTGTTACCTTAGCCATTATTGGCGCTGGTGCAGTCGCTTTCGTGACAATGTTAATTGTTAATTCAACGACAAAAAAATCACTTAAAAAGAAGAGAATTCAAAAATAATTATTCTTTTCTTGATAGAAAAAAAGTGCAGTGATACAATACATATCGCTGCAACAATGGTTCCTTAGCCAAGCTGGTAAGGCAGTTGACTGCAACTCAATAACCGATGGTTCGAATCCGTCAGGAACCTCCAGTAAAAAAATATTGCTATTCGAGAGGCAATTAAAATTATCTCGATAATGCGCTAGTAGCTCAGCTGGATAGAGTGTCTCGCTACGAACGAGGAGGTCATGAGTTCGAATCTTATCTAGCGCGCCATATACCGGGATTTAGCACAGCTTGGTAGTGCACTCGCTTTGGGAGCGAGGGGTCGTGAGTTCGAATCTCACAGTCCCGACCAATTGACAAACAACAACCTTCTGGTTGTTTTTTTGTCGGTCGTGACTGATGAGAGAACCACGCCCCTCCTCCCAAAGAGTTTACTCCTCATACGTTCTATGGCGCATAGGCGTATAAGAGTCGAACCTTTTAGCGATATATTCTATATCTTCTCTTAAATCTGGCCATTGAACGTGCAAAGTATTGCGACGTTCAACGCTCTTAATAGGCTTATCAGCGTATCTAGCACCCGGCTTCAAGAAAAATGGTCCAACATGTAGGTTACGATAATTCCTCCATCTACAGTCGTTTCTGCTGAATCTTTTCCATATTTGTTTAGCTGTAACAATCGTTCCATAGTGGACGTCTCCTACATATATTGCCTCAGCTGGATGCGCGTTTTCATTCACCCCTTGAAAAATAAAGCGATCAATAATTTTACTAAGTAAATAGTCATTATTGAGCTCTTCATTACACGCCTCTAGCTTTGGGCCTAGCCATGTGGCCAAAGCCTCGCAAGGCAATCTTCTTTGGCCCGTACCGTTCAAGGTACCGTCGCCGTAAAAATATAGTAGTAGTGTCTTTAATGTATCATTAGATACACCTAAACTCCTTAGAAAAGGAATAAACGCCGATATTTGCTCCGAATGCACCAACTCTGTGTTATTTGATTTCATTGAAACATATCGTGACTTTCCGTTTACTGTAACTACAAAATCAGGCTTAGTTAAATCGGCAGCGTTTTCGCAGTATACTGTCCATTCCGGATCCAATACTCCATATAAAGTTTGTAACATCGTATAAAGATTTGGAGATAATTCTTTAATTTTTCTATTATTGAGAAAATAAATCATCTCATCTTCTTTTAACACACCTTGTGTTTTCATAAATAAACCTCCTATTTTTAATAATGAAAAATTTTGATGTTGAGGAATAAAATACCCCCTCACTTTATATATAGTGGCGATTTTGAAAAATTTTTAAAAAAATCGCAAAAAAAATTTACGGAATTACCGTAAATAACATTGTTATTTAAAAAATATGACTTTTTTTGAAGACCTATTGATTTTCTTCTTTTTTCTCACTCTCTTCTTGAGGATTTTCCTTAGCTTCTTTTTCTATTATTTCTTCTTCGATAGCCTCAACTATTGCTGGGATTGGTTTGTAGTAGTGATATATCCCTTGGAATAAATAAGCGCAAGCAATATAAAAGAAAGCCATAGGGACACCAATTTGATAATATTCATAGCTTCTTGGGTAAACAAATCCAGCGATATCATAACTATATAAGTAAATAGCTAATGGTAGCATCATAATTTTATCCATTAATGGAGAAGATTTTCTATGTTTCTTACTTAATAATGACCAAATGAAATCAGCGACAATCCAAGAAGCACCCACTAAAGTTAAAATCTTAAAAATCAATTGAAATCTTTCACTAAGAGGAATAACCTTAACGAGCTCTAATATTCCAATCACCAAAAAGATAATTGAGAATAAAATTAATTCCCCTGAATAGATAAGCTTATTTTTCTTTTCGATCGACATCTTCATAGTTAACTTCAACTATTTTACTAAATTCTCCTTAAATAGTCTTATATTTCTTATATAAATCGTGCAATAATATTGCATAGGAATAATTATGCCGTATTGTAAAAATTGTCACTCACGTATTGATAAATTCAACAAAGATAGATGTCCTATCTGTGGTTTTGAACGTCCTTTAGACGATGTTAGTAGTGATACGGTTGAAATTACTACCAGTGTGGATACAAGCGATTTAAATCTCGATTATCACCCAAGAAGCCGCAAGAAGTTATTTATTTACTTCTCCTTATTAGGAATTTTTGGAGTACCTTATTTCTATTTATATCGACCAAAACTTGGAGCGTTTTATTGTCTTTCAAATCTATTAGTTATTACTGGTCTATCACTAATATTGATTGTTATTTGTAGTTTTCATATCGCCCTAGGAATTGTTCTATCTATTATTACTATGATGCTTATAAACTTCTTTATTGGATTTAGTTATTATAAAACACCAAACCTTAAAGATGGCCACGGAGATTTCTTAGAATAATGCAAAGATATTTCGCCTCAATTAAAAATAATCAAGTCTTCCTCTCTCAAGAAGACTCTTTTCATCTTTTAAAAGTAATGAGAGGTAGAATTAACGATAATATCGAAGTAGTGGACGAAAACCATAAATCGTATCTTTCAGTTATTAAATCAATCAATCCTTTAATAATTGAAGTCCAAGAACCGATTTTAAAAAATAGTGAACTCGATAGTGAAGTCACTCTCTTTTTTGGTCTCGCTAAAAGTGACAAGAATGAATTTGTAATACAAAAAGCGACTGAACTTGGCGCTAAAAAGATTGTTCTTTTCCAAGCAAAAAGATCGGTAGTTAAATTTTCAAAAGATGATTTTAATAAAAAATTGCCACGATATTTAAGTATTGCTAAAGAAGCAAGCGAACAATGTCATCGTGAATATATCCCGGAAATCAAATTTGCTTCATCAATTAAAGAAATAAAGAATGATTTATGCGAACTTAATTTATTCGCATATGAATTATCAGCAGGAAAAGTGAACGAACTTGATTCTTTATTAGACAAAAAATATCAATCAATCTCAGTGATTATAGGTCCAGAAGGAGGCTTCGATAATCAAGAAGCTGAATTCTTAATTAGTGAAGGATTTAAAAATATCTCCTTAGGAAAAAGGATATTAAGGTGTGAAACTGCCGCAGTATATGCTTTAAGTGTCATCGCCTTTAAATTAGAAAAATAATGAAAACATTTACTACTATTTCTTTAGGATGTAAGGTTAACGCTTATGAAATAAGCGCTTTATCTTCACGTTTAAAAGAACGTGGATTTAAAGAAGATAATAATAATCCTGATGTTGCGATAATTAACACCTGTTCAGTCACTAGCACCGCTGATCAAAAATCAAGACAACACATTCGTAAATTAATTAATAATTACCCTAATGCCATTGTCGTGGTAATGGGTTGCTATTCTCAAGGTCATCATAAATTCATTTTCGATGAAATAAAACCTAATATCGTTGTTGGCACTAATCATCGTTCCGATTTGGTAGACCTCATTTTAAAAGCGGATAAATACACTTACTTAGATTTAACCGAAGATAATTCTCGAACTTTTGAATATGAAGAACTCGGAATTACTAACTTGTCTGAAAATGTTCGTTCTTATCTTAAGATACAGGATGGCTGTGATAATTTCTGTTCCTATTGCTTAATCCCTCTTAGAAGAGGAAAGGCCCGCAATCGTAATCATGATTTAATCGTCAAAGAAGCAAATTATTTAGTTAATGAAGGGTATCAAGAAATTGTTCTAACTGGAATTCATGTTGGAGGATATCAAAAAGATAATCCTACCGATTCATTTTCAAATCTTGTTAACGATTTATTAAATATTAAAGATTTATATCGTTTAAGAATTTCTTCAATTGAAGAAAGTGAAATTGATGATAAATTAATCGAGTTAATTAACACAAACGACAAACTTGCTAATCATTTCCATATCCCCCTTCAAAGTGGTAGCGATACAGTCATTAAGAGGATGAACCGAAAATATAACAAAGCCCAGTTCTTAAATAAAATTAAAATGATTAAAAAAGCTTGCCCTGATGTTGCTTTAACTACCGATGTTATCGTGGGTTTTCCAGGAGAAAGCGAAGAAGAATTTAATGAAACTTATGAATTCATCAAAGAATGTGGTTTTAATATGCTTCATGTATTCCCTTTCTCTAGTAGAGAAGGAACTGCTGCTTCAAAAATGCCTAATCAAACCGATCCAAAAATAAAAAAACAAAGAGCCCTTAAATTAATCGAATTATCAAATGAACTTTGGGATGAATACACAAATGAATTTGTGAATAAAGAAGTGGAAGTTTTAGTGGAACAATTTGACCCAATTAATAAAGTGAATATTGGTCACACTTCTAATTATTTGGAAGTCAAAATCCAAGATAATGAGAATAAAGTAGGAAAAATAGTAAAAACCATATATAAAAAGTAAGACCTAATCAACATAATTTAAGATTTTTGAGAACATGTCCAAAAAATATTGATTTATTTTCATATAATGAAATATAATTACTAGCGACATAACGGAGGAAATGTAAAATGGCAGTCCCACAAAGAAGAATTAGTAAAACTCGTAAAAGAATGAGAAGAACTCACTTCAAACTCAGTGTTGAAGGATTAGTCACATGCCCAAACTGTGGTGAAATGATTAAAGCTCACCATGTTTGCCCAAAATGTGGATATTATGCAGGTAAAGCCCAATACTTAGATGGTAAACTCGTTAAACCAGAAGTGAAAAAAGCTCCTGCAAAGAAATCTTCTAAAAAAGCCCCAGCCAAGAAAGCTGCAGCCGAAGAAGCAAAATAAGGTCGTTATGACCTTTTTGTTTTGCTATAATAAAATAGTTAGGAGTTAAAAATAATGTCATATAACAAATTAATTGATCACACTCTTTTAAAACAAGATGCTACACCAGAACAAATCATGAAATTATGTGAAGAAGCAAAACAATATGATTTCATGTCAGTATGCGTTAATCCAGCCTACGTTCCTTTAGCCGCTGAATGCTTAAAAGGAAGTAACGTTAAAGTTTGTACTGTTATCGGTTTCCCTCTTGGAATGAATTTAACAAGAACCAAAGTCGATGAAGCGAAATTATGTATTTCTCAAGGAGCAACTGAAATCGATATGGTTATCAATGTTGGTATGCTTAAAAGCGGACATGATGACTATGTCAAAGAAGAAATTAGACTTCTTAAAGAAGTAGCAGGTAAACACGTTTTAAAAGTTATTATTGAAACTTGCTTATTAACTGATGAAGAAAAAGTTAGAGTCTGTAAACTCGCTAAAGAAGCAGGAGCAGATTTCGTTAAAACCTCGACTGGATTCTCTACTGGTGGAGCAACTGTCCATGATGTTAAACTCATGAGAGAAACAGTTGGTCCAGAAATGGGAGTTAAGGCTAGTGGTGGAGTTAGAACTCACGAAGATCTTCTCGCGATGGTGGAAGCAGGCGCTAACCGTATTGGAACCTCTAACGGAACAAAAATCATTTAATTAATAATATTATTAATAGAAAGACACCCTCGGGTGTTTTTCTTTATCTAAACTTTTTAAGAAAAGTGTTGAATTATGTTATTACATACTAGTAAGATATTAAAAGCGTCAACGCAAGGAGGTGAATATCATGCCAAAAGTAGTCGTTCGTGAAAATGAATCATTAGATGATGCACTTCGCAGATTCAAACGCCAAGTGAATAAAGCTGGTACGATCCAAGAAGCGAAGAAGAGAGAATTCTACCTTAAACCAGGTTTAAAGAGAAAGCTCAAATCTGAAAACGCTAGAAGAAAAAATCGTAAATAATTACGATAAAGCCGGATAACTTGTCCTAGACGAGCTACCGGAATGATCGCGGAGTAGAGCAGGGGTAGCTCGTCAGGCCCATAACCTGAAAGTCGGTGCGTTCAAATCCACCCTCCGCAACCAAACGAAAATAATAGACCCAGTCGGGTCTTTTTTTCATGGTTAGGAGAGTGGATAACATCGACGAACAGGTTATTAATTTCAAATCCTTTTTCCACAGCCAGATGATAATTATAGTATCAATATAAATTGGTACTGTTTTTTATTGACTTTTACAACGTAATGACTATGATTAAGTAAGAAAGGTAAGAAAAGTAAGAATATGAACAATAATAATCAAGATCGTTTCATTGTCAGTGTGAAAGTGGGACCTAAAGGTCAAATCACAATACCAAAAGAAGCCAGGGAAATGTTTGATATCAAAGAAGGTGAAACATTAATGGTTTTAGGCGATAAACAAAAAGGTATCGCTATATTAAAAGCAGATGCCTTCTATCATATCGCGGAGGAGCAAATTAAATGAGCGACATATTAAGATTAGAAAATGTTAGAAAAACATATCCTTCTTTTACATTAAAAGATGTTTCTTTTAGCGTAAAACCTGGACAAATAATGGGCTTTATCGGCCGCAATGGTGCGGGTAAAACCACAACTTTAAAATGTATTATGAATCTCATCCATTATGAAAGTGGAAATATTTCCGCTTTTGAAACGGACATGAGCAAAAACGAACTAGATAATAAGCAGCGCATCGGTTTTGCTTTAAGCGAACTCAATTACTATCCAAATAAGACCATTCGTCAATTAGTGAACGTCACTAAAAGATTTTATAAGAAGTTTGATCAAAAGAAATTTGATGAAGCGTGTCGTTTATTCAATTTAAATCAAGATAAGAAATTAGAAGAATTAAGTAGTGGTATGAAAGTTAAATATTCTGTCGCTATTGCGTTATCTCATGAAGCAGAGCTACTAATTTTAGATGAACCGACTTCTGGTCTTGATCCTGTTTCTCGTGACGAGATATTAGATATCTTTCGTAAGATTGTGAAAAATAAAGATCGCGCTATTCTTTTCTCCACTCACATCACTAGTGACTTAGACAAATGCGCAAGCGATATCACATATATTCATGATGGAGAAATCATTTATTCAGGTACAAAAAATGACTTTGTCAATTCCTACTTATTTATCAAAGATAAGACTTTTAATAAAGAACTATTAAATGAATATATCGCCTATAAAGAATTTGACGATCGTATTGAAGGATTAATCAGTCTAGATAAAAAAGATCTCTTTATTAAAAACAAAATTGAACCACAAGAACCAGATTTAGAACAAATTATGATCTACATTGAAAGGAGCAAGAAAGAAGATGAAAGCTTTGATTTATAAAGAACTCAAATTGGCGATGCATCCCATCTGCTATGTCTTTATTGTTTTATTTCCTTTTATGATTCTTATTCCTTCTTATCCTTTAGGAATTGGATTCATCTATGTTTTAACGTGTTATCCGATTCTCTTTTTAGGGGCAAATAAAGGCCAACAAAGCAATGATTTACTTTATTCAAATTTGTTGCCTGTCCGCAAAAAAGATATTGTCATGGCGAGAATACTCACGGTGATATTTATGCAAATTGCCTTTATTTTGGTAATGACAGCCCTCTACCCAGTGGCGAGAATTATCAATAACGCGATTGTTCAATCAGCAGAAAATCCTAGTGAATATAAGATTCCTGGTTTAGGTTTAGATAGTTATGTCCTTCTAGTAGCGATTGCTCTCACTGGATACGCTATTGCGGATATCATTTTCTTCCCAATTTACTATAAACACGGTAAATCAATCGTGATGTCGACATTATTTACCATCCTTGGATTCGTTGTATATATTGGTATATTTACTATTGGTTTACCATTTATACCAGGTTTGGATATTCTAAATAATTTGCATCTCGGTATTCAATTTGCCATTTTGATTGCTGCTATATTAATATCATTTGCCTTACATATTATTGTTTATAAGGTCTCAGCAAAACGCTTAGAAAAAGTTGACTTTTAATATTGTTAAATAAGTAATTAGGGCCACTGAAAAGTGGCCTTTTTCATCTCTTACCATTTTTTAAGTGAAAATTGAAGATTGTATTATTTTTGGAGTCTTTTGCCAAACGAAAATAATAGACCCAGTCGGGTCTTTTTTCGTGGTTAGGAGAGTGGAGCACCAACTGAACAGGTAAAGTATCGACAAATTGGTTATTTTTATTATTTTAAGTAGGAATTTATTTTGATGCACACGAGCAATTCGTGTTATATTGTGTGTATAGATCTAAACTTTTTTGAAGTGGGAGTATTGTTTATGCCTAAAATTTCGAAATTATTTTTAGCAGCTGTTGCCTCTTTATTTTTAATTAGCTGCTCTACAGCTTCTTCTGGTGGGGATCCAAGTGGCGGTGAGCCACCAGTTGTGGAACCAACCGTCACAAGTGTTACTGTTGATCCTTCTACAAAAACAATTGATTTATATACATCCTCTTCATTTACATTAACCGCAACTGTTAATGGTACTGGCGATTATAGCAAACAAGTTACTTGGAGCAGTGATTCCAATATTGCTTACGTTGATCAAAACGGTCTTGTTTCTTGTAGCGGTACAGGAACAGCGCACATTATCGCTACATCAGTTGTTGATACGTCCAAAAGTGGAAGTTGTACTGTCACTATCACTGACTCAACTCCTTCTCCTACTCAAAAAGCTTTACCATGTAAACCGTTTTTTGCCCCTGAATATGATGGGAAAATCATGTACTATAACGCAAACCCATTGGAAGTTGATGGATTTGATGTCTATATTTTCCCAACCGGAGATATGAGCAAAGCGGTTTGTCACCCTCATCCTAATTATCATTCTTATGAATATTTACAAGATGGAGAAAGCGCTTATATTATCACTCGAGGAGGCGCTAATTATTTAGATTCTGACCCATCTTATGTCATCAGTTACGATAAATCGATGACAAAATTTGAAACACCAAAATTAACCATAACCGAATATAAAGATAGCGATCGTGTTTATGTCAGTTATGAAACTGTCGAAACCGATGAACATTTTGACGATATCTTTAGATCAAATATCGAAATTGGATATGGAAGTACCTCTAATATTATGGAATGGTATGATTTCAGCGTCAGCGTATCTAATCAAGATTCAATTCCTGATAACACCGAGCTCTATATAAGAAAAGCACCTAGATCACAAGATTCTGGAATCCAAGCAAGCGATTGGTCTGATCCTATTATTTTTAAACACTGTCATCACGAGAACTATAAGAGTTCTAATCTAAAGTTTCCAACATGCGAGTACGCAGGTCATAGAAGACAATATGTATGTAATAACTGTGGCGCTCAATCAGATGATAATTACAAATATTATTTAGGCGCATATGTTGGAACGACTGATTGGGAAGAATTAGATGCTCATTTTAAGCAATTAGAGCATAAACAAGTCACTGAATATTTATTTGACGAACATTCTCACTGGGAAATTACCTATTGTCCAAATTGTGGCGATTATGACATTTCTCATGAAAAACATTCACACGAAATGGTTAATGGAGTATGCACAGTTTGTGGCTATTCCAATCAAAATAAAAACGTTACTTCAATTGGCGTTGGAGATTTTAACGCTGGAACAGCCGGTACTACGAAGATGAAATTTTTCGCCGAGTATGAAGAACAATTAAGCAATGTTTCCGCACAAAATAGCAATATTTGTAACTTTATAATTCTAGCTAGAGGCCGAGGATCTTGTTCCTTTAGTAAAGATACTTTGAAATACACGAAAGTAGATAAAACTGGTACAAAAGAATATGCAGTTTTCGTTGAATGGGATGTTTTCGCTCCATTCCAAGACTGTGAATCTGTTGATTTTGTGCTTATTTCAAGGAATGGTGTGATTTATAATTATCAACATTCGTTCTATGGTGTAATTGAAAATATTGTCATGGAGCAAAAACAATACAATGTTGCAATTAGAAGTAGTGTATCAATGGAGTATTCTCTTGGAGATAAAGTTCCTTATGTTAAAGACGCTCTTACTTGGTCTTCTTCTAATGAAGCTGTTGCAACTGTTGATAAAAATGGAAACGTCGAAGGTTTATCAGCAGGAACTACAACAATTACATTAACATCCAATCCTAGATTTACATATGGAGACCAGACTTTGTCTGCAACTGCAACCGTTACAGTTAAAGAGTCATATTTGCCAAATAAAATCGAAGTCATTGATGACACAATTATCACGACAAAGAATCCATATCAATTAGACGCTAAATTAGAGCCAAAAGGTTCCAAAGCTAATTTAACTTATCAATCGAGCAACACAAGTGTTGCCACTGTTTCTTCTAATGGAGTCGTTACTGGATCAAAAGCCGGTGTAGCAGAAATAACAATCACCAGTTCAAATGGAATAACTGCAAAAACAAAAATCCATGTTGAAAAATACGATATTTTGTCAAAGGCTCAATTAAGCACCGATTATTATCAATATTCTCAAAATCTTAATTATGGTACCTATCTTGTTAATAAAGGTAAAACAAGTTTACTTGTTATCCCTGTATCGTTCACTGATTCACCAACCGAAATAAAAATTAGAGATAACTACGATGAAGTTACTCGTACTATTGATTCTTATAATGAGGCAACTGTTATTGAAGATTTAAATAACATTTATTTTGGTGACCCAAAAGAAACTGGATTGATGTCAGTCAAATCTTTCTATGAGGCTGAATCAAATTATCAACTCGAAATTAATGGAACAGTTGCTGATTGGTATAACGCTCCTATTGATTCTTCCTCAATAACAAACAGTTATCAAAGGTACGAGCTTGCTAAAGATGCTTTGAACAATTATCGCGAGCAAAATAGGGTTGGCGGGGAATTACCGGATTTAAAAGAATTTGATAATAACAATGATGGCTATATTGATGGTGTCGTTCTTGCTTATGCATACCCACCAACAAAGCATAATCATTGGTCAGAACCATGGAATAGTGTTTATGGTATTAGTACCATAAATGAAATGATGTGGAGTTGCATTTCGCATATGCCTCATAACTGGTCTGGTGTTGATTCACCAAATATTAATTTCCCATCTATGCCTGCAACCATACAGTGGATTTCTTTAGATCATTTACGTGGTGAAACTAGTGATGCAAAAGATAATATTGGTTTATATTTCAAAAGTCATTTCTCGTCCTATTTACAAGAACCAGAAACCGCAATTCATGAAACTGGACATATGTTTGGATTGCCTGATTATTATGATACTGACTCGCATAATGATTCTTGGTATTACATCAATGCCAGCCTAACTGGCGATTACACAATGCAAGAAGGAAACGCAGCTGGACATGATCCATATTCACTCATTTCTTTAGGCTGGGTTGATCCATATGTTGTTAGTGAAGAATGCACAATTGAACTAAATAAAGGTGATGTTGCTTTAGTATCTCCTAATGGACTTTCAAGCAATTCGCCATTTGATGAATATATGCTTGTTGATCTATGGTCCTATGGAGGAATTGATGTTATTAATGAATATAACAGCACTATGCTTTCATCCATAAAACCTGGTGTTCGTATTTGGCATGTAGATTCACGTCTAAGTGGAAATAGTTTCATAGCAAATAACAACTTCTCCACTCAATATAATCAACTTATGCTTATGAGAGCGGATGCTGTGACTGATGAGGACGCATATGAAGCTAAACACGCTGAAATGAACGGAACATTATATTATGAAGATGTTCAAACAGGCGAGATTACGTGTACTGTTGATTACAACAAGTATTCTAAAGCAATGACAGATGCTAATTTATTTAAAGCTGGCGAAAGCTTCTCAGCGGCTAAATATCCAAAAGCATTCTTTATAGACGGAACATTCGACAACGGTCAAGAATTCAATTGGATTATTACTGTTATTAGCGTGAATAAAGACCGCGCTATTGTGAATTTCAAAAGAGCATAATTGCTATTAAAATTTGTTAATCTCATCACAGATATCTGAAGTTGAAGTCACTCTTTGGTGGCTTTTTCTTTAGTATTTCTTGCGCTTATGTGGTACTCTGGACGATGCTTATCGAGAAAGCAATAGTTAAGAGTGATAAGACAATCGAATTCTTCTATTATTTGGGTTATCAAAATATGAAGTACACCAGTGTACTTTTTTTTTAATACTCCCATAAAAATAAGAAAAATTAGCAATCTAGTTGACAGAGTGCTAAAAGTTGGTAAAATCATATATGTTAGCAGTTAAAGAGTTCAAGTGCTAAAAGGAGGCTAGTTTATGAAAGAAACAAAGCAATTTGAAACAGAAAGCAAAGAATTACTTAACTTGATGATCAATTCGATATATTCCAATTCCGAGATCTTTTTAAGAGAGCTCATTTCTAATGCATCTGATGCGATTGATAAAAGAAAATATCTCGCTTTAACAAGTAATGGCAAGGTAGCTTTAGAAGAATATAAAATTGACTTATCATACGATAAAAAAGACAGAACCATCACTGTTAGTGATAATGGTATTGGCATGAATAAAAGCGAGATGATTAAAAATCTCGGCACAATTGCCAGAAGCGGTAGTAAAGAATTCGTCAAAAAGATGAAGAATAAAGACAAAGAAGATGTCGATATTATCGGCCAATTTGGCGTTGGCTTTTATAGTGCCTTTATGGTTGCGGAAGAAGTAGAAGTAACCAGTAAAAAAGAAAATGAAAAAGCTCATAGATTTATTTCTGATGGCAAAGAAAATTACACAATTGAAGAATGTGATAAAGAAGATGTTGGCACAACCATCACCCTTCATTTAAAGAAGAACACAAAAGAAAATAACTATGATGATTATTTATCTGATTACCGCATTAAAGAATTGGTGAAGAAATATAGTGATTATATTCGTTATCCAATTATGATGAATGTCACTAAATCTAAACCAAAATTAGATAAAGATGGTAAAGAAATTGAAGGCCAATATGAAGAATATAAAGAATTAGAAACGCTAAATTCAATGGTCCCACTTTGGAAAAAGAATAAATCTGAAGTTAAACAAGAAGAATTAAATGAATTCTATAAGAGTAAATTCTCCGATTATGAAGATCCATTATTATCTATTCAATTAAACATTGAAGGTAAAGTTGATTATAGCGCTTTATTATTCATTCCTTCTCATCAACCATATAATTTATATAGTGAAAACTTCGAAAAAGGTTTGCAATTATATTCCAAAGGAATATTCATTAAAGATAAATGCCCTGAATTAATCCCAGACTATTTAAAGTTTGTTAAAGGTTTAGTGGATTCAGACGCTTTTAATTTGAATATTTCCCGTGAAATCTTACAAACTTCACCAGTTTTAAAAACTATCGCAGATAACGTCGAAAAGAAGATTGTTGAAAAATTAAAAGAATTAAAGAATAGCGACTTTGATAAATACCTCAAATTCTGGTCATCGTTTGGTGAGCATGTCAAATATGGTATTTATTCTTCCTATGGTTTTAAAAAAGATTTATTAAATGATTTACTCATCTTCCATTCCTTAAAACAAGAAGATAAATATATCTCCTTAAAACAATACGTGGAAGAAATGGGAAAAGATCAAAAATACATCTATTATGCTTCTGGCAGTAACCTCGACAGCATTAAGCTATTACCACAGATAGAGAAATATAAAAAGCAAGGAATCGATGTCTTATTATTTGATAACAAGATTGATGAATTCGCTATCATGATGGTGCGTGAATACGATAAGAAAGAATTCAAATCTATCGCCAGTGAAGGTAGTGATGAATTAACTAATGAAGAAAAAGAAAAAGTGGAATCCATCACCGCAGAACATAAGAGATTATTAGACAATCTAAAAGATTCTCTTAAAGAGAATGTTGATGATGTTATCATCTCTTCCAAACTCGTTGATTCTCCTGTTTGTATCTCCACAAAAGAAGGATTATCCATGGAAATGGAAAAGACAATCAATGAAGAAAAAGGTGAAGGCGAAGATGTTAAATCCATCAAAGTTCTCGAACTCAACCCAGAACATGAATTATTTAAAATTTTCGCTAGTATTGAACAAGATGATGAGATGGTTAAGAATTATGCTTCTGTCTTATATGATGAAGCCTTGCTATTAGAGGGGTATGATGTTTCAAATAAGCAAGAATTTGTCAAAAAGCTCAATTCTTTAATCGTTAAAGCTTTTGAAAAATAAAAAATAATCCAACTAACCTTAATACCGGGCCGATAGGTTCGGTATTTTCTTTATTTACACTTTTTATTGATTGTGAAAATCAAACTATTTTTATTTTTGTGGCACGTTTGTGACAACTAATATTGTATATTAAGAGCAATATTTCTTGAGGTGAACAAAATGAGAAAGATGACCAAAACATTATTATTAGTGACATCATCGATGATGCTTACTCCTTTTGCTATAGGTTGTTCAGTTAAACCAGCTCCTATAACCTATGACGTAATTTTTAAAAATTATGATGGATCAGTTCTTTATCAAACAAAGGTTAATTCTGGAGAAAGCGCTGTATATGAAGGCGAAAATCCAAGTAAACCTGCTGATGTTGATAATTATTATGATTTTGAAGGTTGGGATAAATCATTTGATAATATCACTTCTGATTTAGAAGTCACTGCTACATATAAGAGCACCTCAAACTTCAAAGACTTCGAAGTTGATTTCGAATTTGAGGTTGATTTAGGCGCTACTGAATATACATCTGAAACGACTAACTTTTTAGGAGTAGACAAGGGTGCAACTGTTTCACTTGTGAAACCTATCATCGTTGATGGTGAAGAAACATCTACCTATTTAGTTCACTTTGATGATATGACATTTGATTATTCTCAAGTGAATACATCTCTTTGGGATGAATTTGAAATCAAAATTACTTATAAAGGTGTAACCAAAACCGATGTTATTGATGTTATACCTGATTATCATAACTGGACAGACAATCAACACTTTAATTTCGGTGGACGATATATGGAACCAGGACCAGATTGGTTAATAATTACTTATTTAGATTTATACACTGAAGGTGCAATGATTAATGGTGTTCCTGGTGAATTTAGTGGTGATTATTATCACTATGAATTCTTTGATGATGATGGATTAAGATTCTACGGTAGATATAATGGTGCTTCAACCGATGTAATCTATAGATTTGTAGATGAAACGTTCCACCAATATAACTTATTTGATGATTTCGATAATCCAGTGATGAAAATCCATTGTATCATCGATGGTGAAACCCCATTTCTCGCTCCTCAAGAATTTGATTTTTCAATTTATCAAAGTCTAGATGAAGTCACTAGTGCATATGGAACAGCTGATGCTGATGGGCAATACTTAACCCCTAAGTACGATTATGATCCAAATGCAAATTCATTTAAGATTCATCTTCCTGATTATCCAAACCCATTTGTTTATAACGAAGCGGATGGTAATTATCACGCCAAATAGATTGATGTGGCATATCTAAGACATATGCTCATAATATAAGCGCAATAAATATATACACGGTGGCATACAAATGAAGACCAATATCTCTTATTTTGAATTCCAAACATTCCAAGAACTTTATGACTGGCTTGCTATTAATTCTCAAAAAGAAAAAGAAGTATATGTCAAAATCTCAAGACAAAAGCCTGAAAATTGTATTGGAGTTTTGAGCTATTATGACGCAGTTAATGCTGCTCTTTGTTTTGGATGGATTGATTCAACTTTAAGAAATATTAACGGAATATTAGTCCAAAGATTATCTCCAAGAAAAAAGAATTCTCATTGGACTAAAACCAATATCAATAGGTGTATTGAATTAAATAAAGCAAAGCTATTAACAAAAGAAGGAAAAAAAGCTTGCCCGCATTACAAAATCAAATAATTGTTCATTTTATACGATACTTTTAACATTAATTGCGACTATTGATGTTTTCTTAATTCCTATTTTTTATCAAAAAAGATTGTTGGCTTTAAAACTTTAGGCAAACCTTACGATAAAGACAAAAGATAAATATAGATTATATCGACATATTTTAAATATAATAAAATTAGGGTAACCTAATGAGAAAGAATAAATATTTATCTTCGCTTATTTTGGCATTAACGCTGTCATTATTTTCTTGTACAAACGCTCCATATTCTCCTACTGATCAAGGCGGAAGTGATCCAGGTGGAGGAGGAAATCCTCCCGCTCTAGTAGAAGAAACTGTTAGTGTTACCTTTTCAACTTTATATCATTACACTCAAAACTTTACTACTTTAACCAGAGGTTCTTTTACTATTGAAGCTTATAAAGGATATTATGGTCAAACCGCTCCACAATATGTTGAATCTGTAAAGCAATTAAAATTATATGCTTCTAATGAACTAATTATATCTGGCACATCTATTAAATATATTGAATTCGATATGACAACATATAAAGACGCTACTGTTTATTTAACTAAAGGAACATTTGATAAATCTACTGGGATATGGACCGGAGATACTGATAGAGTTAAATTTACGATTGGAACAGGTGGTCAATTTGGTATAACCACTTTAAAAATCAGTAACACTATTCCTACTAATCCAGGTGGAGGAAGTGATCCAGGTGGTGGAGGTACTTCTACAAAGACGAAAGTCACTATCCCTTCTCATACATTAAGTGATTCTAACCCTCCAATTGATATTAATTCCAAAGGACAAAGAGTCTCGGAAAGCACATGGAACTCCTTTAAAAAAGGAGGACAAGCCAAATTTAATAATAATTACAATTATACCTATTGGTATTACGTAGGTGGACAAAGTTACACCCAACGTTTTACTAAAAACGGTTATGAAATTTTTAATCCAACTGGATATTATTATTACGAAAGAAAAAGTGGCAATACTTTCTATTACTACCCATCAATATACAATTATGAAAGAAGCGAGATATCGTTAGACCTCACTGACAAATATACTTACATTTTGGCGCATGAAGTTGAGCTTCATATGTTTGAATTTTCTAAATACACATATGATGAAGATGAAGGATATTATCATTACCGAGATGAAAATAACGCTTTTACTTCAACTGTAATTTTTAAAGGTGGATATCTTACTTATTTATATTATGTGATTCCGAGTACCGCATATTATGAAATAAAGTTATCGTTTGAAACGACAATAGAAATTCCTCAATCGTTTTATTATGAGTAGAATTAAGAAAATGACCTTAAGGTCTTTTTCTTAACTAACAATAAATGAAAATAATATATCGTTTATTTCGCATTTGTGGAATCTCTATGATATATTAAGTTAGTCTTAACTAACTAATTAAAAGTGGTGATGACAAAGGAAGTGAAATTATGAACAAATATATATTAGGAATTGATGGAATGGGATGCGGAATGTGCGAGATGCATGTTGAAGAAGAAGTGAGTAAACATCTTAAAATCAAAAAAGCAAAAGCAAACCATTATAAAGACATCTTATTAGTGTTTTCAGAAGAGAATTACACGCTTGAAGATTTTAAAAAAGTACTTGATCCAACCGGATATAAAATTACCTCATTTACGAAAACTGCCGCTATTAAAAGATTTTTAGGATGGAAATAATATGCCTAATTATCTCTATCCTTTAATCGGGATACCCCTAATTTTTATTTGTACAACTTTAGGGGCTTTGTTTGTTTTCTTTATTCGTAAAAAAGATATCTCCCCTAAATTAAGCAAGATCTTTATCGGTTTTGCTTCTGGAGTGATGCTTTCAGCCTCTTTTTTCTCATTAATCAAACCTGCTTTAGAAACTAATGTTAGTTATTTGCCTAGCTTTGTAATCGTGATGATTTCAATTGTTTTAGGCGCCTTGTTTTTGTGGGGAATTGATAAAATTGTTCCTCATTTTCATGTCTCTGAAAAACAAGATGAAGGACTTCCTACTCGTAAAATGAGTAAAACTTCTAAAATGTTTTTAGCGGTCACAATTCATAATGTTCCAGAAGGTTTATCGGTTGGAATCGCTTTTGGAGTTGCTCTTTCTACTCCAAATAATAACGCTTTACTTGTTGGTGCTTTACTTTTAGCAATTGGTATTGGGATACAAAATATTCCAGAAGGAGCAGTGGTCTCTTTACCAATCAAAAGTGAAACAGGGTCCTCTTTTAAAGCCTTTATTTTTGGAATGCTATCAGGAATAGTGGAACCAATCGCTGCAATTATTGGTCTTTTCTTAGCGATGCAAATCCAAGGAATCATGCCTTGGGCCTTAGCTTTTGCTGCTGGATGCATGATCTATGTTGTGAGTGAAGAAATGATTCCAGAGATGACTAGTGAAGGTCATAATCATTTTGGGGTGTGGTCATTTATCATTGGTTTTGTGATTATGCTTGCGTTAGACTGTATTCAATTTTAATAAACTAAGTTTATAAATTGGTTTATAATACCTTTATGAAACGATTAGAAAGCCAAGAAGATTATTTAGAAAAAATTCTTCAAATTTCTCAAATAAAAGAAACGGTTCATGCGATTGATATCGCTAGAGAGATGTCTTTTTCTAAACCTTCAGTTTCAGTGGCGATGAATAAACTTAAAGAGGCCGGATATATTAATATCAACTCTAAAGGTGAAATTTCTTTAACTGAAAGTGGATTAGCAATTGCTGAAAAAACATTAGAAAAACATGTGATATTAACAAGAATGCTCATCTATTTAGGGGTAGATGAAAAAACCGCTAAAGAAGATGCCTGTAAAATGGAACATGATATCTCAGATAAGACTTGGGAAGCAATTAAAAAACACGCGAAATTCGTAGAGAAATAAATATTATATTTATATAAGGATATATATAAGAGTTAGTTAGTCAAAACTAACTTTTTTATTTACATTTATTTTTAGGAGCATATAATAGTATTGGTTAGTTAAGACTAACTATAAAGGAGGAGCTATTATGCCAATCGGACTTGCCCCAGTTAATCAAGAAATGAGAGTAGTAAAAATTCTCGCTGATGATAAAACCAAGAAACATTTGGAAAGTCTTGGTATTTTAGTGAACTCCAATATTACCGTTATTTCTTCTGTTAATGGTGGAGTAGTTATCGCCATTAAAGAAGGTAGACTAGCGTTAGATCGTTCTATCGCTAGCAAAATTCTAGTTGCGTAGAAAGGAAGGAATTTATGCTTAAAAGACTAGATGAATTTAAAATAGGCGAGACTGGCCTAATTAAGAAAGTAGAAGGTGAAGGTCGCCTTCGTAGAAGACTGTTTGATATGGGTGTGACTCCAGGAGCAACAGTCTATTTACGTAAAAAAGCTCCTTTAGGAGATCCTCTTGAAGTCACAATTAGAGGCTACGAGTTAACTTTAAGAAAAAGTGAAGCTTGTTTAGTCGTTTTAGAAGTTAAGGAGGACAATTAAGATGAAACGTTTTGCTTTAATTGGTAATCCTAACTGTGGAAAAACAACCCTTTTTAACAATTTAACCGGTAGCACCGCTCATGTGGGTAACTGGCCTGGAGTTACTGTCGAAAAGAAAGATGGTGTTTATAAGAAACTTAAAGAGCCAGTGTCAATCATTGACCTTCCTGGTATTTATTCTCTTTCCCCTTACACCAGTGAAGAAGTTATCTCAAGAAATTACATTCTTGATGAAAAACCTGACTGTGTGATTAATATTGTTGACGCCACAAACTTAGAAAGAAACCTCTATTTAACAACACAATTATTGGAAATTGATGTTCCAGTAGTAATTGCCATCAATATGATGGACGTTTTAGAAAAAGCTGGTGATTCTCTTGATGAGAAAATCTTAGAGAAGAAGTTTGGAGTGCCTGTTATCAAAATCAGTGCTCTTGAAGAAAATAATCTCAAAGAACTTATGGAAGCCGCTTATAAAGTAAGCGAGAGCAAAAGAGAAGGAAAAACAGTTTTAGTTAACAAAGATTTAACTCATCTCATTGGTGATGTCAGAATCGCATTCAAAGGAAAGAAAGTCGAAAATCCTCTTTTCCACGCCGTCAAATTAGTGGAAAACGATGAAATTGAAACTAAGATGCATGAAGATCTTCTCCCAATGGTGGAAGAATTCAAAAAGACATTTAATGACGAAACTTTTGGAGATGATATCGAAGCGATTATCGCTGATGAGAGATATAACTATATCTCCTCTAATTTCTCTAATGCGATTACTAGAAGTGAAAAAAATGAGAAGAAAAATGGTGAAGTTAAATCCACTAAGAGTGACAGAATCGATAAGGTTCTCACTCATAAAGTGTGGGGTTTATTAATCTTCGCTGTCATTTTATTCTTTGTCTTCCATTTAACATTCGCGGAAGACTTCCTCTTCTTACACGCCTTTGGAGTTCAATTTACCCCTTCTTTAGAAGGAACAATTTATGAAGGTTTGTTCTGGACAGCAAATGGAATTAACTCTCCTGGAGTAATCTTGTTTAATTTATTCGACCAGTCATTCGCTGCTTTAATTGGCGATGATGTCCCTGCTTTAACTAATGGCATGGGTGTGATTCGTAATGCGATGGTGATGGGTTTACCAGAAAACGCGCAATGGTTTACTGGCTTAATTTGTGATGGAGTGTTAGGTGGATTATTCGCCATCTTAGGCTTCTTACCACAAATCTTAGTTTTATTCTTGTTCTTCTCAATTATGGAAGATACTGGATATATGGCTCGTGTTGCCTTTATCTTAGATCGAATCTTTAGAAAATTCGGTTTATCTGGTCGTGCTTTTATCCCAATGATTATGGGATTTGGTTGTTCGGTTCCTGCAATGATTAACACTAGAACTCTAGCAGATGAAAAAGAAAAGACCGCAACTATTAGAGTTATTCCATTCTTCTCTTGTGGCGCTAAACTCCCAATTTTAGTCGCGATCGCAGGAGGACTTGTTCAATATTTTGGATTTGGTAACGCTGATGTGATTACTTATTCAATGTATGTCGTTGGTATTGTTGCCGCTATTGTTTGCTTAATCTTAATGAGAAAAACAACAATGAGAGGGGATGTTGCTCCATTTATTATGGAGTTACCTGCTTATCACTGGCCACAATTCAAATCTTTAATGATTCACCTTTGGGATAAAGCTAAACATTTCGTGAAAAAAGCTTTCACCATCATTTTAGCTTCCACAATCGTGATTTGGTTCTTATCTAACTTTGGATGGAACTGGTGGTATCTTGGAACATTTGAAGGATCAATCCTTTATAGTATTGGTCAATTCATTCAACCATTCTTCACACCTCTTGGATTTGGTTCACAACTCACTTCATTAGGATTTGTCTTTGCAGTTGCCGCTATCACTGGATTAATCGCCAAAGAAAACGTTGTTGCTACCTTTATTACAATGGCAACCATTGTTATCTCTAGCTTATCTCCAGAAGTTATTGAAGCGATTGAAGCTGATGAAGATGGAATTGAAGCGGCTGCTCAAATGATTGCCGCTAGTGGAATTACATGGCAAGGCTGTATCTCATTTATTGCCTTTAACATGTTAACTATTCCTTGCTTTGCTGCTACTGCTACTGCTAAAGCTGAATTACCAAAAGGTAAATTCAAATGGACTTTACTATTCTGGTTAGTTGCTTCTTATGTTGGTGCAACATTCATTTATTCATTCTTATCAATGTTCTCCCTCTCCTCATTAGCCTGGGCAATCCCAGTGACAATTGGATTATTAGCTTTAGGAGTCGGTGCATATTTCTTAGTGAGATATATTCTTAAGAAGAAAGATAACAAATTAGTGGAGGCTTAATATAATATGTCTAACGAAGCAATCTCTACATTATTAATGGTGGTTACAATTATAGTTTTGACTCTCTTTTTCGGCTTACTTATTGGTCGATATATCTATAAAAAAATTCACCATTTACCAACTGGAGAATGTGCTTGTTGTCATAAAAGTAAAAAGCAACTACTAAAGGAATATCACAAATACTGTTCACAGTGTGATAAATAATAATAAGGGCCACTCATAAATGAGTGGTCTTTTTTCTTTATACCTTTATTTTGAAAAGATTGATATAATCAATACACTTATAAATAGAGGTAACACCATGGGAATAAAAATTGTTGTGGATGCAGTAAGCAACTTATTTCCACAAATTATTAAAGAAAAAAACTTAGATGACATCATCGTCATGAATGTTCATTTATATATCAAAGACCAAGAATATTTATGTTACGAAGATAAAATTGATATCACTGAATTTTCAAAAACATATTTCAAACTGATGGAAGAAGGAGAAGAAGTGAGAACTTCCTTAGTCTCTCCTGGAGATTATCAAGAAGTGTTTAAAAAAGAAGCAGAAAAAGGCAATAAAGTCATTTGTTTCACGATGGCAAAAGGGATCTCTGGAACATATAATTCAGCTTGTTTAGCAAAAGAAGCAATCAATCAAGAATTTAACGATAATGTAGTTGAAGTTATTGACTCAATGACCGCTGGATTAGGAGAAGGTCTTCAGGCAATTCACGCTCATGAATTAATAAAAGAAGGGAAAAGTTTTGAAGAAATCGTTAAAGAAGCTGAAGAATTTAAACGTTATGTAAGAAGTGATTTCACTGTCGATAACATTAAATTCTTATTAAAGACTGGTCGAGTTGGTAAAGCTTTTGCGAGATTTGTTCATTTATTAAATATTAAGATTCTTCTTAAAAGAAATAGTGAATCAAAAATTGCTTTTGCTGGAAGCGCGATTGGAAGTAATAACGCTTTAAAACAACTTTCAAAATTAGTGCTTGATAAAATTGATCTTTCTAAAGAACAAGTAGTGTATATCACTCACTGTGACAATATTGATAGCGCCTTAAAGATGAAAGAACTCTTAACTTTAGGCGGCGTTAAAAATATTGAGATATATGAGTATGATTTGATTTCTGGCGCTCATATTGGACCAAAATCCATCGCTGTATTTTATATCAATAAAGAAGCTTATTAATTCATGGAAGAAAAAAGATATTATTCGTTATCACTATATCGCCTAATTGCGACTATTTTAGTGTTACAGTTTCATATCTTTTTTATTTGTTATCCTATCGATATTACTAGCACCATTTATTTATCAAAATTCTTACTTGGTTTAACAGCGTTAAGCGGTTTTCTATTTTCTTTAAAGAAAATAACTTCAATAAAAGATTTTTATTTAACCCGTGTAAAAAGATTATTGATTCCCGCTATAATCGCGTTAATTTTGATGGTGATTTGGAATCTTCTTTTTATGTTAATTACTCATCATAGTGATTTCATTTCAACATTTGTTGGTTATCGCGCTTATAATCATGGACTATTAATTGAACCAGGTAATTTTTATTACATACCTTATATCTTATTTTGTTATTTAATCACCCCGTTTTTAGACAAGAAGTGGTGGATTTCTTTAATCATCTTTGCTTTAGTTTTAGGAATTGAAACTGCTTTCATCATTAAAGTTGAACCAACTTATATCGCTACTAGTTATTTAATCGGGTATTTTGTTGGCAAAAAGTTCTTTAACGTTTATGTTGATAAATACCAACTTAAAGACTTGTCACACTTATTAATTTGGGCAATTATTTTTGCTGGTTCAATCTTATTAACACACTACATGCTAGTGGGTGTGATTCGAATTAAAGGAAGCTTACATTATATAATTCGTGGGTTTTCTTTGATGGTTTTCGGTGTTTCTACCTTATTTATCTTTTTACTTTTAAGCAAATTTATTAACCGACTTCAGAAGATTAAGTTCTTAGAATTCACCGACAAATTAACATATGAGATCTTTTTACTTAATCAAACATTTATGTGTGGAGCAATGAATGTCACGATGTACACTCATAGTATTTATTCTCAGACAGTTTTAGTTTATTTATTTACAATCGTTTTTGCCTTACTCATTTATTTCTTAGCAAAATTAGTAAACCAAAAATTATTTAAGCAAAAAAACATTTAATCTAGAATTAAGATTAAATAAAATATAAGAATGTGGAGGTCAAATTATGAAATTTAAACACATTGGCTTATTAGGGGCATCTTTACCGCTATTATTATCTTGTACACCAAGTAATATCGCTGGTACTTATACTTTCCAACTCGGCAAAGAAACCGGTACCCATTTTGGTATTTATTTAACTTTAACAAATGAACAATATGGAACTCCTGAAGAAAACCTCAAACAATTTGACCTTGCCGCTTCCATCTCTTCCTCTCAAGAAGGTTCTTTTATCCCTGCAGATTTAGAAGAAGCTCTTGAAGTTATTAAAAAAGAAGATGGAAGATATCATATTCCTGGCTATTATCAAGTGACAGGAGAAGTTACTCCTAAGGGAGAAACTCGTCTTATTATGGGATTAGATATTGACGTTATCATTGATTACGTTAAACAAATCTATAAGGCGTTAATGGAAAAAGACTTAGATATCCCTCAAGAGACAATCGACTTAGTTAAAAATAGTAAAGTCATCGATAAAATTGTCTATTCAAGCTATAAAGATGATTACGTTTATTGCTATGTTCCTGTTTCTTTTGCCGATATATATTATCAACTTTATTGGTATGGATATGATTTACAAATCAAATTACTTCCTGATCCAGAACCAGAACCAGATCCAGATCCAAATCAAGATCCAAACCCTTTAAGAGTTTCACTTAAAGAAGGAGAAGAATCAACTGATCCAGTAGAAGGTGAAGGAGAAGGTGAAGGAGAAGG
The DNA here is from genome assembly GCA_002353275.1 of Caryophanales bacterium UBA2753. Lineage (GTDB taxonomy): Bacteria > Bacillota_I > Bacilli_A > RFN20 > CAG-826 > UBA2450. The sequence goes on along the minus strand of DEJH01000043.1, from coordinate 3,871 downwards.
AGAGGGAGAAGGAGAAGAAGAAGTCGATGAAAATGAAAATATAGACCCAAATCAACAACAATATGAAAANNGGTGAAGGAGAAGGAGAGGGAGATAATCCTTTTCCAATTTCTATTGAAGTAGTGGAACTTCCGGACGAAAAGAAACATTCATTTGGACAAAATCCTACTAAAGAAGATATCGATAAAATCAATGAAACTTTCGCTGCCGAACACGAAGGAATGGTTATCATTGACACTACAAGTAGAACATTTGTCGAACCATTAACCAGTTATCGTGCTTTTAATGTCATTCAAATGGGATTAATTAAACAATAATGAATAAAAAAGACGAAGTTATCATCAATGTTGAACATTTGACCAAGGACTATGGATATGGTCGTGGTGTTTTTGATATTTCTGTCAAAATCCATAAAGGTGAATGTTATGGCTATTTAGGCCCTAATGGAGCGGGCAAAAGTACTACCATCCGTCATATTATGGGATTTGCTAAGCCAACAGTCGGAAAAGTCCAAATTTTTGGGATTGATTCTTTTGGTAATACCGATAAATTACTTGCGAAAGTAGGCTATCTTCCAGGAGAACCTGCTATCCCTCAAGGATTAGATGGATGGGGCTTTATTGAAATGATGCAAGGTATGAGAGGAGAAGCCAATAAAGAAAGACTTCAATATCTTCTCGACTTATTCAAATTTGATCCAAGAATGCCAGTAAAACAAATGTCACTTGGAGAAAAAAGAAAACTTGCGGTTGTTGCAGCGTTTATGAATGATCCTGATGTTTTAGTCCTTGACGAACCTACAAGCGGACTTGATCCAGTGATGCAAAAAGTGTTCATCAAATTCATTTTAGATGAGAAGAAAAGAGGAAAAACTATTCTTCTTTCTAGTCACATCTTTTCTGAGGTTGATGCGACTTGTGATACGATTTCCATCATTAAGGATGGAAAACACGTTTCCACTTTTAACGCTAACGAACTTAAAAAGAAACAAGATAGAACTTATATTATTCACTTCTTAAACAAAGAAGATTTAAAAGACTATATTGAAAATAGAAACAAATTTGAAGTTGTTTATTCTAATGAAGAATTATTAATTGCAGTCATTAAATTCCCACAAGATAAACATAACGAATTCTTCTTAACCCTTGAAGGAATGAGAATTAAAGAATTTGAAGAAAAACCATTCACTCTTCAAGATTATTTCATGTCTTTCTATAAGGAAGAAAGAAGTTTTGATGGCTTAAGTGGAGTTAAAGGAAATAGCAAAGAAGGTTTAAATAAGGAGAAGAATAATGGCAAATAAAAAAGAAGTTATGATCTCCGTAAAACATCTCACTAAAGACTATGGTAGAGGTCGAGGTATCTTTGATATTTCTTTTGATATTTATAAAGGAACAGTGTTTGGATATTGTGGCACTAATGGTAGTGGTAAAACCACAACCATTCGTAACATCATGGGCTTTATTAAACCTGATAAAGGAAGTGTCACTGTTAAAGGATTAGATGCCTGGAAAAACGCTGACGAGATTAAAAAATATATTGGTTATCTTCCAGGAGAAATCGCTTTCCCACAAGTGGAAAACGGTTCTGAATTTTTAAAGATTCAAGCTGAAACACTTGGTTTAACTGATATGAGTAAAGCGGAAGCAATTATTAACGCCTTGCAATTAGATCCAACCGCAAATTTAAAAAGAATGTCTAAAGGAATGAAACAAAAAACCGCGATTGCAGCGGCTTTCATGCATTCTCCTGAAATTATTATCTTAGATGAGCCTACTACTGGCTTAGATCCTTTAATGAGAGATGTTTTCGTCCAAATCATTAAGGCTGAAAAAGCAAGAGGGGCAACCATTTTAATGAGTAACCACATGTTCGATGAACTTGAAGAAACTTGTGATTATGTTGGATTTATTAAAGACGGACATCTTATCGATGTCGTTGATATGGAAGAAGTAAGAAATCTCCCATATCGAGATTATGTTGTGACTTTTGAAGATGAAGAAGGATATGTAAGTGCTGATACTTCTCAAGTTGAAGTCTTGGCTAAGGATGATTTTGAAAAATCAATCACCGTGAGAGTGCCGCTAGAAAAAACTAACGGAATGCTTAGAGAAATTAGAAAGCACAAGATCAAAGCGGTCACAGAAAAAAGACATACATTAGAAGAATTCTTTATGAAAGATATAGGAGGAGAGAACAATGGCAAAGAAAACACAAAATGAAGTCAAAGAGAAGAAACCAAATTTCTTTACTAACTTAAAAAATAAATGCCTCTCTTTATTTAAAAAGAAAGAAAAACCACAAAAAAACATCAACGAAATCAAAGTTGAAAAACCTGGTAAATTTATCTCTCGTCCTCTTTTTAAACAATCGATGAAATCATTATTTGGACTCTGGCTCTCTTTAATGATTGGTTCAGCTTTTATCTTTATCGTCATCAACTTTGCAATCGGTAGTAAAAACGTCTTCACTAATATCGATATGGACGCGGTTAGTCAATATGTCAAAGACGAAGGACTTTCCTGGCTTAAAATCTTAGGTTTATTAGAGAAGATGGGATTCTCTTTAAGTAGAATTCAAATCATGTCTCAAATTGACTTAAATAGTATTCTTAATGAATTGGTCTATAAAATCGCTGGTGTTCTTTTGCCAATGATTTATGTGATGATCGCTGCTAATAAATTAATTGCTTCTCAAGTGAGTGATGGCTCTATGGCTTATGTTCTTTCTACTCCAACTAATAGAAAGACAGTTGTTAGAACTCAATACATCTTCTTATTATTCACAGTTTTTGTGATGTATATCGCAATCACTGTTAGCGCGATTGCTAGTGAAGGAATCGCCTTTGTGATTAATAAAAATAATAATCCAGAGATGAACGCAATTTGGAATCCAGTCACTACCTTATTATTCTGCTTTGGTTCATTCTTAGCGATGTTTGCTTTAAGCGGTATTTGTTTTGGCGCTTCTGCTTTCTTTAATAAATCTAGTTATTCCGTCGAAGTTGGAGGAGGAGCTTGTATCCTTTCTTTCCTTTGCTGTATCTTAGGTTTGTTTGGTAATGAAGTGTTTGTTGCTGTTGGAGTTGGCGTTAAACCAATGAGTTTCTTTAATTATTTATCCTTATTCACTCTAGTGGATAACTCCAGTATGTCAGCCTTCTCTAAAGCTGTCACAGGAATGGATGTTGCGATCTCTTATGATTGGATTTGGAAGCTCGCAATTCTCTTTGTTATCGGAGCGGTTACGGCTTTCTTAGGCGGACGAAGATTTGTTAAAAAAGACTTACCATTATAAAAAAATATTGATGTAGTCCCAAAATCGAAATAAAATATTTGCAATTAGAGAACAAAAATGAAGAAAACCTATTACTTTTATTTTTATTACTTTAACTAGAGGATAACTCGAAGTTTTGCTGTTGGGTTATCCGAAATCACCTGACAGTAATAAAAAGAAAAGAAATATTATTCTAAAAAGTTATCAAGATATTAAAGATGAAATAGGAAAGGAGAATAAAGAAAACATACCTACTAATTCTTTGAAGGCATCTCTTAAACCATCATTTAATTCTCCTATAAAGCCCCCACTAACTAACAAAAAATTCAAGTTTTCGTATGTCAGTACTCCAGTTATCTCTAAAAATAAAAAAATTATTTTAATCACCCAAAATAAATACGATAAAGCTTTACATATAGGAAAATCACCTTTTTTTATTTCTGATAAAATAAACTTTAGAAATGAATTCAAATCTTCCAAACTAGTTAACGATGTAAAGCCTAAACATTTAGGCCTTTGTGATTATTATTCAAAAAACAATAAAAAGATGATAATAATAAATGAAGAAGAAGAAAAAAATAGTAATATAAATATA
>DEJH01000036.1:1052-3415 GCA_002353275.1 Caryophanales bacterium UBA2753 | reverse complement strand
AATTGTTCCATTTGGACATTTATAATAACATTTTTTATTATATTCATATTTATAAGATATATCTTTACTACAATCATCTATACATTGTTTTTTTTCACTTATTACTTTATATGATTCTGAAAAACAATCATATGAGCAATTGACATTTAATGAATAAGATGTATTTATTATACTAGCAGTAAGGATATTATAACAAATTGTATTGTTTTTTGCCGAACTTTTAAACATATCTGCTATATTCACATTTTTATTTATTATAAAGATGTAGCAATGCTACAAATGTTTGTCGCTCATCGGTATGCGTCTCATAAATGGCCGATTTCAAATTTTTGTCGCTTATCGGTATGCGTCTCACAAATGGCCGATTTTTTTTAATATATTCAAGCAAGAAGACCCCATTTTTTGTAAGTAGCTGGTGTATGGCACAAATAAAAAAGTATTTAATTTTTTATCTGATTAATCTTGTATGAGCGTGAATAAAAGACTATTATAAAAGTAAGGTAAGCGCTTACCCAAAAAAAGCGTTTGTTTATATGGGTTTCCATAAGAAAGAAGCAAATATGAAAAGCAAGAAACACTTTGTTTTACTGGCATCTACATTTTTAGCATGCTCCGCAATTGTTCCTGTCGCCGCCAACGAATCCTCAAAACAAGTAGACTCAATGGCTGCTATTGTTATAAAACAAGATGAACAAAAAAGTATTGAATTGAATTTTCCTATAAAAGGTGAAGAAGTTAAGATTTTAAAACCTGCTGTTGTTAAATATATTGCAGCTATGAAAGAGCAAGCAAAATCTATAACTAAAAATGACTATACTTTGCATGATTTCTATATTACTGGTGGCAGCGCTAAAGGAGCGGTTTATGAAAATGAAACCGATAAAGTTGACATCAAAGACTATTGGGATGGAGGAACGATGAGTTCCAAATCTAAAAAAGTATCATTAGTGTTTAATGCTAAAGGTTTTGGTGAAAATCAAGTATATAAAGTTGTTTATGGTTTGAAAAGTGATTTAAGTGATGGAATTGAAGTTAGAGCAGAAAACGGCTTTGCTACAGTTACAAATCTATTAGAAAGAAAGACATATTATTGGAAAGTGGTTGCAGGAGATTATGAATCAGTAATCGAGTCTTTTACTACTCCAGATGGCTTTAGAATGATAACTGCAGATGGAATTCAAAATATCCGTGATATGGGTGGAAGGCCAGTTGCAGGAGGAAAACATATTAAACAAGGATTAATTTTCCGTGGTGGAGAAATGGTTGAAAGTGACTATCAAGCAGGTGGATCAACTCATCACGCGAATTTAAATGAATATAATAAAAAGGTTATGCGCGAGGAATTAGGAATAAAGTTTGAGTTCGATTTAAGAGGAGATGAAGAGGCAAATAATATTGTTAATTCACCTCTATATGATGATAATCATCAAGATATTGAATACGAAAGAATTCCTAATATTCCAGCATATGACTATTTCTTTGATAAAATCACTCATAAGAATTATGAATATATAGAGAGAATTAAAGATATGTTTTTAGCATTTAAAAACGCTAATGAAAAGCATGTTTATTTCCATTGTTGGGGTGGAGCGGATCGTACTGGTACAGTAGGATTTTTACTTGGTGGCTTATTAGGAATGAGTTATACCGATTTAATTATTGATTATGAACTAACAACATTTGCAAATAATTATCGTCCTCATACCGCTAACGATTCCAAAAATGTCTATCGTTTTCCAGCAATGATTAATCGTATTATGACTAACTGTAAAGATGGTCAAGGCAATCAAATTTATAGTCCTGAAAAAACAATTTCCGAAATGATTGAAACAATTTTAGTTGATCATGTTGGTTTAACTAAACAAGATATCGCTGATATTAAAGCAAATTTGTTAGAGGATTAGGAGTGAAAGAATTATGAAAAAATTTAATAAATATGTAATTCTCCCATTAATCTCTATGGCATTAGCGGGTTGTGGTAATAATGCCCCTGCTCCTGAAGTTCAATTATCAAGTATTTCACTATCAGGTACATATCAAATCGAATTTTATAAAGATGATACGTTTAATTATGATGGTTTAGTTGTTACTGCTAATTATAATAATGGAACCAGTAAAGCAGTTGATAACTACACGGTTAGTAATCCTGACATGACTTCTATTGGTGAACAAGATGTAATTGTGACATATAAAGAAGGTGACATCAGTAAAACTGATTCATATACAATTACAATTTTAAATAATCATGCCGATCAACAAGTAATTGATGCTGCTTTATCAGAATTAAGATCTTATTTTAATGAATTAGATGTAGAAGACTATACGTCGGCAAGATGGAATAAAATGGTGGATAAATTTAACCA
>DEJH01000036.1:0-989 GCA_002353275.1 Caryophanales bacterium UBA2753 | reverse complement strand
ATTGTTACTTACTTAGCAAATTGCCCAACTGCAGCTGATGTAGTAAAAGGAACATGGTTTGACCGCAAGAGTGCAGATTCAAACTATGAATTAGATAGAGATGATGATAACAATCTAACAATCTCTTATGATGGATATCCTGGACACTGGGTTTCTGTAGGAACAGATCATTTAGAAACTGATATCTCAAAGAATAATATTTTTGTCTTAAAATTTAGAAATGATAGTAGTAACACTATCCAATGTTGCTTTCAATTACTTGATAGTAGTTCAAGTTATAAAGCTGATTCACAAATTTTCTCAGTTGGACCATTCCAAGAATATACCGTTAGACTTGGTTATGATTTAAATGTTAGCCGCACATATTTCTTCGTTGATTCTTGTGAAGAGCACAATCGAAGCGGAAAAGTCACTATTTTAGAAGCTAGATTAGACTATGAAGAACGTGAACAAAAAGAAATACCAGAGCCAAAATCATTTGACGTTAACAAAACAATGTCTCTAGAAGACGCTGGAGAACAAACACATATCAGTCTAACAGAATCTGATTTACCACTTTATGTTGGTAGAGTAAGAGCATTATTAGAAATTGATTTCCATGCTAATGGAAGTGGTTTAAAGTGGTTTGGTTTACATTTAAATATAGCTAATAGTAGTGGAACTGTTAAGCAACACATCAGTCCAAATGAAGCTGCTGGATATACTCGTGAAATAGACTATAAAGTTGATGATGTTAAAAACTCGAAAGAATACTACATCGTTGACATGGAAATAAGCCAAGATAAAAAGCTCGTCGCTGGGGATCAAATCTTTATGGACGTCTCTTATTCTGCAGCAGGTATTGACTTTAAAGTTATTAATTACACACTTTACTATACTTTATGGAAAGAAGTTGTATCCGAAAAGGTTGATGTTAATACACCTATTTATATTAATGGGTCTGGTAAAGATTCAGATGAAAACCACTACACTGCTAGAGTTCCTTATTC
>DEJH01000069.1 GCA_002353275.1 Caryophanales bacterium UBA2753 | reverse complement strand
CATTATCCTAAAGCCAAAAAATATTTAGCGAATGTCCTTTCTCCAATGCTCGCTCATGCAGCGGACATCAAAAAAAGAGATCCTTCCGCTAAAGTGGTGTTTGTTGGTCCTTGTATTGCTAAAAAAGATGAAGCTGATGCAAATATTGGATATGTTGATGTCGCTTTAACTTTTAAAGAACTTGATGAATGGTTTAAAAAAGAAAACATCACCTTAAAAGAAGTTAGTGGTGGTTATTATAAAGAAAAAAGTAAAGCGAGATTATTCCCAACTACTGGAGGAATTCTTAAAACCATGGAATGTAATAATTCCGAATTCCAATATTTAGCAGTTGATGGAGTGGAAGTCTCTAAAAAAGTAATTGAAGATGTTTTAGAAGGTAAGATTCATAAATGTTTCATTGAGATGTCGAGCTGCGAAGGAAGCTGTATTAATGGACCATTATCTAATAAAAATAAATCAGTTGCCTCTTCTTATTACGATATTAACGTTAACGCTGGTAAAGAAGATTTTGATGGACTTAATATCGGATATAAAGATATTGAAAAGAATTATTATTCTATAAGTGTTAGTGAAGCTATGCCTTCTGAAGAAGAGATTAATCAAAAATTAATCGAAATGGGTAAAAAGGAAAAAGAGAAGATCCTTAACTGTGGTAGCTGTGGATATGATACTTGTAGAGAAAAAGCAATCGCGATTATTCAAGGTAAAGCCAATATTGAGATGTGTTTACCATATTTAATGGAGAAAGCAGAATCTTTCTCTGACAATATTGTTGGAAACACTCCTAATGGAATTATGGTGCTTGATGAAACTTTAGTCATTCAATCAATGAATAAAGCGATGTGTCGCTTATTAAATATTTCTAATCCATCTTTTGCGGTTCATAAATCATTATTAACTTTCTTAGATCCTTCTGATTATTTTAAGGCTCTTGAAGGAAGTCTTATCTACTGTAAGAAGACTTATTTAAATGAATATGATAAATATGTTGAAAATACGATTATTCATGATAAGAAGTTCCATATTCTTCTTTCAATTATGAAAGACATCACTAAAGAAGAATTAGCGAAACAAAAGCATGATGAAATATTAAAGAAATCATTAGAGATCACTGATAAGGTGGTTGAGAAGAATATGCGCGCGGTACAAGAAATCGCTTCCTTATTAGGAGAAACGACTGCGGAAACTAAAGTCGCATTATCGTCTTTAAAGGATACATTAAAAGATGACAAATAGTCGATTAATCACTGAAGTTGGATATCTTTCTTTTAATCATGTTGGGGAAGAACTTTGTGGAGATCATATTGAAGTAACCTCTCCTGATGAATCCACGAAGATATTAGTTTTAGCAGATGGTTTAGGTAGTGGAGTGAAGGCTAATATCCTTTCTACTTTAACTAGTAAGATGCTCTCTCAAATGATCGCTAGTGATATCTCGATTAAAGAATGTATTAGATGTATCGCTCATACTTTACCAATCTGTAAAGAGAGGAAAGTTGCCTATTCCACATTTACGATTATTAAGATTAAAGATAATAAATATGTCGATATCTATAATTTTGATAATCCTACTCCATTTATGATTCATAATGGGGAAGTGAAAGATTTATCTTATTCTTCGACAGTGATTGATGGAAAAACAATTTATCACGCGAAGCTTGAAGCTGAATTATATGACACATTCTTTTTGATGAGTGATGGAGTGAAATATGCTGGAGTGGGGGAAAAACTTAACTTCGGTTGGGATATGCCTCAAATCAAAGATTATTTAGGAATCATTTATCAAAAAGAATATTCTTCTAAAGCCTTAGCGACTGAACTCGCTAATCAATGTAATGAACTATATAACTTCCGTCCAGGAGATGATACGACTGTAGCGGTAGTTAGAATTAGAGAAAGACAACAAGTGAGTTTGATGTTTGGTCCTCCTAGTAAAGAAGAAGACGATGAAGAAATGGTATCTTTATTCTTAGCAAAAGAAGGTATTCACATCGTTAGTGGTGGGACCACCAGTAAAATAGTGAGTAATTATTTAAATAAGCCACTTATCTTAAATACCACTGATCCTCTTGATAAAGAGATTCCTCCAACTTCTTCAATCGAAGGAATTAATCTTGTTACAGAAGGAATCATTACGATTAACAAAGTATTAGAATATGCAAATAACTATTTAAAAGATAATAGTTTATATACAACATGGTTATATAAAAGAGATGGAGCGAGTTTAATCGCTCAATATCTATTTGAACAAGCTACTGATATCTCTTTCTTTGTAGGATGCGCGGTTAACACCGCTCATCAAGGAGAAGGAAGTACGATTAATTTCTCCACTAAGATGCATCTTATTGATGAGCTAGCAGAGAAACTTAAAAAGATCGGTAAAAACGTCAGGGTAAATTATTTTTAGGAGGAAACAAAGATGGATTCAAGATTTGACACGAGTGTACAAGAACTCAAATATAAAGTATTAAAGGAAATCGCTAAAGGGTTATTTAATAACACACTTTTAGAAGATTATAATTTGATTCCGGAAAAGATTTCTCCAGGACCAAAATCAACGATGAGATGCTGTATCTATAAAGAAAGAGCGATCGTTTTAGAAAGAATGAAGCTCGCCTTAGGCGGTAATAAAAATATTGATAACGTTGTTGAAGTTATTCGTATCGCTTGTGATGAATGTCCTTTAGGAGGATATGAAGTCACTAATAGATGTCGAGGATGTATTGCACACCGCTGCCAAAAAGCGTGTCATAAAGATGCGATTCATTTTAATGAAGTCACAAGAACCGCAATCATTGATAAAAGTAAATGTATCAACTGTGGAATGTGTGCCAAAAGCTGCCAATATAATGCGATTCAAAATTACTTAAGACCTTGTGAACAAGCTTGTAAAGTTAAAGCCATTTCGATGAATGAAGATGATCACTCCGCAAAAATTGATGACTCTAAATGTGTCCAATGTGGTGCGTGTGTATATCAATGCCCATTTGGAGCAATTATGGATAAGAGTTATATCAAAGATGCGATTGAAATATTAAAAGATTCTAATAACTCCACTAAATATCCAGTATATGCGATTGTTGCTCCATCAATTTCATCTCAATTTAAGGGAGTAAAGTCAGGACAAGTTGTGACTGCGATACAACGCTTAGGATATCGAAGTGTGATTGAAGCTGCTTTAGGAGCGGATATGGTCGCTTATAATGAAGCCAAAGAACTTGAAGAAAAAGGATTCTTAACTTCAAGTTGCTGCCCAACTTTCGTCACCTTTATTAAAAAATATTTCCCTTCTTTAGTTGATAAGATTTCTCATAATCTTTCCCCAATGGCGACGATCGCTAAATGGGTAAAAGAACATCAACCAGATTGTAAGATTATGTTTATTGGTCCATGTGTCTCTAAAAAGCAAGAGATCAAAGATGAAAGAGTCGCTAAATATGTTGATGTTTCTTTAACATTTGAAGAACTTCAAGCGATGATTGACGCCAAAGAAATCGATGTCGCTTCTTTAGAAGAGTCTCCTTTAGATAACGCTTCTTATTACGGAAGGATATTCGCTCGTAGTGGAGGCTTAACTGATGCGGTTAAAGAAGCTCTTAAAGAACAAGGTAGTAGCTTTGAAGCCAAATCTATTTCCGTTGATGGATTAGAGAATTGTCGACTTGCTCTACTTAAAGCTAAAGGCGGGAATATCGACTTTAATTTCATTGAAGGAATGGGTTGTATTGGGGGCTGTATCGGTGGACCATGTTCATTAACCCATGAACCAAGAAACAAACTCGATGTTGATAAATACGGTCATGAATCAAAAGAGAAGACGATTTATGATGCGATTAAGCATTATCAGTAGGTATGGCGATTTTGTGACATCACTATATTTATAATAGAAACCAAAGTCATATTGGAGGATATATCATCGTGAAGAAATTATCATCGTTATTAACACTAGGATTAACTACTATCTCTTTATCTATTGGATATTTGTTATTTAATTCATCTAAAGAAGAAAAGAAAGCAGAAGCGCTTGAAAGTAATAACATCATTTATTTAGATGTCTCTTTTCAACCTGCTCCATTTTTTAGTAATCTCCACTGTGCGGTCCATGATGATAATGGACATTCTTATGATGTACAAATGAAAAAGACTCCTAATTATGACTCTAATCATATTTATCGACTTTCTTTACCTAAAGAATATACGTACACTGAAGCTTATTTCTATGCTCTTGAAGAAGAAGGATATGAACTCATTCATGCAGAGACTCCATTAGTCTCTATCCCTACTGACAAAAAGAATATATATGTTCTCGATAGTGGTGAATGGGATAATTTTATTTATAAAGCTTCTGGTCACTGGGACCATTATGAAGATGATGTCCCTACTGAAGGAGATGGATATTATTTAGTTAGCTCTAAAAACGATTGGAAATTTAAAGACGCAGTTAAGTTATCTACAGGATCTCATGGAGATAAAGCGGAATTAATTAATTACGCGGCTATTACTAATGAAGAATTTTATATTAGAAGCTATTTTAATGATGAAGAACATATATATGGAGAAAAATATTCTGTTGGAGAATCTTCTAAATCTTTAAATATCTTCCTTACTCAAAAAGATAACTTTGTTGTGGAAGAATATGTCTATCCTCCTGAATTTGAAGGATATTACATTAGTGGTATTTTTTCAGGTGTAGAAAAATGGACATATTATGATTCGATAAAGATGACTAATGTCAGTGGAGATAATCTAGCTGAATATCGTAATTTAGAAATCAAAAAAAATGATGTGATTATGGTTAGAGATTTCTCTTATGATTCTCATCCATGGGAAAAGAAAGCTGGTATCTCTTCTAAACAAGAAACGACATTTGGAGAAATAAGTGGCAATAACTTTACTTTCTCAGTAAGTGGAAGTTATGATGTCTTCTGCTATATGGAAAGTAATTCATTAGTGTTTGAAGTTAGACCTCACGCCGAAGCTTTTACGGTTACATTAACTTGTTTATATTATGATGGCAAAACCAAAGTAGATATGGAAACGATTCCTTCTCAAACAGCGTATATCACTGAGGAATTTACTCCAGAAGCACCTTCTTACGAGTATAAAGGGCTCGTAGGAGTATATAAAGATGAGAACTGTGAATTTCCATATACTCCAAAAATACTTGAGGCTAACACGCATTTATATCTTAAATATCTTAATGATAACTATTACTGTTTCACTGGTAAAAATGACCATGGAGTGTATCCAAAACAATATGTATTAGATACAGGTATTAAGATGAACAATCAAAATCTTCCAGATGAATCTTGGCAAGCTGAAATCTATCTTAATGTTGAAAAAGAAAATGAAGAACATCAATTCGGTTTAGTGGATAAAGATTTATCAACAATTATGGTCGCTACTAATACTGGATGGCCAAATTATTGGGGACATGTTGAATATAGCTTTGTCACTTTTAACTATATCTTCCATAAAGTCGGAACATATCACATCGTCATTACTAAGGGGAACCAATTAATCTTTAAAGACGCTTATGGAGATCCATTCATTAATGGAATGATTGACTCGATTGAAGTTGATGAAAAAAATCATGTCACTACTTCTTTAGAGTCTTTAAAAGCGATATGGGACAAACAAAAAGAAAATTATAATAATGTCGAAGATAAGAGTGGATTCACTAGTATTGGATTTAAATATACTGAAAATCCTACTAACGATCATCAAAGATTCATGAATAAATATTATTTAGCAATCTATCGATATGGTAGTAGTGATCTTGAAAACTTTATCTTCCCTACACAAGAGCCAGTTGAACCACATCTATATCAATATAAAGTGACATTTGTTCCAGGAGAAGGAAGCTTAACTCCTACTGAAATAAACGTTAATGAAAACGAATCAATCAATTTACCAACTCCAACAAGAGACGGATATAGTTTTGTTGGTTGGTCGCTTGAAGGAAGTGAAGATATCATCTCTTCTCCTTATACAGTCACTGATGATGTGACATTTGTCGCTCATTACGCTCCAATAAGTAAGAATAACGATATTATTATTGGGGTTACTGTTACCGTAGGTGTTCTCACACTTGGTGGAGGAACAACTGCTTTCTTCCTAATTAAAAATAGAAACAAGAAATTGAAAACAAAATAATTAATTCTCCGAAATAGTGGTCTAAACTGAAATAATTTTAAAAAAATTCAAAAAAATGCAGATAAACCTATCATTTCGTGATATTAGTGCTACTTATCCGTAAGAAGAGAAGACATTAATATTAATATCTATAGATATTAAGAGACGAGAAATCGTCTCTTTTTAATATTTTTAATCAATTTATACGATTTTTTTAAAAAAAATTAAAATCGCCCCTATATATAAAGTGAAGGGGTTTTATTCCCAAACTCATATTTTTAGGAGGCTATTAACTTATGAGTAAGAAAAAGATTTACTCAAAACATTTAGTAAAAGGAAGGTTTTATATCCATAACGATAAGTATGGTGGACATCCTTCACTTTTGTATAAAAAGAATGATAGGAAGAATTTATATTTTGTCATTATCTTTACATCAAAAAATGGTCCAAAGAGGACCAGATTGAAACATAGTATTGAACCGGCAAAAGTCAAACAGTCATTTGTTCATAATAATCCATCTGTTGTAACAAGAAGAGATTTGGGAACAAAAGAATTACAAGGACTTAAAGTTAATAAAGATGACAAGCCACTTATTAAATCGATAGGAAATAAAAAATGATTCACAGAAACCAACAAGGGATTTCTACATGCGAACCATTACTATTATTAAACCAAGATATTAATTCTATTGCAACAGGAGATTAAAAAAATGATTCACGAGATCAACTCAGGATCTCAGCGTGCGAATCATTACCATTATTAAATCAAAACGTTAATTTTAATGCAATAAGAGATAAAAAAATGATTCACGAGACCAACTAAGGATCTCCAAAACGCGAATCATTGCTATTATTAAACCAAGATACTATTTCTATTTCAATATAAAAAAACGATGACTCATATGACCACGAATGGTCTCGGCGTACGAATCATCGTCAATATTAAACCAGTGTTTCTAGAAGAACGCAAGAAGATAGATATTGTCTAATAAATTCTTTGATATCTTTGACCAACCAAGTGGTTTTATCTACTGTAACTTTAGACATGGTGGATTCCTCCCCCTTTAACTGCTTTATCTAACTAGATATCGCTAAAATCATATAAATACCGGGTATTTATCTTTCATACATAAATAAAAAAGTTATTCAAAACACCGAAAACAAATTATTCAAAACACCGAAAATTTTTTATTCAAAACACCGAAAACATTTTATTCAAAACACCGAAAGTGTTTGATTTATAGTTATATCTATATATAAAATATATATGAGGTTATTAGTTATGGCAAAAATAAAAGATTATATTCCCCGTCTTGCAGAAAATTCATTAAAAAGGAAACTTAAATCATCTGGGTGCGTGGTTGTTAGTGGTCCTAAGTTTTGTGGTAAATCCACTTTATGCGTAGAGTTTGCAAAATCAGTAACAACATTGAAGACCACTAATGATATTGAAATCGCTAATGCTGATCCTTATTCAGCTTTAAAAGGAGATAAACCTCATTTAGTTGATGAATGGCAAAAGGCTCCCGAAATATGGAATATCATAAAAGATGATTTAGATAAAGATTATCAATTTGGGAAATATATATTAACTGGCAGTACCACACCAGTTGATTCATCTAAAATTCAAAATTCTGCTGCCGGAAGAATAACATCTTTAAAATTAAAACCATTCTCTTTATTAGAATCAAAAGAATCTACAGGGGTTATTTCATTATTGGGTCTATTTGATAAGAACTATAAATTTACATCTACCTATGGTCAACATAATCCTGTTTCATTAACAGATATCGCTCATATTATTTGTAGAGGTGGTTGGCCTATCGCGGTGAAAAGCGAAAAAGAATACGCTCTTGATGTTACTAACAACTATTATGAAGGCTTATTTACTATTGAAGATGAGAGCGATGAATTTGCTGAGTTTTTAAAAAATAAAAACATTGAGCTTTTAAAACTTATACTTAAGTCTTTTGCAAGAAATATATCTACTGAAGCTAAAAACACATTAATGATTAAGGATATTTTAGAATCAGGGGAGAGAAGCAAATTAGATGATGATACATTTTTAACTTATAAGAAAATACTAGAAGATCTATTCATTATCTATGATATGCCTGCCTGGAATCTTAATTTAAGATCTAGTGTTGCTGTAAGAACCGCCCCAACACATCATTTTGTTGATACTTCTATTGCAACATCTGCGTTAGGTATCACGCCTGCTGATTTATTAAATGATTTGAAATCTTTTGGTTTCTTTTTTGAAGATATGGCAGTTAGAGATTTATCAATATATGCTGATTCTTTTAATGGGGAGTTAAAACATTATAGAGACAGTAATGGTTTAGAAGTAGATGCCATTTTAAAGCTTAAGAGTGGAGAATATGGGGCAATCGAAATTAAAATTGCGAGTGATAGAAATATTAAGGATGGAATTTCTTCTTTAAATAAATTTGAAAAGAAGATGGAAGAGAATGGCCTAAAAATGCCAGCTTTTAAAATGATACTTACAAGTCATGGTTCTTCTAAAAAAGAAGGGGATATCTACATTGTTCCAATCAGTATGCTGGGATTATAAAATATGTTTCTTTAAAACATTTCTTGTGTTGCATCAATAATATTAAGCCAATATAATTCATTTCAATTTCTCTTTGACCGAATTTATATTTTTATAATACTATGTGTAGGCAAACACACACATGAAAAATAAGAAAAAGGCAATTTTATTGATATCTTCTATGCTTTTATCCTCTTTAACTTTAGGTATGGTGGGATTTCATTCTTTTTCTTTTCAAGCATCTATTGCTAGTGAATTACCTTCTTCTTTAGATTGCAGTTATTATTTCAATTCAGTTAATGGATATACCTCTATCTATGAAATGAATGATGTTCTTTTTAGTGATGTTTCTAAAACATATACGGAATATAAGACTTGGGGCACTGTTACTTGTCACTTCACTAATAGTGGTAATGATACTTACTATATTCAAAGCACAGATAAATACGGTAATAGCGCCGCTTTAGCGTTATATAAATATTCAGGAACATTACCAATCGGTTCAGTAGTTACCGTTAGTGGTGGCACTTTTAAAAACTTTAATTATCTTCCTGAGATTGAATCACCAACATCAGTCCATATCGATTATTCTATTAATCCATCTCCAGTAGAGACTTTAGTAACTAATTATGATTTCTGGAATACATCCTCTATGAGTGAGCAAGATAAGAATGCCTTATATCGCAAAGGACCAATCCAAGTATCAGTTAATAATATGGTGTATTACTCCGCTCCTGGCACTAGTAACACTTATCTTAAATTCAATTCTACCGACTCTTTGAAAGTCCAATGCTTTTATGGTGGTAGTTCAGATCAAAGTGCGATAAAAGCACAGTTTGATAACTTATATTCTTCTAATAAAGTCAGTGTTACCGGTTACGTAAATTATTATAGAGGCACCACCCTCGAACTTTTGGTGAGATCTCCTAATGATGTTATTGGATACACAGTTCCAGTTACATCTATTGATGTTGCTCCTATTAGTAATATTTATTATCAAGATCCTGAATCAGCGTATTTATTTAATGTCACCGCTCATTATGAAGACGGTTCTTCTAAAGAAGTGACTACTGGAGTCCAATTAGAAACTTTCTCAACCGCTAAGCCAGGAAAGACAACCGCGACTCTTTCATATACTGAAAATAACGTTACTGTATATGGTAGCTGTGAAGTCACAATCTTAGATAACGAAACATCAATCACTCGTAGTGATGATTTAATCGACCATTATTATGTTAATGAACCATTTGTTAAACCTATTATTACCGCACATAGCTATTATGGTGATAGTGATGTCACTGATATTGCTACATTCTCAAACACTGATACATCAACTGGAGGAATGTTTGCGTGTGAAATCGATTATGTGAATACTAAAGGCGACACTCTTAATACCACATATTATTATTGGGTATATGACGTATATAAGTTAACAATTGAGAATTTCTCTACTTCTTATGAAGTTGGAGATCCAATCTCTTCATATAGTGCGATTGCTCAATACGTTAATTCAGATGAAGTAGATGTCACGAGTCGAGCTTCATTGATTGTGGAAGGGTTTAATACCTCCACTCCTGGAACAAAAGAAGTAACATTCAAATATGGAAATAAATCTGTATATATCGAATACACAGTTAATGGGGATAAAGAAATAGACCGTATCGATTTAGAAGGCAATTACAAAATCTATTATAGTGTCGGTGAAGCTTTTGATTCTCCGTTAGTCTATGCCTATTACACTGATGGGACATATGATGATGTTACTAGTCAAGCTTCATTTACTGGTTTTGATTCTTCAACTACTGGAGTAAAAGAAATCACCGTTACTTATGGTGAATATGTTATTAATTACGATGTGACAATTACTGAAAGTTCAGATCTATATGAATATGATGTTTCTATTAATATCGAAAAATCATATGACACTGGTAGTTATGGCACTAGTGGGGATTTTGAATATTATCGCGCAGTGAAACAAACTGGATATATTTGTAAACTTATTCCACTAGTTCAACAAAGTGGATGTGAACCAACTTTAGGTGGAGCCTTATATAACGTTAATCCAATTAAAGATATCGATAAGATTACTTTAACTTATTCCACTAGTGGAAGTGGTTCTAGAACTCCAAAATTCACATATGGAGAAAATAATTATGATGATGGATATAAGAATATCCCTCTTTCTAGTTACACTAAACAAACAACATTCGATTTATCATCATATGATATTAATTATTTAAAATTTGATTCAGGTGATTACACCTTATATATAGAAGCTCTTACTATCTATTATTCAGGAGATAACACTCCTAATGGTTCCTCTTTTGTTAATGGAGTGACAGGAAATAATGAATATCGTATTGCTCCTTCTGTTTATAGTGGTGACTTAATTGATGGAGTCTCTTATATTGATGTTCCAACTTCTTTTGATGTAAATACCTTAACAGTGACTTCCACTAAGAGATATACATATTATTCATATGAATATGTTTCAGAAAATCCTGAATATATAAGTTCAGCAACAATCACTGATCCAGTAGATGTTTGTAACTATTTCCAAGCTTTTGGCTGCGCTCCTGCTAATTATGGAGTTAAAGGAACAACAGTCATTCGCTTAAGAGATGGTAAAACACTTCCATCTTCTTCTGATGTTGATTATTTATTTGGAAGCGATGCAAGATGTATCTCTAAATATTCAAGGACAACCGGATATGCGACAAGTGTTCCGTATTATGGAAGCGAACCAACATATTATGAATTAGATATCGATACGAATGGACTATACAAAACAAACGATAGACAGGTAGGTCGTATTGTGGCTTGGGCTACAGGATTTAAAGGTAGTGATTACGGTAATGGGTCTCAAGTAGTGTGTACTTACACTGATGATCACTATGCAACATTTAAAGAATATAACAATTATGGTGGATTCCTTTCTCGCTTTAACGCCAGTTTTAAAATCGCTGGATGTGTTAGAGGAAATCCAACTACTTTATCTTACTAGATATCACTAAAACAGTATAAATACATTGTATTTATCTTTCGTTCATAAATCAAAAGTCGCTCCGAATTTAGTAAAAAATAGAGAAAAACTCGCTCGGAATTTAGTAAAAACTTACTGAAAACTCGCTCCGAATTTAGTAAAAGGAGATAATTATTCACGATCACTTCTTAATATTTTCTTACGTTATTTTTTGCTTCTTTAAAATCATCACCTCAGAAGCCTTCTCCAGCAATAACGGTTTTGGCTTTACCGCGCATTTTTCTGATCTTCACCAAACTGAAGTCATTTTGCCAGTAGAAAAATAGTCACCAATTCAATAATATTTGATGAAACGAGGCACAAAAAAACGTGCCTCTTTCATATTATTTATAATTATTCAGTTGTTATCTTATTCTTAAAAAGATAAGATATTAATGTACAAACCAAATATATATCGGAAACGAACATTTAAATGATAATGCGCAAATTATTTAGATATGTTCTATTTCTCTTATTTAGATTGGTTTGAAATTGTTCAAATTAGTCTTTTTATTAAGACGGAAAGGAAAAAAAGAAAAAATGAACAAACTTTTTTCAAAGATTGCTGCGTTAAGCGTTGGTCTAGCGATGGCAGTCGGAGTTGGAGTTGCTCTTGGACATGAAGGTGTTAGAGAAGTCAGGGCTGATGATGTAACTGTCACCCCAAGTCAGTTTACTGCTGTTGAAGGTAAAGCGGCAGATCAAACAATATCAAATATTCATTTTGAATGTGGAAGCTGTACCATTACTAGCGATCAGTTTAGAGTTTTCAAGGGTCAAACTTTAAAAATTAGTGCAAGCGGCATTACTAGTATTGAAATGACTTGTACTGCTTCTGGAACCACTAAATATGGTCCTGGTTGTTTTGCTGCTCAAACTGGATATTCCTACAGTGGCAATAAGGGAACATGGACAGGAAGTGCTGACAGTGTTTCATTTACTGCTTCTAGTAATCAAGTAAGAGTAACACAATTCGTAATTAATTGTTCTTCTGATACCTTTAAAGTCACTTATAAATCAGGCGCTCATGGATCTGGAACAATGACAGACACTAAGGATTATAAATCAGGAGATACAGTTACTGTTGGTTATTGCTCCTTCATGCCTGATTCAGGATGGGAATTCGATTCATTCAACACCGCTGCAGATGGATCTGGAACTAAATATATGGGTGGCAATCAATTCACCATTTCAGCTAGCACAACTTTATACGCAATTTGGAATAGGGTAGGTGAAGGAAACGATATTCAATCTATTTATTCAAAATCAAACGATGCACCTGTTGACGTTTTTGGATATTATGTTGGTATGTTATCTGGCACAGGCCCAGTTATTATGAATGGTGAGTATGGTGTCGTTCTTTATAATAGTTCAGCAGATGTTTCTTCTTATGTTGAAGGTGAGACTATTCTTAGGGTGACAGGAAAGGTGTCAATCTTCAAAGGATTATATGAGATTGCCTCACCAAGTATTACTGTTGTCGAATCAGCAAGTTACTTGGACGTCCCTGTTACATATACCGTCACCGGTAACGAAACTCAAATTCATGAAAGCAGAGCAACATATGTAAATGGTGTTGTTTCATCAATTACTCCTAAAACAGAAGGTCAAAATTGGACATCTGATACAACTGTTGTAGTGACGGTTAACGAGAAGAGCATTAATTGCTTTGCAAAAGCTAATAAGCTTGATTCTGATACAACAAGTGCAATTGAAGCCGCATTATCTAGTGGTAATCCAATTACTTTAACAGGATTTACTGGCTGGTATAATTCTTTCCAAGTTACACTTACAGGAATGGTTGAAACTGGTGGATATACTTTAGCTGAGTTTGTTTCTGAATTTTTAAGTTTAACAACCACTGAATGTGGAGCTGAATGGGAAGAAGGAAGCGACCATAAATTAGGGCTAGAAACGAATGTTTGGAACGTTTTAAATACTGCTTCAAAATATCAAGCTTTAAGTCCTGAAGACAAAGAGGCTTTAAGAACCACTGAACCTGAAAAAGGATCTGACCTTGAAAAGGCTCTCGAAAGATATGACTTCTTAATTGGAAAATACTTCGGCGCTGCTGGAGACTTCCTTGGAAGAGGCGTTGATTTCGTTAACGGTAGTAGTTATTCATTCTCTTCTGTTAATAACAATAACAGCTACATCATTATCATTGTCATCTCCGCTGTTAGCGTGATGTCATTTGGTTTAGCGTTATTCTTACGTAAGAAAAGAAGCAAATAATTAACACTTAGTTAATTCAATTAATTGAGGGATGAAGCGCGTATTCATCCCTCTTTTTAATTGAATAATAATATCCATAAAATTGTTATATTTTTATACCTATGGTATAAGGTTATTTTGTTACAAAAATTGACTTAAACCATATCTGATTGTATAATTTAGGCATGGAATTAGTTAGTTATCTCACTTCTATCTATGGATATGATGCCCCTATATTCATTAAAGATGTCAGAATTGGTCGAAAGAGCAAATCTGCGATTAGGGAAGAATTTTATCGTGCTTATAAAAGAGGTGAATTAAATAAAGATGGGCCTGGGGTATATTCGATTGTTAATAAGAGTGGTGATTTAAAACCTACTGTGACATTTGAAAAGATATTATATGACAAGTTTTTATACAAAGTCCCTTTTCCAGAAGGAATGGATATGCTTTATGTGAAAGGCTATTATTCTGGGTTAACTTTTTTAAATATGATTGGTATTTCTCAACAAGTTCCAGCAATTCTTGAGGTAACCACTAATAGTACTAGTAGCAAAAAACGTTATTATTCCTCTCTTAATAGAGTGGCAATTATTAGAAAAGCAAGAACAGAGATAACTTTTCAAAATTATAAAATCCTTCAGTTCTTAGATATGTTCCATTTCTTATCTATGGATGAAGTCAAAGAGAATAGAGAATTGATATGTAATTACATTAAAGAAAACAAAATAAGCAAATATCAGTTCGCACAATACATTTCTTTGTATTCCACCCAAACTATAAAGAAAATAGTTGAGGGAGGCATAATTAATGCTTTTGTCGGATGATAAGCAGCAATTTCATATTATTGTTTCTAATGCTGCTAGAAGTTTTAATATTGCTGAATCATTTGTAGAAAAGGATTATTATGCCATCACCATTCTCAGAGAATTATTTAAGAGAGATAATAAATTTGTATTCAAAGGCGGAACAAGCTTAAGTGTTTGTCAGCATGTCATTAATCGTTTTTCTGAAGATATTGATGTTTCATACATTGATGAGATCATAACCCAAGGAAATAGAAGAAGAATTAAACAAATATTTTTTGATTCAATTGAGGCAGCTTCTTTAACTGTAAGTAATCCTGACAATATACGAAGCAGAAGAATCTTTAATAGATACCTTTGTCCTTATTCTTCTAATTGGAACGCAAATGGGGATAAGGTTATTGTTGAATGGTCTACAATAACCCCATCTTTTCCTATCGAAGAGAAAGAAGCACAAACAATAATTGGAAAATACCTTCAAGAAATAGGAAGAGATGATTTAGTTGAAAAATATGAACTTCAAGCATTTAAGGTAAATACAATTACTAAAGAAAGAACTTTAGTGGATAAGATATTTGCTATTTGTGATTATCACATCTCAAAAAAAATTGATCGACAATCTCGTCACATATATGACATTTATAAATTATCCAGCTTGGTGAAGTTAGACGATTCATTCATCGAATTATTTGAAAAAGTTAGAAAATATAGAGAACAACTAGAAACTTGTTATTCCGCAAAAGAAAACAAAAAGGTGTCAGATTTATTAATTGAACTTATAAATGAGGGTACTTATCAAAAAGATTATAGAGACAAGACATATAATTTACTTTACGATCGCGTCAAATATGAAACTTGTATAGAAACAATTAAACAGATATCAACCTTTCTAAGGGTGAATAACTATTAATAATCATTGTTATATTAAAAATATAAATTTAGAATATATTTAGATAAATAAATATACAAACGACGTCATTAGATATTAATAGTTAAAGTATCTTTGTTTATTGTTTGTGATATTTAAATCTTAATAAATAGACTCTTTAAAGAGTCAGAAAGGAAAGAAAGAAAAAATGAACAGACTTTTTTCAAAGATTGCTGCGTTAAGCGTTGGTCTAGCGATGGCAGTCGGAGTTGGAGTTGCTCTTGGACACCAAAGTGTTAAAGAAGTTAAGGCCGCTGATGGATCTTATACTATTTCTTTTAGTACAAAATTGAATGGTGTGACCTACATGGATAGCGATGGTGGCAGCGCCTTAAATTCAACAAAAATCATTAATGGAACTACCTTTTCCAGTTCTGGCAAGACAATCGAATTCACCTCAACCGGTTTCGATAATGTTTCTTCTGTCGATGAATTAACAAACGTTTATCCTGGAAGAGGAGATAGCATTAAAGTTGGAAAAGGTGGCGGCGATGGCTTTTTCTCATTTACATACTCTGGGAATGTTAAACTTACAAAAGTATCTATTACAGCCTTTGCATTAGCGGATGGCGTTAAGTTAACAGTTTCCGATATTGAAGGATCACAAACGGTTGCCAATGGCTACGACAAGGCTGATACTTATGAATTTACATATCCTGATTCATATTCTGGAAAATCATTAACAGTTACTGGTGGAAATGGAAAAACATCATCAGGCAATAAACCAGCATATGTCCAATCAATTACTGTTGAATATGTAAACGTCACTGAACCAAGTATTACTTCTCAGGAAAATGTATCTGTTGGTGTCGGAATGAGCGTTGAAGTTCCTGTTAGCTATGCTAATTTAGCATCTGCTATTTCAGTTACTGCTCCTACTGGTGTAACTGTACCATCATCTATTGATGTTACTGGAAGCGGAGACACCACTCTTGAAATTCAAGGTGATGTAGCTGGTAATGTTGACGTTGTGTTATCTTCAGGTAGCGCTAGTGCGACAATTCATGTAGCAGTTATTCAACCAACTGAATATACATTATTAACAAATTTGAATTCTTTTACAGAAGGATCTCAATTTACAATCGTCTCTTTACATGAGGATACTTACTATGCTCCTAACTCATTTGGTGGTAATTGCTACAACATGGCTGAAGTCAATATGATGGGTGAGGGTACAAACAAGCACTTCTCCTCTATTAACGCTATTACTTACACACTTGTTGGTTTTGATGAACAAGGAGCGTTAATTAAGGAAGGAAGCGATTATGTTGGCTCTACTAAGATTGATGGAGCAGGATTAACCAGAAACTCTGATTTAAGTAAAATCACATATAACCACTGGGCAATCAATGACATTGAAGAAGAAATTGCAGACTTATGCTTAGTTGGTGAAGATGGCGACAATAACAGATTCATTAAATTTAACTACAATAATGGCAATCCACGTATTGCTAACTATAAAACAGGATTCGGAAGTGGAGTTTCTATTTATGCTTCATATTTAGCTCCAGCTTTATATGCTGCAGACAGCATTAGAATTTCTACAAGTGAATCACACAATGCGTTTGTTACTGCTGTTAACTTTGGTGGGGAAACAATCACCTATAATGTTTCTGTTGAAGATGAATCTGTAGCAACTGCAGTTTGGTCAACTGATCACGCTGCTATTTCTCCAGTTGCGGCTGGTAATACAACCGTTACCATTTCTGCCCAATCAGCAAGTTATGGTCCTGTTGAAGTTGAAATTCCTCTAGAAGTTTATGATGCAACAAGGGAGTTAGAATCTATTACGTTATCTGTTGCAGAAGAAACCTTATATAAAGGACAAGAATTCTCTTATAGTGGAACAGTCACCGCTAACTATAGTAATGGCGACCATGAAGTAGTTTCAAACCCTACATTTATGGGCCAAGACATGAGTGTTGTTGGTGATTATCAAGTCACTGTCAGTTACACTGATGCAGGTGTCACTAAAACCGCTACATATACATTACATGTCGTTAGTTGGACTGGTGTCTTATCATTAAATAGATATTACGTTTTAGCTGCTATGAAAACTGTTGATGAAGTAACTCACCTCTATACAATGGTTGGCTTAAATAAGAGTGGTACAAACCATTATGGTGTTGTAGCTGAAAATGAGGAAATGTTATCAAGAACCGAATCAGCTTTATATGTTGAAGAAGGCGCAACTTATAATTCATATGCCTTTAGATTAGGAAACGGCAAATATCTAGGTATTAATAAAGAGGCTAATGTATTAACTGAACTTGATGAAATTAATGAATCTTCAAGCTTTACTGTTGGAGTAATTGGTGAGACAGGATATTCAATTACTAATGTTAAATATTCTGATAGATCAATTAAATTCAATCCTGGTACTTCAACCACAGCTCCTAGATTCTCCACTTATACATCAGGTCAAATTGATGTTAATCTTTTTGAAGTGACTAGTACAGATATTGCTTCTCACTTTGAAGCCAACTTCATGCATATAGAAATCCCAACTGATAATCATAAAGATACTGGCAAGTGTAGAGGAGAAGAAGGATATTATGCTTTGGCTAAAGCTGCCTTTAATGTCATGCCTTTAGAAAGTAGACAACACTTCTTAGCTACTTCTAATTACGCTTCTAGATTACAAGCTTGGGCGATTGCTAATGGGGATGAAATTAATACTGATTCACAATTAGTTCCTTCTGCTTCTGAATCATTCTTCTCATCTAAAGATGTGAATAACAATTCTTACATCATTATCATTGTTATTTCTTCTGTTAGTGTCCTCTCATTCGGATTAGCGTTATTCTTACGTAAGAAAAGAAGTAAATAATAATATATAAATCCTTATTATATATACTTAAGGGATACCAACTTGGTATCTCTTTTGTATTGGATATATAATATAAATAAGGAGAATAACTCTTATGAAGCATAATAAATTAATTCCATTAACTTTATTTCTTCCATTAATGTTAACTAGTTGTAATATCTTTGGAATTACAATTAAAACACCAGCCCATATGAAAAAGGTTCCTAATAAGGAACAAGTTATCGCTGCATTAGGAGAAAGATATTCAATTTCTTTTATTGCTGGTTCTTATAATAACGGCACTGATGGGGGAGAAGTTCATGAAGAGGCTAATGTCCATTTAGTGGTTTCTCCAGATAAGATTTATAGCGATATCGTTTCTGATGAACAAAGTGGAGAAGCATATATAAGAAAAGAAGAAGATAAATGGTATCAATACACTGACACTAACGATGATGATAAATTCGATCATCGCGAAGCGCTAGACGATGATTATCAATATGACTACGCTGCTATTGCCTATGTTGCTTTAGGCGGAACTGAAGCGGTGATGTACGATACAGAAGAAATAGTGGAATATCAATCAAGAAACTGCACTAAATATGTTGGCACGTTTGCGTGGAATGGAATGGGAGTTAATTTCTCATACACTCAAACAAGTATTTTTGATAATGAAACAGGAATTTGCTTAAAACATGTTCTCACTGTTAGTGGAAACGCTGATGAGCAATTTGATTGCACTGCCTTTTTAGAAGTTAATGAAATTGTTACTGACGATACTGAAGTTAATTCTTTATTAGCATCTTACGATGCAAGAATCGAATTAGCGTAAACCTCTTTACTAGTTATACTAAGACGTCCTCCAGGACGTTTTTTCTTTAGATTATATACTGTAGTATTTAATATAGACATTTTTTCATATGAAATGTATTATATTGTTATGAGTAAGATTGTTGTTTATCACGGTAGTCCAATTGAGGTTGAAAAACCAGTTTTTAACTATATAAGTCGCGTAAATGATTATGGTTATGGTTTTTATTGCACTCAAGATATTGAAGCTGCAAAAGAATGGGCGAATAGATATACTAAAAGCGGAATCTTAAATTCATATTTACTTGACTTAAATAATCTAAAAGTTCTTGATTTGACTGACCCTAAATATAGTCCTCTTAATTGGATTACAGTTTTATTAGTCTATAGAAAGTTAAGTAAAGAAAATTCAATGAGTTATCATAGAGGTATTGATTTTTTAAAACAACACTACAATATCGATTTAAGCAAATATGATGTTGTGATTGGTTATCGTGCAGACGATGCATATTTTGAGTTTCCGTTATTGTTTATGGACAATGTTTTAACTATTGAACGACTTAAGGAGATTTATCTACTTGGTGAATTAGGCAAACAGATTTTTATTCAATCAGAAAAGGCTTTTTCACACCTTAAATACATTGAATCTAAACAAGTTGATGAAGAGTACTTTTATAAATACAGAGAAAGGCTTAATGCTGCAAAACAGAAATTTGAGCAAATTAGAGATGAGGAAATGTATACAGCAGGAACTAGATTAAGAGATTTAATTTTAGGAGAAAAGAAATGATTACATTATCTGAAAAACATAAACTTTATTATTACTTTTCTTATATTTTGTTTTATGGCTTTAAATATGGCTGTTCTTTTGATTTTTTAGAGAGACGCTTGTCTTCTTCTTCTATTATTAAAACTATTGAGAAACAAAATGATTGCAATTTCTTGTATGATTCAACCTTATCTGATTCAATAAAAGAGATATATGGTTTAGTACAACTATTTGACGATGATATAGTGGCACAAAGTGTTTATTCCTTGTGGATTTCAGAGGCTTATTTAAAATTATTATTCGAATATCGAAAGCCTTTATCTTATTTGTTCTTATATATTCCTTTAAAAGAAATGTTGAGACTATTTTCACCATATCATGAGATGGATTGGACTCATCTATATGCAGAATTTGAAAGAAGAGTGGAACAGACTTCTTTATTAAGAGCGATTTTAGATAAAGAAAATGTCTCGATTAATAAACTTTCTCAATTAACAGGAATTAGTAAGAACACATTAACCACATATCTAGTGGATGAAAGATTAAGAGCCGCTAGTTTTGAAAATATATATAAAATCGCCAATGTTTTAGAATTAGATATCGATATCTTTGCCGATCATATTAACGCTTATAACGAAGGTGAAATTAGTGATAATCTTATTAAAAATAACGACCTTCTTTCTACAATTGCTTTATATATGGTTAGCTATTATTCCAGCGATATTAGTAACCGTAAATATGTCTACGATAACAAAGAAAAAATTTATAAATATAAAGATTTAAGATTAAAAGTACTATTTACTTCTAATAATAAAGAGGCGAAAGAAACAGACTCTATTAATCTTGAAGCTGATAGATTAATAGAAGAATATGCTAAACATATTAAAAAAGAAGAGAGAAAGAATTATGTGATTATCATTAACGAATCTAATCAAATAAGTAATTCTTTATCTCCATATAAGAAGTGGCTTAATTTTGGATTTGAAAGAATCTTTATTTTAAATAGCGAGAATATTATTTGCATTAAGGAAGATTATTGGAAAAGCAACGTCTCTATTTCAGTAGTGGAAAATATTAAGAATCGAGTAATAAGTTAGAACTTATATTTTTCCTTCTGCTTCTGAATAACCTTTGTGTTAATAATAAGTTGAGCAACTATTCCTACAAATATTCCAGTTATCACCGCTGAAAGAGCGATAATCGGAAGATAATAAAATACATATCCACTTCCTAAATAAATAACGGCGACTATTATTTGCCCAGTCACATGAGCGATAGCGCTTAAAACAGACACGCCGACAATTAGGAATTTTTTAATTACTAAATGGAGAAGAACCATAACCGCGATTGATAGTATTGCGCCAGTTAATGACATCACAAACCCCATTGAGAGGAACGTTCCTCTAATAAAGGAAACGAGAAAAACACGTAAGAGGTCGACTATAATTGCTTCAAATACCCCTAATTCATAAAGAATAATTAAGATCACAATATTAGTTAATCCTAATTTAACTCCTGGTATACCAATAGAAGGAATAAATGATTCAATAATCGCAATTACAATCGATATTGAAGTGAGGATAGCGAGTAACGCTACTTTATGAACATTAATCTTCTTAGATTTCGATGTCATAAGAAGCCACTCCTTCAATATAAATCAATACCGCATTATATGCGCATATTATTGGTCGGCCAACTGTGGAGATATAACCCATATTAATACAGTCTTTATGTGGACAAGTTGATTCAATTATTCCAATAGAACCATTTTGAGTGTGACAGTGAACCACTCCATGAGTGCCGTTTATGTAATAATGTCTTTCACTTTGATCACTTAAATCGATAGATTCCACTAACGAATTATTTACAGTAATTTTTGCGTATAACTTATTTGGTTTTGGTCTTGTTAATAAAATCGTTAAGCTAATCGCAATAACCGCTAATAAAGAAGTGATTAAGATTAAATCATTTCTAAGTTTCTTCTTATCAAGATTAGAAAAGAATGATGCTTTCATTTTTATATAAGACTTCTCCGCCTTTAGCGACGATCACTTTAATATTCGAATTTTTTTCAATCTCTTTGATTTCTTCAATCGTGTTATTCATTAAAGAAGTCGCAAAAGCATCTCCTTTATAAGCGAGATCACTAATAACGATAATTGCATCATATTTGGCTAATGCACTTCCAGTAAAAGGGTTAACAATATGAGAATATGTATTTCCATCGATAACGATATGTTGTTCACTAGTGCCACTAGTGGAAATAACTGAGTTTTTTAATTTTATTTTTTTATGATTTAAATCAGAGATAGAGATTACAAAATCTTCTCCACCTTCTTTTTCTCCTAAAAGAATTGAACTTCTTCCAGCGTCAATTAGATATTTAGAGATATTTTTACTCACTAAATATTCTTTAACTTTGTCTAATAGATATCCTTTAGCGATACCTCCTAAATCAATAAGTGCTTCTCCTAATCTTTGAACTTTATTTTCTCCACCTAAGGAGACAGAAGAATTATTGATTTTAGTGAGTTCTTCATCAATCACTGTTTCTGATAATATTTCTTTATTTTTTAGTGCTTCTTTCCATTTCTCATTAAGTGAGCCTAATAACGGATTATAATACTCAGCTTCACTCATAACTGAGAAGGAAGTTTCTAATAAGTTATATAATTCAGTAGAGACTGTTACCTCTTCATTAGTGTGATTAATCGTATATACATTAGTGAGTTCTCTTTCTTGATAGTTATCAGAAAGAACATCATATTTCTTAATGATTTCTTTTATATCATTTACATTTTCATTATTTCCTTCATATAAAGAAAAAGAGACATATGTATCATATACGTTATAAACTGTATCTTTTAATTCAAAAGGAAAAGAATTACCACAGCTAGATAGAGAAAAAAGTGAAAATAAAAATAATGATAAATATTTATTTTTCATATTTTAAAGATGAACGTTAACTTTACTTCCATCATCGTTAGGGTGTTCATTTAAATATTCGATGATTGGCTTAAAGTTAGCTTCTTCTTTTCCTGGTTTACATTTTCTTAAATTATTTTCTTTTCCGGTGACGATCGCTTCCGCTAAGCCCTTACAGCCTGCATAACCACAGCTACCGCAGTTATAGTTAGGAAGACGTTTAGCGACTTCTTCAATTCTTTGATCTTCTTTGACATATAAGACTTTTGCAGCGACTACTAAACCGAGTCCGAGGAGAATACCAATACCCATCAAAATGAGGACAGCCCATAAGATATTCCAGTTATCCATTATTCTTTATCCTCCTCTTTCTTATGAAAAGCGCAGCTATTATTTGGACAAGATGTACATTTTTCTTCACTCATCTTCATATCTTCACATCCTTTAGGAAGTGGTGTCTTTCGATATAAAACAAAAGAAACAATAAAGATTATTAATAACCCCACTAAGATAGAGATAGCCAAAATGATATAGCCAGTTTGAGTCATATTAAATTAATCCTTGGAATAATCCTTGTAATCCCATTAAGGCAATTGCCATAATCGCCGCGGTAATTAAAGCGATTGGAAGTCCTTTAAACGCTTTCGGTGTATTCGCACTTTCTAATCTCACTCTAATAGTGGAAAAGACGACAATAATAAGTAAGAAACCTAATGAAGTACCAACCGCATTAGCGATTGAATTTAAGAAAGTTAACCCTTGATCAGTATTCGATTGAGCCACTCCAAGAACCGCACAGTTAGTGGTTATCAAAGGTAAGTAAATTCCTAAACTCTTATATAAAGAAGGAGAGAATTTCTTAATAAATAAACCAACGAGTTGAACTAAAGAGGCGATTACTAAGATATACGCGACTGTATCAAGATACTGAATACCTGCAGGAAGTAAAACGTAATTATATAAAGGCCAACAAATTAAAGTTGCTAAGATGATAACAAAAGTAACCGCTAGTCCCATTCCAAAAGAGGAATTAACCTTTTTAGAAACTCCTAAAAATGGGCATATTCCATAGAAACGAGATAAAACAACGTTATCAATTAACATGCTTGAAAGAATCGCTAAGATGAAAGAGATAAAGATATTCATTATTTATTCCCTCCAACGTTTTTAGCTTCTTGAGCTTTTCTAATTTTTTCTTGTTTGTCTAAGTAGGCTTTATATGCCTCTTTTCTATTTTTAATACAGGCAATAGTAGCAAGAATTAAACCGAAAACAATAAAGGCTCCAGCAGGATTTTGGAATAATTTAATTTCATATCCTTTTGGAATGATTTGTAATTTATAAGTAGGGATAAAGGTAAATATCTTTCCAAAAGTAAACCCACCTGTTCCAAGTAGTTCTCTAAAGAAGGCCATAGTGAATAAGGCAACCATATAGCCTAATCCCATTCCTAAAGCGTCAATTAAAGAATCAAAGACATTATTTTTAGAAGCATAAGCTTCCGCTCTGCCTAAAACAATACAGTTAACAACGATTAAAGAGATGAATACTCCTAAGGTTGAATATAATTCAGGTAAGAATGCTTGAGTAAGCATCTTCACGATTGTGACAAAAGTCGCAATAATCACAATATATGCTGGAGTTCTTACTTCTTCAGGAATTAATTTTCTTAATAATGAAACTAAGATATTTGAACAAATAAGAACGAAAGTGAAAAGTAACCCCATTCCAATCGCAGCTTCAATACTTTTAGTGGTCGCTAAAGCAGGACAAGTTCCTAAAATCGAAACGAAAAGTGGATTCTCAATTAAGATTCCTTTTAAGAAATTAGCTTTTGTGTATCCCTTATTCCTTTTCATATTTATTTATTAACCGCACCTTTTACTTCATCAATCATTTCTTTAACTAAGGTCGCTCCATAAGTCGCGCCACAGTGGACATCAACATCTTGATAGTCAGGGTTATCAGTGATTTTAGTAACATATTCATCTTCTAAAGTAGAAGCGAATGTTTGTTCATCACTTATCATATAGACACTTTTATAGATTTTTGTGGAAGTATAGCCCACTAACATCGTGATTTTACCGAAGTTATTACTTCCACTTGTTTTAAAAGCGTAACCAATTAAGACATCACTGTTATCACTAATCGTATAGACATAATTGATATATTTATATTCACCAGCAAAAATACTTTCGTTAATCGGAGATTCTTCTTTGATTTTACTTTCATTTCCAAAAATTGCTTTAATTCCACTCACAATCTTTTCTTTCTCATTTTGAGAAATCTTATCTTTAGTGATTAAGTTAGTGACTCCAATTAATAAAGCACTAGAAGCGGCAATCACTCCTAAAGTAATAGAGGTAATAATTAAATGTTTCTTATCCATTTTTGTATATACCTCCATAATATGTCGCTAAGAAGGTGATTAATAAAGAAATAACAATTAAAGAAATAATTACAATGATCTTTTTAATCGTATATCTTTGTGAACTCCACTCATAGTGGTCTAAAGCCACTCCAATCATATTCGCGAGTAAGATTGAATATCCAACTCCTTCAGGAAGAGCGGCAAAATATCGAATAAACGCGGTAGCGATCGCTCCAATAATTCCATACATCACTCTACTAGGAGAATTAATTGGGGAAGTAACTGGATCAGTAAACATAAAGACCGCTCCAAAAAGTAGTCCTCCAGAAAGTAAGTTATAGGCTAAAAATTCAAATGTATGAACATTACTGTTTTTCCCGTGTATACATAAACCCGCTACTAAAGTAATTGCAATAAATGTCGCTAGATAAGAAAGAACAATACGGAAATCCGCGCTTCTTCTTATTAGTAAATAAATTAATCCAACAATAATAGTAATCTTATATACTTCTCCTAATGTTCCAGGAATCTTTCCTAAAAACATATCTAAAAGAGAGAAGTTAGGATTATTATATATCGCTCCTCCTTCATATAAAGGAGTGGCGCCACTTAATGCATCAGGAAGAGAATAATATTGATTTGGAAGATAGTTAATATAAGAGGAACCAAAACAATATTTACTGACTAACATTCCGACAACTGCTGGATTAAAGATATTACTTCCTAATCCACCAAAAACTAATTTACCAAAAGTAATACCAATAAAAGCCCCAACAATAGTGGGATAGATTGGAGGAATGATATTTCCAGAAGGTAATTTCATTCCTACTGGCATAATTAAAGTAAAGATCACCGCGCTTATTGAAGCGCTTAATAAATTATTAATCGTATATTTTTCTTTAATAGCAGTTTTAAATCTATTAATAAATGATTCTTTAACTTCATATTTTGGTTTGATGTTTTTAATCCCGACGAATATGAATTCACATAGATTCATGATGAATAACGAAAGTAATAAAGTTGCTAAAGTATTAATTGGATAGACGACAAAAGCAAAAATTAAAGTAGGCGCTAGAGCGATTAAAACATCACCCATCATTCTAGCGACAGACGATTTTCTTCTTAAATGTGGTGCACTTTCTTTAATGATCGTCATAATTTCGCGATTAATTTTGCCTTTCTGATATAGTCAGTAACATTAATCTTAGAAGTACAAGAATAAGCGCACAAGCCACATTCAATACATCTAGTAGGATTAAGCTTTTTAATTCTTTCTTTGTCTAATGTTTTTACCGCGTTCATGATTTGTACAGGTTCAAGATGAACTGGACAAGATAAAACACAGCTTCCACATCTAACACAAGGTTCTTCTCTATGTTCTTCTTTATCTAAAACAATAATAGAGGTCACTGTTTTAGTGATAATCACATCATCATTAGGAACAGAGGCTCCCATCATTGGTCCACCTAAAATGAAGACTTTTTCTTTGTCAGGGTTTTTGTATCCTCCACAGATAGGTAAGAGTTCTTTTACTGAAGTTCCTACACGAACTCTGAAGTTTTTAGGGTGATTAATTCCATCTCCAGTGATCGTGATGAATCTTTTAATAACTGGCATATTGTATCTAATTGCCTTATAGATACCAACAATTGTGGAGACATTGAAATTAATGATTCCTCTTTTAGAAGGGAGTTCTCCTGGATTTAATTTAATTCCAGTTGCATTTTTAATCATTTCGACTTCCCAACCTTGTGGGTAATAGTTTCCTAGTGGACAAATTTCAATTCCACTTCCTTCTTCTTCTTTAAGAATTGCCTCATATGTTTCTTTGATATCTTTATATTTCTTTTTGATACAAATCTTTGCATGCTTACAGTTAAAAGCTTGCATCACATATTTAATTCCATTAATTACTCGATATGGGAATTCAAGCATTAAGCGATGATCAGCGGTAATATATGGTTCACATTCAATCCCATTAATTAAGATCGTGTGAATTGGTTCGTTAGTCTGAAATTTGATATAAGTTGGGAAAGAAGATCCACCCAGTCCAACATTAGCGGTATTTTTAATAATCTCCGTCATCTCTTCTTTTGTGAGTTTGGAGATTTCTTCAGGAGTTCTTTCTTTACAAGATGGGTCTAATGTATCCTTAAAATCATTTTCAATTTTAATGAAATCAGTTAATTTTCCACTTCGGTGATAATGTTTTTCAAATCCAATAAATGTACCAGAACAAGTGGAGTGAATTGGTTGTTCAAAAAACGGACCAATTCTTTTTCCAATTAATTGGCAAGAGTTAACGTGATCTCCTTCTTTGATATATAACTCAAATTTCGAACATCTCGTGTTCGTGGTCGCTAAAAAGATATATTTAGGATCGATATAACGGACCGCTGGTAAGGATCCAACTAATTTTTTTGTATCTTTAATACCTTTGGTCTTTGCAATCATGCCTCCATTTTATTACAATAAAAAATGATTTTACAAATAGTAAAAAATATTAGGGAGCTATTTAATCATGATTGTGATTGGTATTGATGTCGGTGGCACTTCCATTAAAGGTGCTTTTATTAATGAAAAAGGGAACATCCTTTCTCGCTTTTCAATGAAAGTGAATAAAAGAAGCGCTCCAGAAAAAGAAGTCAAAGAACTTTGTTCAATTATTAATAAATCAATTAAAGAAAATAAATATACCGGTAAAGTAAGTGGAATTGGAATTGGAATGCCAGGTATCATGGATTTCGATAGTGGACTCGTCATTAATTCCCCTAATCTTCCTACTTGGAATAACTTCAATTTAAAAGCGTTTATCCATAAAGAAACCGGCTTAAATGTTGAAATTAATAATGACGCTAATGTTGCCGCTTTAGGTGAAGCGACATTTGGAAGTGGCAAGAAATATAAGAATATCATCATGATTACTTTAGGTACTGGAGTTGGTGGAGGAATTGTGATTGACGGTAAAATCGTTGATGGACATCTTCATCAAGGAGCAGAACTCGGACATATGGTGATTTCCGTTGGTGGAAGAAAATGTGGATGTGGAAGAAGAGGATGTTTTGAAGCCTATGCTTCCGCTACCGCGTTAATTAAAGAAACTAAAAAGATGATGAAAAGTCATCCTGAATCTCTTTTATATGAAGTTGGCCATGAACTCGGTGGAGTGGATGCTAGAAACGCATTCGTTGCTTCTAAACGAGGAGATAAATGTGCGATTAAATTAGTCGATGAATATGTGATGTATCTTTCAGAAGGATTAATCAATTATTGCAATATCTTTAGACCAGAAGCGATTATTCTTTCTGGTGGGGTTGCAAATGAAGGAGAATATCTCTTTAATAAAGTGAAAAATTATATGACTGAACATAACTTTGGAATGAAAGGATCTCCAAAAGTAGAAATCCTTCCTAGTGAACTTGGCTATGATAGTGGAAAAATAGGAGCAGCGTGTTTACTGTTAAATAAATAATGATAAAGATATTAAGATTTGCCAAATTAGGAATATTTATTGTTTTTGCGGTTTTAGTCGCTATCTTCAATGCTCACCTCTTACATTATTTAAGATATTTAGTTCCTTCTTTATTAATGCTATATGGTTTAGATAGTCTTCTTACTTCCATCGTTAAAGAAAAGAAGGAATGTTATAAAGATCTCTGGTTCGCTTATGGAATCGGAGAGATGATGATTGGAATTACTTTAATTAGTTCGACGGATAATTTTGAAATTATCTGTGTGGTATGGGGAGTGTGGTCAATCGTTAGAGAGATGATTGAAATCCACGAAATCCTTTCTGGACAAGTTAAAGGAATCCCAGCTCTTATTAGTGGAATTGAATCAATAGTGGCGATTACTTTCTCGATTATGTTAATCATCACTCCAGGTGAACATCACGCTCATACACACTTATATTTGTTAATTGCTGAATTAATGATTACTGGTTTAATTCCAGTTCTTGAAGCTATTTTCCCTCATAAAAAAGAAAAGAAAAACGATTGATTTTTATATATAAAAAGACTATAACTTTATCGGAAAGGAAGTTTTTAAAATGGAAAATAAAAAATTAATCTTAATCCTTGAAGCGATTGCAACAATTGCTTTAGGTATCTTAGTGGCAATTTTTGGCACTCAAACATTAAGTATGTATTTTGGTATTGTTTTCTTAGTGGCCTCTGTTGGCTTCTTGGTTGCTTGCATCATGAGCTTAGTCAAATTACATACCTTAACATTTGTTCCAGTTCTCTCTTTTACAGTTTTAGCGACATTAGGTGTTCTTTTACTCGTTAGAGTGGATATGGTTGCTTTCCTTATTTGGTTATTCATCTATCTTCTTTTAGGTGTTGGAGCCGCTTTAGTGCTTCATGGAATTTATTTCATGATTAAACACAATGTTATCTTTGGCATTGGAGAAGTCACATTAGGTATTATCGTTACCTTACTTTCTTCTTTATATCTCACAGTCTTTGAATTCCAAGTCGTCTTCTGGATTGTTGTTGGAGTGGTGATCGCTGTTTATGGAGTGTTATTATTAATCGGCGCTTTATTCAATAAAGATTTTACTTCTCCAAAAGTGATTGATCAAAAAGTCGAAGAATAATTATTACTAAAAGCAATTAGGGTGTGGAAACACACTCTTTTTGTTTGAAAATATATATCCTATTAATATATTATATATATCGCTTGGGCCAATAGCTCAGTTGGGAGAGCGCATCGTTCGCAACGATGAGGTCGTCGGTTCGATCCCGATTTGGTCCACCAAATTAAGTACAATTGTCGCTGTCCAAAGTCATTTATCCGAAGTTGGCTAAAAACTTCGATCTGATTAGGACACACATCCAGCTATATAGATCTATCTAACATAGATCTTTTTTGTTATTCACGGCAGCATCCAAACACGACAAAATATGGATAGGTAAATTTAGACAAAAACGAATGAATGAGTTTGTATAACTATACTTCTGAAGCGAACAAAAGTGCAAGTGATAAATTTAGAAAAACAAAAAATATTTGTAATTTTTCCAAGATGATGGAATAATATATTCGAGGTATTTAATATGTTATTAAAAAGAGAAAAATGTCTATCAAGAATACGTCAGTTTTATGATGTAGATATTATAAAAATATTAATCGGATCAAGAAGGTCTGGAAAATCAAAAGTAATAGAATTGATAATCAACGAATTGAAAGAAAAAGGCATAAAAAACAGTGATATTCTCTATATGAATTTCGAAGATTTAAAATTTGAAACAATTGATGATTACAAAAAGCTAAACGATTATGTATTGAAACACAAAGGGAATAACAAACAATACCTATTTTTTGATGAAATACAACATGTTGTATCTTTTGAGAAAGCAATAAATTCTTTTAGAGTTTCGTTTGATTGTTCGATTTTTATCACTGGCTCGAATTCAAAAATGTTATCAAGCGAAATATCAACGCTGCTTACTGGAAGAATAATAGAATTCAATATTTATCCTTTTTCGTTTGATGAATCTTTGCATTATTTGCAACTATTAAACAAGCAGGCAATTGATTTTAATGATTATCTTAGACTTGGTGGTTATCCATTAAGGCTTGAACTCCAAGAGGAAAAAGCTCAAAGGGATTACTTAAATGAATTATTTGATAACATATGCCAAAAAGACATTTTTGCCAGAGATTCAGAAATAGAAAAAAATAAATTTCTTAAGGTGGCCAAATATGTTTTGTTAAATGCAGGATGTGAATTTAATCCAGAAAAAATATATAACTATTTAAAATCAGAAAATGGCGGAAAAGAGTATTGCGCATTGAGTTCGATTTACAATTACTTAGATAAAATGGTTGCTTCTTTCTTAATTAAACCTATCTATAGATATAACATTTCAGGAAAGTCACTGCTTAAGTCCAATCCTAAATACTACGCTATTGATAATGGGATGCGATATATTTGCTCTAACGGAAACAATTACGATCGAGGTATATTTCTTGAGAACGTTGTTCTTTTGGAATTACTTTCTAGAGATTATGAGGTTTATGTTGGGAAGACATATAAAGGGGAAGTTGATTTTATAGCGAATAAAAATGGTAAAAAGTGCTTCATTCAAGTGTGTCTAACTATGTCTGAACAAGAAACCATCGATAGGGAATTCAACGCTTTTAGTCCTATTAAGGATGCTTCTCCAAAATATGTATTATCACTCGACTCAGTTGATATGTCTCGTAACGGTGTTGTCCATCTAAACATAATTGATTTTTTAATGCATAAACACGATTTAATGCTCAGTTAAAACGAATCAAGCTGTACCGAGCGAAATATCTCGGTTTTTTGTTCGCGAATGAGGTGAAACACGACAAAATATGGATAGGCAAATTTAACTTTTCTTGTGTGGCACATTTGTGGCAACTTATTTGATATTCTTTTTACCAGAGAGTGCAACATGAAGAGTTTCATCATAAATGTGCGATACATAACTATGGTCGAGCATTACTCTCGTTTATTATTATTTTCTTTTGAAATATAAACCTATTAGTTATAATAATTTACGATTCCTACTTAATTTTATTAAAATCATGGCAAAAGACGAATTTAACATTGAAAGAATTGCAAACGAAGGGAAGAATCCTAATTTTGAGTTTGGAAACACTCAAGATAATGAATCAACTTCCTACTTTGATAATGATGATCGTCTTCGCGATGAAATAAACGATAATCCTACTTCTAATAACGAAAATAAATCTCCTGAAAAGAAAGAAAAACGTCGCAAAGAAGAACAAAATAAAAAAGAAGGATCTAATAAATCCCCTAATGGATCTAGTAATGCAGGCACCCATAGTGTTGGAGGTTTAGCTGCCTCTAGCGCCGCGATTGTAGCCGCTGCTAGTATTGTTGTTGGTGTCGTCAGTGTCGGTCCAGCACCAGTTCCAAAAGAAGTAGATAAAGTCGTACTTACTCCACACGCAACTTCTATCAATTGTGCTTTTGATATTTTTAATACTGATTCTTTAGTTAAGTACAGAGTCGAGTTATATAACGAAGAAGCACAACAATATTATGAAGAAGAGAGTCAAATCGGTCATAACGAATTTGAATTCACGGATTTAGTACCATCTACTGAATATACTTTTGAAATCTTTAGAGGAATTCCTATCGAGCAAGAAGAATATGACTATCAATCAATTTATTCTGAGCTTGTTACTACTTTAGAAATTCCAGTGCCACGTGTAATAACTTTTGAGTCTAATAATAGAATTGGAACAATGAGCTCAATTGAAGTTGACTCTAATAGTGAATACACACTCCCTGTTTGTATCTTTGTTCCAAATGATGATGAATATTTTGGCGGTTGGAAAGTGAACGGAGAAGGTGAACTACGTCAACCTGGAGAAACTATTGTTATTAATAGCGATACAACCTTAGTAGCTGGATGGAGTAAATTCCCAACCATAGAAAATAATATTACTGCAACTAGTTCTAATTTCTTCTATTTCTTCCCAGAACAGGCAAGTACTAACCCTAGCTCCATTACTTTAATGGGTGTTGAATTCCGATACACAAACACTTATTACTCTTCATCTTCAGAAAGCTTTAACATTATTAGCGAAGCGACCAGTTCTGATGCTGAAGGATATGTTTCTACTATTGCACCTTTTGGTGGTCCAATATCAAGTATCACAATCACTACAAGCGCCTCTCAATCTAGTGATGTCGATTTCACTATGGTCTATAGTGCAAGTCCACTTTATGAAAAAACCACTGATCAAGGTGAAACACACACGCTTGCAGCGGGTGCAACTTATACATTTGAATGTACAAATCCTGATGCTAGATATTTCTGTTTATCTAACGCTGTTGGCACAGAAGCATTCATTTCTTCAATGAAATTTGTCTATAATACTCCAAAAGTTGAAAATTCATTTACCATCAATTTTGATGCTAATGGAGGAATTGGTAGTTGCCCTCCATACACAGTAAGAAACACAAATAAACAAGTCATACCACCTATTGAAAGAATTGGAACCATTTTTCCTCAAGACGGATATATATTCTCTGGATGGAAGATACAAGGTGTAGAAGACTTATTGACTCCTGGCACCGAGGTCGGCATTTCTTCTAACGTCACCCTTGTCGCTCAGTGGGAACCAACTGACTTATTAACCGTTCGTTTAGACGCAAATGGTGGCTCATTTGATCCTATATATCCTTATCAAGTAGAAATGAATGAAATAGTAACGTTACCTGGAAAAGATGAACTAAGTCGTTTAACTCCTCCAGCAGAAGGTTATGAATTTGGTGGATGGAGCTTAACCCCTGATGGAAATAGTCCTGTTAGTTATGATTACCAAGTTACTGAAAATGTAACTCTATATGTCAGATGGATACAAACAAGTAGTTACTCATTAGGTGATTATTTATATCTCCTCACTGGGGATGATACGGCCCATCAAGTAAATATTGAGCCTCTTGGTATTTACATGTACATCAAGAGCATGAAACATATTAATGACGGAACAACCGCAGAATCGCGTTTCAACGTCACGGATGGTGGTTTCCTTACAAACTATTCTGCAAATACGGGCGAAATTATTAGCGTCACTGTTAAATTAAGTAAAGCAATCAAATTGAGTGTTTCATTTAGTGAAACCACAATGTATGAGTGGAATTATGATGAAACTAACGCTCATGAATACATTTGCTATAATGGGGAGGAAGAAAGTTATGAGTTCTTCCCATCCTCATCAGCGGGAGCGTGCACTTATTTCAACATCAGTGCTGAAGCAAATAGCGATTATACAGTTGTTAAAGATATAATCGTGAAATATAAAATTTCATAAAAACAAGGAGGGTTATTTATGGAAAAGAAAAAAATACTTAAAATCGTTGGTTGGATCGTATTAGGATTACTTGCTGCCGGAGTAATAGTCTCATTTGTATTCAACAAAAAGATCTTTGGATCTGAAACAGTCTTTGTTCCAGTCGAAGGACAAGGCGATTTCGTTAACTACATGATGACTAGAGGATTCCCTGCTATTATTCGAACAGTTCAAATCATTGTTATTGCTGCTATTGCCTATATCCTCTTATCTTTGCTTGCAAAGGTAACATTTGAATCTAAGAAGACAATTACCGTTGCTTTACTTCTTCTTAACTTACTCAAATGGGTTGTAGCTATTGCTTCAGTATTCATCATTATGGGAGCCTGGGGAGCTGATACCACAATGATGCTTGCTTCTGCTGGTGTCTTAACTCTTATTATAGGCCTTGGTTCACAAGCTCTTGTTCAAGATATTCTTGCTGGTATCTTCATTGTCTTTGAAGGTGATTTCCAAGTTGGTGATATCGTTATCATTGATGGTTGGAGAGGTGAAGTCAAAGCTATTGGTATTAGAACCACCAAATTAGTCGATGCTGGTGGAAACATTAAGATTATGAACAATAGTGATATCCGTTCCATTGTTAACCAAACTCAAGAACTTTCTGTTGCTAAATGTTATGTTGGTATCTCTTACGGAGATAGAATTGAAAAAGTTGAAAAAATTATCGCGGATAACTTGCCAGCGATTAAAGAAAAGATCCCTGCAATCGTTGAAGGACCATTCTATAAAGGTGTTTCCGAACTTGCCGATTCTTCAGTCAACTTACTCTTTGTTGCAAAATGTAAAGAAACTGACATCTATCAAGTTCAAAGAGATTTAAATAGAGAAATTAAGATTGTATTTGATGATAATAACGTCAACATCCCATTCCCACAAATCACTGTCTCTTACGATGAAGGTAGCGATAACAACAAAGTTAGCAAAGCCGTTCAAAGTAAAGCACAAGAATTTGTCGAAGAACAAAAAGAATTATCAAAAGATATTGAAGATAGAAAATAATCTATCTAAATATCTAATTAGATGAGGCCTCTATTGAGGCCTTTTTCTTATAAATACGAATTTCATGATTGTTATAAATTGATATCACATTAATTATCGATTAATAACTGCGATAAATATTGATTTACTGCATATAAAACGATAAAATATATGCAGAAAAGAAATCACTTTTATGCACAGATATACTTACGAATTTTTAAAAGACAAAGCAATTACTTCCGATCTTTTTTCTTTGTCAAATATCATTATTGATTTAAAAAGCAAAACAGACGAAAAAAAGGATTCTAACAAACTACTTTTTTCCAAGCTAGAAACGATTGCTATCAAAGAATCTGTTGAAGGCAGTAACGCGATTGAAGGTATTTTTACGACCGAGCAAAGAATTAAGGAGATTATTGAAAATAATAGTGAACCATTAACTCATAATGAAGAAGAGATTGCCGGTTATCATGACGCTATTAAATTTGTAAAAGAGAATTATGAACATCTTTCCTTTGATGAAGAGACAATCAAAAGAATACACTCCATACTTGTTTCTAGACATATTGGATATAATAAAGGTGGGAAATATAAAACTAGTGATAATGTAATTGCTGAAAAGAATAAGGACGGGACAATTAAACGGGTTATTTTTGTTCCAACTAAGGCAAACGAAACCGAAAAAGCGATGGGTGATTTGTGCTTAGCTTATCAGGTTTATAGAGATGATTATGATATTCCTGCCCTTTTATTAATTCCATGTGTAATAGTGGATTTTCTTTCTATTCACCCATTCAGTGATGGCAATGGTCGTGTTTCTAGGCTTTTAACATTACTCCTTCTTTATAAAGAAGGCTATGATATTGGTAAATATATCTCATTTGAAAACCAAATCAATAAATATAAAGGAAATTATTATGATTCATTAGAAAGAAGCCAAAAACAATGGCATGAATCTAAAAACACATATTACCCATTTGTAGAATTTACATTTCAGATTCTTTATCAATGTTACAAAGAGATTAATAGAAGATTTATTAAAACCAAAAGCGGAAAAGATAAAAAGAACGAGCGAATAGAGGCTGTTGTTTTAGATAGTATAGTTCCCATTTCTAAAGCTGATATTCAAGAGTTACTACCTGATGTTTCAGTGACTACAATTGAATCTGTTTTGGCTAAGCTAATCAAAGAGAACAAAATATATAAAATCGGAACTTTTAAAAACGCTAAATATCTGAAAAATAAATAAGAACCTAATTCTACTAATGGTAGGTTTTGTTAATAGAAATTAACTCTGGCAATTAGAGAAGACAATATGCATTGTCGTTTGACGTGTACACGTAAAGAAGGTATATTAATTACGATTGATAATACATCGTTCTTTCGTTATTTGTTAAGTCTTCCATCCGATGACAGGAAGAATTTCTACAATGTTGTCATTAAGGATTATCACTAAGGAGGTTGTTATATTGTTATGAAAATTGAAACACCGAAAATGAGCGAATTTTTATTAGAAGAGTTTATGAAACCTTTAAACGTTTCAGCGTATAGGCTTGCTAAAGCAATTAATGTTCCTGTATCTCGTATTCAAGACATTCTTCATGATAGAAGAAAAATAACAATTGATACATCCATAAGATTGGGACTATATTTCGGAGTGTCTGAAATGTTTTTTCTTAATCTACAAAACGATATTGATTTAAGAAACGAAAAAGAATTACATCAAAAAGAATATTCTTTAATTGTTCCTTTAAACCTAGCGTCTATCCCAGGATATGGGGAAACTATTAATAAAGCTAGAAAAGAAGACTATTCTAAGAAAAAAGCATATTCTGAGGATGAAGAATGGTAAAATACGTTATCAAATTTTCTTCATATGCTGAAAAAGAGACTCATTAAGAATAAGTCGGTACATCTAATATTGACTTTTCTTTTGCAAAAAAGTTATGTTATAGCGATGATTAATTAATGTGCATTTGTGCTACAATAGATGCGGCCAATATTAGGAAG
This sequence comes from Caryophanales bacterium UBA2753, assembly GCA_002353275.1. GTDB lineage: Bacteria > Bacillota_I > Bacilli_A > RFN20 > CAG-826 > UBA2450. Next base: position 1,054 of record DEJH01000069.1, on the reverse strand, counting down.
AATTATTTATGAAAAAATCACTAAAAAAATTATTCACATTTTCATCGCTTGCACTTTTAACTCTGCCATTGATGAGTTGTCATAACGAAGTATTCAAAGTTACTTTTAAAGATCGTGATGGAAATGTTATTTACGAAACCAATGTAAAATATGGTGGAACTGCACAATTTGTTGGTGATTTACCAACTGTTCCAGCGGATAAAGTACATTGTTATCCATTTATTAAATGGAGTGAATCCATTGAAAATGTCACTTCAAATCTAGAAGTCACTGCGGTACACGGGGAAGAATACAATATTTATGATTTTGATTTTGTATCTTCAGCCAAAGTGTTTAATGGCGCTGAAACATTTGATGAAAATACAACCGATTTTATTAGTTATTACAAGTTTATGGGCGGCATTATGGTTGAATTTAAGGAAGCCGTCATCGAAGATGGAGAAAAATCCACTTGTGAAATGGTTCCTATTGATAGTGAATTAGTTTCTTTTGATTATACGAAAGTCGATACAAGTAAAAATGGTGTTTACCCATATTCGATTACTGTTGAAGGGCTAACTAAAGAATCAACAATTGAAGTGGTTACTGATACTAGACCATGGAAAGAAGAAAAGTCTAGATCCTTTAGTGCGCCATATAAATCCAATGTAACTGGGCCAGATTTTGAATCTCATATAGATGGAGGAACCTTCTATGAAGGTGGTGGATTTTTATTTGATTCCCTCACTCTTGATGAATTTGATCCATTCTTCTATGAAGAAGTCGAAGAAAACGTCTTTGTTATTACTAGTGAAGACGGCGTAACCAACTGTAAATACATGATTAACGAAGATGGCTATTTTGTTAATTTTGGTGTAAGTGGAAGCATGCATAATATTGTTGGCACTCACTATGACTGGGTTCAATTTACAACCGCGAGTGAATTTACCGAAGAAGAATCTGGTTATGCATTTTTAGAAGCAAAAATTCTTTCAGTGGGTTATTTTGCTCTTACTGTAAAATATGAATATAATGAAGACACTAAAGCAGTAAAACTTTACGCTCCAATATACTT
>DEJH01000063.1 GCA_002353275.1 Caryophanales bacterium UBA2753 | reverse complement strand
GACAAATGCAAAATAGTTTATAAAAATAAAGAAAGCGGAAGAATTGTTATCAAAGTAGGAGATAAGAAAATCGCCCCTACTGGTGTTGTTCATCTTGCGACCAATACAATTCAGTTATCTAGGCAAATTAACGCAATTGATACAATTACAGCGAGACCAAGCGAAAGCCAAAAAACGCTATTAGATTTGTGTGAGCCATATCGCTATAAACCACAGCTGGCCCCTTTTTACTATGTGCAAAGAGCTTTAGATTATGTTGTTTTAACAGATTCAACCAGAGATGGTACTATGTCACAAAGAACTTTTGTCCAAAAGGCAATGCAAACACCAGATTTTATGATCCTACAAGGACCTCCAGGATCTGGCAAAACAACAGCTATTCTCGAATTGATATATCAACTTATCAAAGAAGGCAAAAAAGTATTGCTTTGTGCATCTACACACGTTGCTATTGATAATGTTTTGGAGAAAATAATTACCCATAAAGATGCTGATAAGCTTCTGTCTTTAATCAATCCAGTGAGAGTTGGTGATGAAAGCAACGTCTATTCAGAGTGCGTTAAGCCATTTATTTATTCAAATATAATGAAGAATGTTCCTGAAGATTATCGGGATATTGTTACTGACAGCTTTAATCTGGTGTGCGGAACTACCATTGGTGTTCTTTCTTTCCCTCCGATTTTCAATAAAGTGGAAGATGCTAAGGGCACATCAATCGAAGCATTGTTTGACTATATGATTCTTGATGAAGCTTCTAAAACAACATTTAGTGAATTCCTTGTCCCTGCCGTCTTATCAAAGAGATGGATTATTGTTGGAGACGTTAAACAATTGGCTCCTTATGTTGAAAAGAATGATTTGGTCCCTAGCTTGTTAGAATGTGAACCTTTAAGCAATAGGGAAGATAGAATCGCTCTTAACTTATTAAGATTGCTTAAAAATGAAAAGAAACGCGTAACATTAAAGAACCATGCTTATATTCTCCCAACATCTTCAATTACATATTTAGATAAGAGATTAGGAAAAGATGAAAACATCATTGCAGTAACAAACGAATCATTGAAGAATTTGCTTGCTATCTCAAAAGATGATTTTAATAAAGACACATTGGTTCTTTCCTCTTTATCCGCATATAACAATGTTTTGCTTATAGATTCTGAACTTATTGATGAAACTATTCCATATCTCAATAAAGATATTACAGTTCTTGATTTTGACAACAATATCTCGAGATCAAACATGTTTGATAAATACCAAATTTTGAGATTCAGAGGAAATTTTAAAGATGGTTATTCTAAAGAATACAACGATTATTCAAGAAAGCTTGAAGATGAGTTGCTCTGGAGATTAATTCGTCTATATGAACTTAAATCAGATCAAGGATCATCTGTGAAATATAGAGAGTTTATCGATGAGACTAGAGCATTATTAAGTGATGAAGATAAGAAAAAATTCAATGAAACAGTTGACCTATTAAGCAATATTGCAATTCCTTCAATTATTATGATGCTCCAAGAAGGCATCAAAAAAGGCAGTGAATTCCAAAACAGACTAACTGCAGGTTTAACTGAAGAAGAAAAAGTTAATAGATTTGTTAGATTAGAATACCAACACAGAATGCACCCGGACATTTCAAAGGTTTCTAGAGAAAACATTTATAACGGGGAAGCGTTGAAAGATTGCTCGTTATGGCAATCAAAGATTGATTACATTAATTCTAAGAGCAGATTTGAATTAAGACATGTAGAAAGTCCTATTGTTGATAATCACAACAGAAACGAAAATGAAGCTTCAGCAATCCTTGAAGAACTCAAATTATTTATAGAGCACGCCAAAAAGCATCCAAAAGCCGATGGCAGTAAGTACGAAATTGCTATTTTAACTTTCTACAACACACAAGTTGCTTATATTAGAAAGCTCTTACAAAGCTATTTTAATACTGGAAACAAATTCAATTTCACAATGGATAATGTTCACGTTGCTCTTAATACGGTTGATAAGTTCCAAGGCCAAGAAGCCGATATTGTCTATTTATCAATGGTACAAAACAATCGTGTCGGATTCTTGGATAGTATTAGCAGAGTTAATGTTGCCATAACTAGAGCTAAAGAAAAAATAATCATATTTGGCGATAAAGAATTCTTCCAAAAACAAGATCACTCTGAATTATTAAAGAAATTATTTAAGGAGGCTAAATAAAGATGGGGATTAGAATTAACAAACAAGTTAGTATTCAAAGCATTGAAAGCAGATTTGAACTAACTTTCAAAAGAGAAAGGGTAGATATAGCAAAACTACTCAAATATTTAAAACAAGGTCATAGTATTGATTCCGCTTTTAACTACAGCAAATCCATTGCCTCCTCAATTAGAAAAATGCTTGTTGATGAAAGATTGATTGATACTCAAGATGTGGTCACCCCTGCTGGTGAAGAATTCATTAACTATCCATTCAAAGTCGAAACCGAAAGAGGTATCTACAATCTCTACCTAGCGACTGTGCAATTCGGTTTAGAAAAAGTAATGTTTGTCATCAGAATGGAAAGAAAATTATCCAACGATGAAAGAACACAAGAAAGTGTAAATCTTGGTGAAATTTATGTGGCTAACGAATTCTCTTTAGGTCAAAACGAAGTGGGCGTTATGGAGAAAGTCGATAACAGATCCAAGTCTTTCTGCATGGCTATGCCTAATGAATCAGTGGTGTTTGACATTGTTAACGGCACTTACGAGACTTCATTTGGGACATTTAAAATGGGCGAGCCTATTCTCCACATCGCAAAGAAATACGCAACAAAGGTAATTGAAGAAAACGTTTCTTATTTCGAATACAATTCAAAGGAAAATTCTGTTGTCATTAAGAGTTTAGATGACTTTAAAGAAGAAGATTTGGTTAATGGCGTTGTTTCCAAATTAACTGTTTCTGACGTTGAGTTGGTTAACGTTCCATTTGAAATCAATACAGTTACTGTTGCTAAACAATATGCATACTTCTATCTATATACAAAACTTGAAGACGGAAATTACTATACCTTAGATGAAATGAATGAAGTCTTCCAAAATGAAGTGCTTTCTAAAAATGTTATTGATGAATCTATCAAAGATAGCTTATTAGATTTCAGTTTCTCAATGGATGGTTTTGAAAAGAATCTCTCTGCCGAAAAGTATAACAAACTCTCTTACCGCTTAAAGGTTATGAAAACTCTTCTTAACATTGAAGCAATTAAGGATTCTCAGGGATTCTCTTCAGCTAAGAATTACGTAGACATCCTCAAACTATTAAAAGAAAAAGTATCACCAGCTGAAGTAGATTCTTTATACATGGTGATGGGTTATGCATTTGCAAGAAACAAAAAGAATAATATGGTCGATTGCGTTAAAAACTTCAAACAACAATACAGCAACATTGTTATTGTCAACAAGAGTGGTGAGGGCAAGGTTAACGAAGACCAATCAATTAAAGATGAAATTTCTGCACTGGGAGTACATACCATTAATAAATCCAGTATTGATACACTATTCCATGACAGGTACCTAATCTTTGAATTGAAAGATAAAACTTACAAGACATTCTTAGTTACTTGTGAAATTGGCTCTTTATTCAACATTGAGACAAACGAAACAAAAGGAACATTGTTTGAAATTCCAAATACAGAAGTCGTTAAAAACGGCAAGAGCCTAATCAATATGATTAAGGAGGATAGATAGTTATGTTAAAAACAAAAACATTCAATTATCGAGATAGAGTATTAGATTTTGGCTTTGTTGAGTTAGAGCCAAAAGCATCTAGCATTAATGTTGAATCAATAATCAATAGTGTTAAAGAAAGCCTAATTGTTGTAGATACAAAAGGTTTGCTAATGCTCGATTTCTTAAAACGTGCGGAAGCATTCCTTAATCAAAATGATAAAGTTCTCGTAGGATTAACTAGCGATAAAATCATTGCTGAACTTAAGAAAAACGGAGTTTCTAATGGATTCTTCAGATCTACAGATGAGCAATTTGAAACCGGTATCGTTATCGCTGATAAGAAAGAAGCATTTTTGGCTCTTGATGCTGACCACATTTATAGTGTGCCACCAAGATATATTCCAGAAATATTCAATTATGTTAATCATGTGATTTGGTCTAAGGCCAACTATGAACAATGTCAAGGAAGCCTTAAAAAGGTTGATGACGCAAGACTAAGCGTTGTTATTCCTTCCTTCTTGAAGGACCTAGATTTTGAAACCAAAACGATAAAGTTGGCAACCGAGTCAGCAAACAAAGATGGAGAATGTCTTATCTTAGTTAAAGAAAAAGATGTTCAAAGAAAAGCTAAGGTTGCTCCATTTGAAATAAAAGGTATAGGTCTAGCCGATGATGTTTTGTGTGTCAATGCCTTCGGGGATAACTATTATCCACTTAGTATTGGAGATAATACAATTTACACAGCCGAATCTTTTGAAAGTGAGACTGTCGGTTCTTTATTTGGTAAGAACATTTGGTATAAAGGCAAAATCTACAAAGTCGAAGAAAAAGAAAGCATTAATGGTGTAGTGAATGTTCCTCTTGATGAAGTTGATTCCTTTGAACCAGATTTTGATAGTAGTGAAAAAACATTCAACGGCATTACACTAAGCCTGACTGTTTCAATTGATGTGAAACCTTTAAAGCTTGATGGAAGTTATGCTTTGTCTAACAAATATAAATCAATCCAAAGGGTTGAGAACGAATTAAAAGAAAGCATCGCAAAATTAGAAAAGATGGATCTTGATAAAAAACTTCTTAAACAACTTGAAAGCATTAAATCGGAACGATTGCTATCTGAAAAAGTTAAGATGTTTAATGTTTTTGTTGCTTGCAAAGAGTTTGGAGTTGATGCGTTAAATAATAAAAAATCTCCTGTTTCCATCATTAATGTTAATGAAGATGAATTAAATGTACCAAACGAGTTGATTGGCAAGCTTTATACAAAACAAAGTAAGAATTACTTAGCCACTACAAAAGAACGTATTGCTGACGCTAAAAAGTGGTTAAAAGAAAACAAGATTGAAGCCGTCTTGATTGAGGCATAATGGACAAGAAGATTAACGTATTGATTAAAAAGGACAAAACCCTATACATAGAGACTGAAGACTTCAAAGGAGAAGCCTGCGTTTCTGCTGTCAAAGAGCTGTTTAAAGCTTTCCTTGAAATAGACAATTTGGAATTAACTTCTGACTATTATGATGGCGAGGTTGGTATCGACAGTGGTGTGGAGGTCAAGTTATGAGTTCTACAGTTAATCTGGATATGGCTTTAATATCAACATCAAATATCATTCCACAAGATCAATTAAGAAGGGTTTTTGAGGAATGCGTTAAAGAACTTGGCGGAGTTATTCAAAACAACAATTTGTTTTTAGGTAAAGAGGATTTAGGTAAGTTAACAATAAATAATAGAATTGTCTTATCTTTTTCGAGTGACTATGAAACTTCTAAACGCTCAGAAGTTAGAAAATTATTGAGAGATACTTTCACAAGAAGAGTGGCTATTGCTCATGAGAATTTTCTCTATGAACTTAGAAAAGAGAAAGAAAGACTTGAAAAGCAAAGCCAAGTTGAGGCAGAGCTATTGAATTCTTTGAAGGAAGTCGAAACAAAAATAGAAAAAAGTGAGATTGGTTTTGAAAGACAAAATCAAAGCGAATGCGATGCCCTAAGAGGCGAAATCATAGATGCTGCTGTTGCTCAAGGATACGAAGTGGTGGAAGAAACGACATCACAAGGTGTCCAATTACAATTTATAAGAAGAGATTATTAATGTTACAAATATTTAAAATAGCCCATGGAAGTAAGATCTATGGCCCTGGTGATAGAGATGTCATCTGGTTTAAAGGTTGCACTTTACGTTGTAAGAATTGTATAAATCCAGAACTCTGGTCTTCTGAAGGAGCGGAGCAGATGGATGTTGA
>DEJH01000034.1 GCA_002353275.1 Caryophanales bacterium UBA2753 | reverse complement strand
GCTTATCGTAATGCAAAAACGGAATATGAAAGACTCCTTGTCGAAGACAAAGAGAGAAGAAAATTCTTAAAAGCAGAAAAGAAGAAAGATCTTGCTAAGATCAAAAACGATCCATCAATGTTTAAAGATGGAAAACTTTATACTTTGCGTCTTGAATATCAAGGAAAGATTCTTGAAGCTAAAGATATCTATAAAGAAAAAGTTTCTCCTATTAAAGAGGAAATAGCGGCTTTAGAAAAAGAAGACCCACGTATTAATGAATTACAAAGCCAAATCGAAGTTTATAAAAAAGAACTCGATGAAGAGATTAATAAAATTAAAGAATACCGTGTAGCTCAACTTGAAACAATCAAGAAAGAATACGCGGAAGATAAAGAAAAAGCGAAAGTTAAAAGAGAAGAAACAATTCAAAAATATAATGCTCTTCTTAATGACCTTAATGAAAAAGCTTCTTTATCTAGAAGCGAACTTAAACAAAAATATGTTCCTTTAATTAAAAGTACAAAAGAAGTCTATCTTGCTAGAAGTAAAATTGCAAAAGAAGAAGTTAAGGAATACGCGCGCGATTTAAAGGAAAAATATCTCGCTAAAGTGGAAGAAATCAAAGCGCAAAATCTTCCACAAGATGAAGAAAAGAAACTCCTTGAAAAAGCGAAGAGTGATTACGTTTCCAAAGTCAAAATCACAAAGGGTGAAGCAAAAGCTAAAGCTCTTAAGATTATGAAAGAAGTTGGTATTTCAAATCCTGAAAAGAGATTTAGACAATATCCATTCGAATTCTCTGGTGGTATGAGACAACGTATTGTTATTGCGATTGCCTTAACTGCTGATCCAGACATTCTTATTTGTGATGAACCAACAACCGCTCTTGACGTTACTATTCAAGCTCAAATCCTTGAATTAATTAATCGCTTAAAAGCGGAAAGAAATATTTCAGTTATCTTTATTACTCACGACTTAGGTGTTGTCGCTAATATGGCGGACCGTGTTGCAGTAATGTATGCTGGAAAAATTGTTGAATATGGAACTGAAGAAGATATCTTCTATAATCCAAAACACCCATATACTTGGGCCTTATTATCTTCTATTCCAGACATTAACTCTAAAGAGAAACTTGAAGCCATTCCAGGCACTCCACCAAATATGATTTATCCACCTGTTGGAGACGCCTTTGCTTTAAGAAGTAAATATGCGATGGCAATTGACTTTAAGAAAGAACCACCAATGTTTAAAGTTAGTGATACTCATTATGCTGCAACTTGGCTTCTTGATCCACGCGCTCCAAAAGTGGAGATGCCAAAGATTGTCAAAACCCGTATTGAAAACTCATTAAAAGCGGCGAAAGGAGGTAACAAATAATGAATCTCATTTATCGAATTCAAGCGAGATTTAAACCTCGTAAACCTTCTTTTAGACAAGAACTTGTCGATAATGGTGTTGAACTTTCTGTTCGCCATTTAAAACAATTCTTTAAATTTGGACATGGTAAAAGCGCTTTTAAAACCAAAGCAGTTCATGATGTTTCTTTTGATATCATGAAAGGTGAATGTTTCGGTCTTGTTGGTGAATCTGGATGTGGTAAAACCACAACTGGTCGTTCTTTAATTAGATTATATGACATCACTAGTGGTTCCGTTTATTTTGAAGGTAGAAGAACTTCTGCTGGTAGTAGATGGAACGAAAAAGAAATCAAATGGACCAAAATCAAAGCGAGAAAGAAAATTAAAGAACTTCGTAAAATTGAAGAAGATGAAATTGCAAAGATTAGAGATACTTCTGGTGTTTTAGATCGCGTAGAAGAAATTAACCGTGAAATCGCTAAATTAGAAGACGAACTCCTTCATCTTAAAAGTGAATACAAGGACCGCTTGAAACAATATAATCCTAACGTTGATGATGAAAATGAGAAGGCTGATAAGATTGGTGAAATCAACCGTGAATATACTTCTGAAGCCGAAGTTCGTAACGTTAAATTAGAAGCTTTAAAAGTTGAATTAAGAAAGTTAAAACAACTTTACTATTCTTCTAAAAAGAATAAGCCAGATGAAACCACTCAAGCAAAGATTGATGAAATCAAGGCGAAATATGATTCTCAAATTGAAGAGATTAAACGTCACGTTGATGAAGTTGAAAAAGAACAAATCGAAGCCATTGCTCAAATTAAATACGACAATAAACATGTCGATAAAAAGTTGATGAGTGCAATGCAAATGATTTTCCAAGATCCTGTTGATTCTTTAGACCCTCGTATGACAGTTGAAGACATCATTCAAGAAGGATTACATATTCAAGGTGAATATAACAAATATAAGAACTCTCAAAAAGTTAAAGAAGTCTTAATTAAAGTTGGTCTTTTACCAGAATATGCATCTCGATATCCTCACGAATTCTCTGGTGGTCAACGTCAACGTATTGGTATTGCTAGGGCTCTTGTTATGAATCCTAGATTCTTAATCTGTGATGAGCCTATTAGCGCGCTTGACGTTTCTATTAGAGCCCAAATCATTAACTTATTAAATGATTTAAAAGAAGAGATGGGATTAACAATTCTCTTTATTGCTCACGACTTATCAGTTGTTAAATATTTCTGTGACAGAATCGCAGTTATGTATTATGGAGAAATTGTCGAACTTGCTAGTAGTGATGAATTATTCGCTCATCCACTTCACCCATATACTAACGCTCTTTTATCAGCGATTCCTAAACCTGATCCAATCAGTGAGAAGACAAGAACTAGATATCTCTATGTTCCTTCTCAAGAACATGATTATTCTAAAGAAGCTCCAAAACTCACTGAAATTACTCCAGGACACTGGGTACTCGCTAACAGCGAAGAGTTAAAGAAATATAAAGAAAAACTCAAATAATTAATAGACTCCATTCTTTAATGAGTGGAGTTTTATTTTTATATATTCTGTAATGCAAAATGCTTTACATTGAATTTACAATTTGGTAATCTATTTTTGAGGAATAAAAATGGCTACAATTAATATAAGGATAGATGAGAATTTGAAGAAAGAATCAGAAAAAATTCTTTCTGAATTGGGATTAGGCATGACAACAGCAATGACCATTTTTTTAAAGGCAGTTGTGAGAACTAACAGTATACCTTTCCCAATTGAGAATCCTAATAAGAAAACTTTAAAAGCATTCAAAGAAGTCGAAGAAATCTCTTCTGGGAAAAGAAAAGCAAAAACGTATCATAACGTTGCTGATCTCAGAAAGGATTTAAAAGTTTGAAATACGACATCAGAATAACTAATTCTTGCAAAAGAGACATCAAGAAGGCGGAAAAGCAAGGGAAAAATATCAACTTACTTTTTGAAGTTATTGATCTATTAAGCGAAGGTAAAACATTGGAACCTAAGTTTAAAGATCATAAACTTGTAGGACAATACGAAGGCAAAAGAGAATGTCATATCGAACCAGACTTCCTTCTCATATACGAAATAAAATTAAGTGAAATAGTTTTATATCTCGTACGGGTCGGTTCACATTCCAAATTATTTAATTAGTAATAGATAATTGTGAGGTTTATCCTCACTTTTATTATTCTATTTTGAAATGTTGTATCATTTATAATTTTATTAAGATAAAATAATAACGTCTTATAAAGGAAATACGACAATGAAACTTAGGAAACATCATGGGATTTTATTATCCCTTATTCTATCCGTCTCTCTTTTGGGTGGAACTTTTTTAGCAACATCTATTAAAGATGAAGTCTATACGCCTACATTCGCTACATATACGAATGGTGATGCGGCAACATATTATAACGGCATCAGCGATTCATTAACTGGAGATGACTTATTATCTGCTCTTAGGTCTTTAAATAGCTCAAAAAGAAAGTCTACGGTTGGCTATGATGGAATGGGCACAACCCCTAGTGGACAATTTAAATATACAGATTATGACCCTAATACGGTTCAATATGATAGCAATCATCAACCTTATGGAACAAAACTGATTAGTTTCTATTCCGGAAACTCTGCTACTTCAGGCATGAATAGAGAACATGTCTGGCCAAACAGTCATGGTGGAAACGTCATTGAAAATGATATTCATATGCCTAGACCAACTCTTACTGCTGAAAATGGAAGTCGTGGTAATTCTTTCTATGTTGAAGGCAAATGTAGCGGCACATCCGGATGGGATCCTGCTATGGAATCTTTTGGTGTTGAATCATATCGTGGTGATTCAGCGAGAATTATTTTCTACTGTATGCTTGTCGATTCGAAGTTATCTTTAATAGAGGCTGATTCTCATTCTACAAGTAATAGCAATAAAGACTATATGATGGGAAGACTCTCACATATGGTTAAGTGGCATTTAAATTATGCGCCACTACAAAGAGAAATGAATCGTAATGAAGGTGCTGAATATCTTCAAGGAAATAGAAACCCATTTATCGATCATCCAGAATACGTCTGCCGTATTTGGGGTAACGCAAATTCTGATACTCAAGCGCTTTGTGCTAATGACCCATACGAAAATCATGGTTCTGGAACATTAACAATTAGTAAGACAACGTCTTCTTTATTAGTTGATGAAACAACTACTATTAGTGCAACTTCTAGTGATAATAGCAATATTACATGGTCAAGCAGCAACACAACTGTTGCTACAGTTAGCGCTAGTTCCTCTAGTTCTAATCAATTAATAACCATTACAGCTTTATCTGCTGGTACTTCTACAATTAGTGCAACCGCAGAAATTGATGGATATACATTAACAAAAACATGCTTGGTTACAGTTACTTCTAGCGGTGGCGGTGGAGGAGAAAGCGGTGAAACTGGTGACTACACTTTAATTACCAGTAATTCATTGTTATCAGATGGAGATCAGGTTGTTATTACAACCTTGCAAACGTCAGAACCTATTAATGGTGTCACCGGGCAAAGCGGAAGTAAAGATGCTGCTACTTCTACAACGGAAAACGAATGGGTTAAATACACTGTAACCGACGCTTCTAGTAATGGTTTTAAATTATATAACGCCTCGAGCGAAGAATATATTGCTTCGCCTTCTGCAAATGAATTTAAACACGATTCTAGTGGCGGAATTTGTTCTGCTGATTCATCTGGTAAATTGGTTTGTAACAGTCGATATTTATGCATAAATGGTAATTATCGTCGTTTCTATACATCGGTTGGATCTTATACGCCTTTTTATGTTTATAAAGTTAATTCAGGATCTACTGAAACAAAAGTTTTAGATTATATCCTTGTTTATAAATCAGATGCTAAAACCGAATACACTGTTGGTGATACGTTTATTAAACCAAGAGTAGATGCATATTATGAAGATGGTGATAGTGATACTGTTACTGATAAGGCCACATTCTCTGGATACAATATGTCTGTGGCAGGCAATCAAACTGTTACTGTAAGTTACTCTTTAGGCAGCAAAACTGATTCCGACACTTATCAAATCACTGTAAATCCAGCGCCAGTAACATTATCCTCAATTTCTTTAAGTGGATATCAAACAGCATTCATTACTGGTGATGAATTTGTTTTTGGTGGCACTGTTACCGCTCATTATAGTGATAATACAACCGAAGATGTCACAGAAGACGCTTCATTTACTGGATACAATATGTCAGTGGCAGGTAATCAAACTGTTACAGTCAGTTATGGTGGAAAGACAGCTACTTATTCAATTACATTAACAAATAAAATTACCGGAATTACTTCATATACAACTGAAGTTTCTAGAATTTTCCACCCAGGAGAATTCTTAAATGCTAGTAATATCACTGTTGAAGATAGTAATGGCAATCAGGTAACTGGTTTTGAATTTGATTTAGAAGGACATCAAATTACTTATGAAGATAGTTACGATGTTGAAGGTTCTTCGCATTATAAAACGTTCAATAATTGTATTCATTGGAATGGATTTACATGTAATTACGCTGTTCGAATTGAAAGAGTAGCATATGTTGAACCAACTCCTACATCTTCTGTTACTGACACAATCGTAGCAAATGATTTGCCTGCAACTACTACGTCTTATATAGACTTTACTGGTGTTACAAAAAGTAGTGGTGCAGAATATGCCGGAAATAGCGCTAAGAACAGTTCTGGAGATATTCAATTAAGAAGTAAAAATAGCAATAGTGGAATTGTTTCAACTGTAAGTGGTGGACCAATAAAATCTGTCACTATTACAGTAGGTAGTGGTTCTAATCAAGTTGATATTTATGGTAAAAACACAGCTTATATTAGCGCGAATGACTTATATGGAAGTTCGGCAGGTACATTAGTTGGCAGTGTAAAATCTACTGGCACAGTAACATTTGAGACTCAATACGCTTATGTTGGAATTAGATCAAATAGTGGAGCGTTATATCTTTCTTCAATCGCTATCGAATATGGCAGTGGCGAAGTTTCTGAATCCCCAGTAAATGTTTCTAATTACATTATGTATGAAAACACAAACAACCAATGTTTAACTAAATTAGATATCGCGTTAGAAAAACTAAACACTCTCTCTCAAAACGACAAGAATACATTTATGACATCAAATGATTACGTCATCAAATGCGCTAGAGAAAGAATCCAAGCTTGGGCGCGTAATCAAGATAAAGAATTCGAATTAAATAATAATAATTTTGTTATTAATAGTAACAATATCTTTAATGGTGATAACTTCACTGATAAAGATAGCACAAGTTTAATTATTATTATTTGTGCTTTAAGCTTAGTATCAACAATCTCTTTATTAATTATAAAAAAGAGAAAAAGTCATAAATAAATAGAACGGAAACTACATATATGAGGAAAAAAAGAATGAATAATAAGCAGAAAAAGATCGTTGCTCTGTCACTAAGTATCGTAACAGGAATCATGGGTATTACCTTAGCGGCAACCCAATTTGACACTAACATCGTTAATGCCTTATTTACTAATAAAGCAAATGCTTATTACGTTCTTAATTTAAATTCCGAAAATAAAGTTACTTCGGCTGGCAATCATATTATTAAGACTGCAAGGGGTAATGATGTTACTTTCACATATACAAATGTTTCTTCTCCTATTTCAGGAGGACATACCACAATTAATGATGGTGGTTCTATTGTCAATAAAGACATCATCCATTCAATTGAATCCTTTACCGCTATTTATAGTGGAACAGGCAAATTAAAAGTTCGACTATCTTATTTAGGAAATGATAAATGGTCAGATTATTTTACAGTTGTTTCCGGTCAAGAAATTCCAACTGGATCTAACCCATATTTTTTAGAAATGAAGGCTGATGGTGGTGCAGTTAATTTATTTTCCGCTCAATATAAATTCACCTGCCAAGTCAATAGTCAAGCTGAAGAACATGATGATAGTGGAACATATGACATTAAATTTGCTGATAACGGTTCTGATTCTGGTACTGCATTAAGTACATCTACCTTCTGGAACCAGGTTGAAAGTGGAGACGATTATATTTCCGCTGTCGGTCTTAACGATAAAGTTTACCCAGGAAATGGTGGACTTAAGTTTGGGTCTGGTAGTGCCACTGGTTATTTATCGATGGATTTTGACGAAGATTATGTAACTAACGTAATTACAACTATTGATTTATCAACCAAACAATATGGCACTGATACTGGTGTGTTTAGGGTATACATTAATGATTCAACATCTTATACCGAAATTTCTCCAAGTTCTGGCGGTTCTATTCCAGTTAATGGAAAACTAACTACTTTAGAAATTGAAACTAGTACCAAACGTGCATACTTATGCGGTATCACTCTTAATTACGGTGGTAAAGTCGAACCAGGCACACCTGAGAACCCAGAAAAATATGTGACTGGTTTTACTGCAAATGACACAAATAAGGATAATTACACAACAAATTCTGTCTTTGCTAATGAAAATGCATTATCGGTTAAGAAAATATTCTCTGATGGAACTGAAGAATCAACCACCGATTATACATATGTGATTACTGATTCTAATAGTCAACAAATTAATCCTAATGAAAAATTCCCTGCTGAAGGTTTATATACATTAACAGTCTCATATGGAAACTATATTCCAGTTGAAATTCCATTAAATGTTGGTGAATACGTTTACGTTACTGATATCAGTGCGGCAATGAGTAAAACTACATTCAATACCGCTGATACATTATCTACATATTTAAATCAACATCTTACCGCTACTCTTCAATATTCAAATGATTCAACTAGCTCAAGCATTTCATATGCTGAATTTGCTACTAACGGTATTGGAATTAAGTTATTAAATCCAAAAGGAATTTCTGCTCAGTTAGATTCTCCATTTGGCTCAGCGGGTACATGGACATTAAAAGTCTATGATCTATTAGATGAGAGTATGTATTACAACATCTATCTTACCGTTAACGCAATTCCGGTTGAGTCAATCACTGTTTCTGGTGGTTCTTCTACCTTAACAGTGGATGATCAATTACAATTAACGGCTACTATATTACCAAGTAACGCCACAAACAATAGTGTTGTTTGGACTTCAAGTAATGAAGAAGCGGCAACTGTTGATGAAAATGGATTAGTAACTGCTATTGCTGCTGGAGGAGCAACTATTACTGCAACAGCACAAGATGGTAGTAACGTATATGGAACATATTCTGTTACAGTTACCGCTAAACCTGCTACTGTTTCTGATACAATAACAAGAGAAACAACGGGAGTCAGTGGTACAACATATACCTCATGGTCAGGTAAAAGTGGGACTTCTGGAGCGGTTTATGCTGGCCAAAGTGCTGGAGGCAACGATTCAATTCAATTAAGATCTAATAATAGTAATTCTGGCATTATCACCACCGAATCTGGTGGAAGAATTGCTAAGATCATTGTTGAATGGAACTCAAGTACATCAGGTAGAACACTTGATGTCTATGCCAACTCCTCTGCATATTCATCTCCATCTGATTTATATGGAAGCAGTTCTGGTACAAAAGTTGGTTCAATTGAATCTGATTCTGGAACCGAATTAACTATTACAGGGGACTATGAATATGTTGGTGTACGTTCTTATTCTGGCGCTCTTTATATGGATTCCATTACCTTTGTTTGGGGAAGTTCAACACCTGCTACCCCAGTTTATCCAACTTCTATTTCCTTAACTGGTGAAAAGAGCTCAATTTCTATTGGAGAAACCTCACAATTAACAGTGGGTTATACTCCTACTGATACAAATGTTAAAGAAGTCACATTCTCTTCAAATAATGAGAGTGTTGCTACTGTTAGTAGTACTGGTTTAATTACTGGTGTTGCTCAAGGTAGCGCAACTATTACTGCGACAGCGAGAAAAGAAAGTGGTACAACAAGCGCAACATTTAATATCACTGTTACCCCAGTTGCGGTCACTAGTGTTTCTTTATCATCAAATTCTGAAACTGTTAAAACTGGTAAGACAGTTACATTAATAGCAACAGTTAACCCATCTAACGCTACAAATCCAAATTTAAAATGGAAGACAAGTAGTTCCGCTATTGCGACTGTTGATAATTCTGGTGTTGTTACTGGTGTAGCCGAAGGACAAGCAACAATCACTGCCTTCTCTGACACTGATAACGATAATGTTTTAGATAGTGGTGAAAAGAGTGCTACATGTACAATCACCGTTCAAGCTTCTTCTGCTGGTGGAGAAGAAACCTTCTCAATTACATATACTGATTTACCAAGTGCATATTCAACTAGCGATACTGTTTATACAGCTGAAAGTGGAATTAAGTTCCAAGCCTATAGCTGTGCTGGTGGATATTCCTCTAAAATGCAATTCAAAGCGTCTGCTGGGTATTTGCAAAATACTGAGGACTTAGAATTACAATCTCTTACTATTAATGATAGAGAATCGAATGAATTAACAGTTTATGGTAGTAATACTACTGGTAGCTTTACCACTGAAATCACTGGAGATAATGATGTCTACGATCTAACTGGTTATAGTTACTTCAAAGTTGCTAGAACCGCAAGTGGAGCAGCCTATTGTAGTAGTCTTACAATTGTCACTGGTACTCCAACTCCAACTGACCCAACCGGTATTATTATGTCTCCAACAACTGCTGAAGTTGCTGCAGGAGGAAGTAAACAATTAAATATCTCTTATGTTCCAAGTAATGCTAACCAAAATAAAGAACTTACTTGGACTAGTAGTAATACTAATGTTGCTACTGTAAGTAGTGATGGCCTTGTATCAGTTAAATCAACTGCGACAGCTGGTCAAACTACGACTATTACCGCTCAATTGACTAAATTCCCTTCAATTACCGCAACTTGTAAGATTACAGTTATAGAAGTTCCTAAAGCAGATCACACCGTTCTCATTTATATCTGTGGTGCTGATCTTGAAAGTGAAAACCAATTAGCAACTGGTGATATTCAAGAAATCTTAAAAGTTAGTAATCAACCAAGCGATGTTAATATTGTTATTGAAACTGGTGGAGCTAATTCATGGGCTTCAACATATGGCATCTCTTCAACAAATCTTGAAAGATGGCATGTAAGTAAAAAATCTCTTGTTAAAGACGATTCATTAACTTATGCATCTATGGGATTATCTAGTACTCTACAAAGCTTCTTAGAATATGGATTAAAGAATTATCCAGCTGATAGAACTGGAGTCATCTTCTGGAACCACGGTGGTGGTATGAGAGGCGTCTGCTATGACGAGAAGAAGAACGATGATGTTCTTAAAAATAGCGAGATTAGAAGCGCAGTAAAAGGAGCTTTATCTAACTGTGGAATGTCTGGACAAAAACTTGAATGGGTCGGATATGACGCTTGCTTAATGGCGGTTCAAGATATTGCTGAAACTAATAGTGATTATTTCAACTATATGGTTGCTTCTGAAGAAAGTGAAGCTGGTTATGGTTGGGATTATGATACATGGGTTGATGACTTATATTCTAAAAAAGCTACAACCACAATCTTAAAAGCAATTGTTGATGGATTTATCTCTGATAATGGTGGAGCCTCCTCTTCTAGTGGTAATCAGACCTTGTCATATATGAATCTTGCATATGCAAGTGCTTATAAGACTGCCTGGGAGAATTTAGCTGCTCAACTCGATAGCAAAGTTACATCAAGCAATAAGAAGTCATTTAATAACGCGATTGTTAATAATGTTAAGCATTATGGTGATAATGACTATGATTATTTCTGTACATTTGATGCTTGGGACTTTGTGGATAAATTAGCAAATAATACTGCTTTCTCATCATTTAGTGTTGATTCAAGCTATATTACTGCAGTGAAAAACGCTCATGCTAATTTAGTGGCCTATAACCTTGCTCAAAAAGGAGCGGGTGTCTCTAAAGGCATTTGTATGTATTGGCCAAATAGTACTCAATATAGTGATGTTGACACTTATTACACAACAAGCGAAACTCGATTTACAACATGGAGAAGCTTCTGCGTAAATAAAGGATTACATGCATAAAAGAAAAACCTCATTATTAATAACATTTATAGGAATGGCTTTAGCAGCCACTCCTATTTTGCCTTCAAAAGGCAATAATATATATAAAGATGTATGCGCGCACGAAGAAGGGGTATTAATATCTAACGGACCTAAAGAAGATGGCCCAATGTTTTATCCGGCCGAATATTCTACTGATATCAGTGATGAGCCATATTATTCCACTCAAAATGGATATACGTTCAGTTCAATGAACTATGTTAATACTTCAAAAATATATCGCGGTGATTCCGTTAAAGTTGCCGTGATTGATAGCGGACTTAATTATGATCATGAAGATTTTAAGTTAAATGGAAACAGAATAATTAAGTCTAAATCAAGATCTGTCGAATATAGTAGTGGTTGGAAGTATTATGAGTTTTCAAATAACGAAGCACATTTGGCTGATGGCCATGGGCACGGCACTAATGTCGCTTCTGTTATCGCTAGTCAAATAAATGCTTTAGGATGCGCTGGTATTGCTCCTAATGTTGAATTATATGTTTATAAAGTTACTAATTCTAATTACGGCTATGAGTGGGCTGCAATTCAAAACTGCTTAAATTATTGCAAAGAAGAAGGAATTGACGTTATCAATATGTCTTTTCAGGCATATGAACACGCTGTTAGTTATGGTGGACAAAGTATGGCCGCTTCTACTGGTTGTTCTTCTCAATTAACTTCTTGGTTAAACGCTTGCCATAATGCTGGTATTACTTTGGTTGCAGCAGCTGGTAATTTTAATACCTCAGAACCATCTTATCCGGCTAGTAACAATTATGTTATTTCTGTAGGTTCTTTAGCGGAAAGTAGCACTACCACAAAAGCCGATTATTCAAATACCTATGGAATTGATTTAGTTGCTCCAGGCACAGTATATGTTGCTGATAAAGGAACTACTTCTTCATATAAGAAAACCCAAGGTACATCTTTTTCTGCACCAATAGTAACAGCGGCAATTGCCTTATATAAACAAAAAAATCCGAGTGCAACACCAGATCAAATTGAAAGCGCTCTTTATGCTTCTTGTGACGCTATTGATGGGAATCCATCATGGGCAGGAAATGGAAGACTTAACATTGATAAATTTTTAGGAGTTGATTATGAAGATCAACCAACTGATATTGTGATTAATAATCCAGAAATTGTAGATGATGAATTAGAATTACAAGTCGGAGATTCTTTAGATTTAGATTGGACAGTTAATGGAGTTGGTACTTTTGATGATTCTGTTAATTTCTATACATTGAGCGGTGAGTCTAATGTTGTTAGTGTTAACTCTTCAGGTAGAATTACCGCAGTTGGTCAAGGAAGTGACTATGTTGTCATTGAAAGCAATGCAGATAGCAGTATTTACGCTTCTGTTTACGTCACAGTAACTTCTAGTGGTGGTAGCACACCAACAGTTTCATCAGTCACAGTTGCTCCATCAACTCTAACATTAACTGTTTCTAATACAGGCAATTTGAGCGCCACAGTTAATGGCGATAATAATCCAAGTCAAACAGTAACTTGGTCTAGCAGCAACACTAGTGTTGCTACAGTCAGTGCTTTAGGTGTTGTTACTGCAGTTGCTACAGGTACAGCAACAATTACCGCAACTTCTCAATTAGATTCTTCTAAGTCTGGATCTTGTACAGTAACAGTGGAGGCAGCTCCAGCTTCTCAAACATTAACAATTACTAGATCGTCAATAACATCATCTGGTAATTATGGTAGTTGGTCTACATGGACAGCAACAACAACTGATAATGATTCTATCAGCGGAAAATGTGAAATATATGGTAGCACAACTACATCCCTTCAATTTAATAAGGGAAGGGGATATAAACTTGCTGCATTATTTAATACAACTGCAATTCCTGGTTTGATCACAAAGATTGAGGCTACAACTGCATCCGGAACGAACAGATCATGGAATGCTTATGTTACTTCTACTGCATGCTCTAGCAGTGGATCAACATTAACATTTGGCAGCAATAAAACTACTGTTGGCAACAATGTAACAATTGGAACTAGTTCAACATCTATTGGTATATCAACTGCCGGATACTCATATTTTTGTGTACAAGAGAATGTTAATAGCGCTTCAATGATTGCACAATTTAAAATTACTTATACTCCAAAAAGTTTAAGCAGCATTGCAGTTAAAACTGCTCCGACAAAAACATCTTATGAAGTTGGTGATAGTTTTGACCCAACAGGATTAGTAATAACCGCCACATATAGCGATAATTCAACCAGAGA